>JBBSKH010000084.1:0-16220 GCA_038256495.1 Chitinophagales bacterium
AAGTGATCCCGCTGGGGCTCGAACCCAGGACCCATACATTAAAAGTGTATTGCTCTACCAACTGAGCTACAGAATCATTCCACCGTTTTTTTTGATGGAGTGCAAAAATAGGGCAAAAACTTTTCGCAGCAAATTATTTTGAAAAAGATTTCTAAATTTTCCCGGATTTAATTTTTCATTTGATTGTGTACAGCAAGATATTGCACCTATTTTTGCCTATAATATCTTTTACATGAGCGATTTTTTTAAGAATAAGGTGGTGGCCATAACCGGTGGCAGCGATGGAATTGGCAAGGCGCTGATTGAGCTATTGCTGCCCATGGGTGCAAAAGTGGCCACCTGCGCCCGCAACCAGGATAAGCTGTACGATCTTCAATTGAGTCACTCTACCCGGCCCCTGCATTGCGTGGTGGCAGATGTTAGCGTGTACAACGATTGCAAACTGTTTATAGATAGCACCATCAAACAATTTGGTGGTATAGATATCCTCATCAACAATGCCGGCATTTCTATGCGTAGCCTGCTGAAAGATGCAGACCTGGATGTTTTTAGAAAAGTAATGGACATTAATTATTTCGGTACGGTGTACTGCACCAAGCTCGCCCTGCAATCTATCATCGAAAGAAAAGGTACCATTGTAGGCGTATCTTCTATTGCGGGATACCGTGGCCTGCCCGGCAGAAGCGGCTACAGCGCCAGTAAATTTGCCCTCAACGGCTGGCTGGAAGCCATCAGGACAGAACTGATGGAAGACGATGTAAATGTAATGTGGGTATGCCCCGGTTTTACCCGCAGCAACATCCGCCGTGCGGCCCTTGATGGTAATGCGCAGGCGCAGGGCGAAAGCCCCATCAACGAATCGGCATTGATGAGTGCAACCGAATGTGCACAGCATATTGTAAGCGCCATAGAAAAAAACAAGCGAACGATTGTACTTACCTTTAGAGGAAAGCAAACTGTTTTTATGAATAAGTTCTTCCCGGCATGGACAGATAAACTTACCCGGAAATTCTTTTTCAAAAATGGTAAACTGGTAAAGTAATTGCAGAAGAGAGCAACCGGTAACTACATTTTGTAAACAATATAATATCATAAAATATTACTCAAATCAGCAATGGCTTTAATTACCCTTACAAGCGATATTGGCGTGCACGATTTTATGCCGGGTGCAATTAAAGGGCAATTGTTGAAGGAAAATCCGGAGTTCAATATTATTGATGTTACCCATTTACTCTCCCCTTTTAATTACCCGCAGGCGGCCTATGTTTGCCGCAATACGATCCGCAATTTCCCCGAGGGCAGTTTTCACCTGGTAATGGTGAACCTGTTTGACGAAAAACCATCTTATTTGTTGTTAGTTGAGCATAACGGCCAGTATATTGGTTGTGCAGATAATGGGCTTATCACTATGATACTGGAAGAAACACCACAGAAGGTAGTAGCCCTGCCCCTTGACCCTGGCACCCAGAAAAATAGTTTATATTTAGTAAGTGTATTTGCAAAGGCCTTCAACAGCATTTTGCAGGGCAAGAAGCCCGAGGAACTGGGAGACGATACCGTATCAATAAAAGTGCAGAATCCTTTGCGGCCTTTGCTGGGTGCCAACTGGATAGAGGGACATATCATTTTTATTGATAACTTCGAGAACGTAGTGGTTAACATACATAGAGACGATTTTGAGGAACAACGCCGGGGCCGCCGCTTCTCCATTATATTTAAAAGAGATGAAGTAATAGACAAATTAAGCGATTGTTATGCTGATGTTCCCGAAGGAGAAAAACTGGCCATGTTCAATTCTGCAGGTTACCTTGAAATTGCCATCAATAAAGGCAATGCTGCCGGCCTGCTGGGGCTGCAGGGCTATTCAGACAAACAGCAACAAAATGTGCAACTGGCGGCCTTTAACAGCAGGCTCTTTTATCAAACGGTAAAAATATTTTTTGAATAAACACTCCACAATAACTAAAAAAATACAACAATGAAAAAAATTACAATGGCGCTTGCTGCGGTGCTTTTAATAACAGCGGCTGATGCACAGGTAAAGATGCCGGCACCTTCGCCTGGGCAAACTATTAAGCAGGACTTTGGCCTGGGTACCGTAGAAGTAAAATACAGCCGCCCCGTTGCAAAAGGCAGAAAAGTATTTGGCGACCTGGTACCTTTTAACAAAGTTTGGCGCACGGGTGCCAATGCTGCCACACTAATAACTTTTACCCAGGCGGTAGAGATCATGGGTAAAAAAGTAGATACCGGAACATATGCATTGTACACCGTACCTGGCCAGGATAGCTGGGAGATTATTTTGAACAAGGGTGTGAAGAACTGGGGTTCTGATGGCTATACCGAAAGCGATGATGTGGTAAGGGTTAAAGTACCCGCTATGAAGATGGATAAGAAAGTAGAAAGCTTTACCATACAGTTTGCTGATGTAAAACCGGAAACTGCCGAGCTGCACCTGATGTGGGATAAAACTGCCATAGCAATTCCCATGACAGCAAGCATCCGTGAAAACATTCGTGGGCAGCTTGATGCTGCAATGAAGACTGACAAGAAGCCCAACTGGCAGGCAGCGCAATACTACAACGAGTTTGAAAAAAATCCTCCTAAAGCGCTGCAATATGCAACAGCAGCGGTAGCAGACAATCCTACCGCTTTCTGGGTGTGGTTGTACAAAGCAAGAATTGAAAAAGATATGGGCGATAAAGCAGCCGCAATGGCAAGCTCAAAAAAATCATGGGAACTGGCAAAAGCAGCCAAGAACGATGATTATGTAAAAATGAATGAAGACCTTCAAAAGGGTCTCAAATAAGAAACACTTTATAATAAAAAATGCCGCCTAATGGTGGCATTTTTTATTATAGCACAATTTTTTTGGCCTTATTTGCTTCCCGCCGCACACTCAGCATTTGCAATGCTATCGCCAATATTATAAGAAACAATCCCCAGTAAAAACCATTGTGCAGCCGCTTGTTCTCGCCAAAGAAAATAAACGCCAGTATAATACCGTACACCGGTTCAAGGTTATAAGTGAGGTTGGCGGTAAACGCCGAAATCTTGCTCAATGCTTTTAATTGTAATATAAAGGCCACTACTGTGCACAGCACTGCCAGTATCATCAGCCATGCCCAATCTGTAAGCGTAGGAAAATAATAAGTGGCAGGAAAATAATGCAGGTAAAAAGGTAAAATAAGTGTGAGCAACACACACCCAAAACCTAGCTCATACAGCGTTAGTGTTTTGGGTGCAAATCGCAGCAGCAACTGTTTGTTGAAGATGGGGAACAGCGCACTACCCAATGCCGACAGAATGCCGAAGAATATACCCACTTTATATTCCGGGTGAAAATCGAAAATAATATAGATGCCCGAAATGGCCAGGGTGCCCAGCAGTAACTCCAGCCACACGATCCTCTTTCGTAACAACAAAGGTTCTAGCAAAGCGGTAAAAAAACCGGTAGCAGAAAAGCAGACCAGCGCCACAGATACATTGGCATATTTAACGCTGCCATAAAAAGTAACCCAATGCAGGGCAATCACCAGGCCGGTGCCTGCAATCTTCAACATGTCAGCAGCAGCTATGCGTTCCAGTTGTTTTTTGTAAATCATCCATGCGCCCAGCACCATCACAGTTATAAAAAGCCGGTACCAAACCAATAGTCCTTCGTTCAGCAGGATCAGTTTTCCCAGTATGGCGGTAAACCCAGCCAAAAAAACTGCAATATGTAATTCAATAAAGGCTTTCTTCATCTGCCGGCAAAGATAGAGCGCACTTTCATATGGCCACCCGTTTTATAAAGCCGGGAAATATTATTTTTACCTGCAATTGCAGGCCTTACAATGCTTCCCCACAAATTATTGTAAAAAACCAGTGGCAATGCCTGCTAAAAACTAAACATCATTATATTTGCCCACTTATAACCAACCTGATATGAGTTTTAAACGCATCAACAACATCACCGGCTGGGCCGTGTGCATCATTGCCTGCCTTGTGTACATCCTTACAATGGAAGCCAATGGCAGTTTTTGGGACTGTGGCGAGTTTGCCTCAAGTGCCTATAAACTGCAAATTCCTCACCCACCCGGCGCACCGCTTTTTGTATTGATCGGCCGCTTGTTCATGGTTCCCTTTGGGCCGGCCAATGCCGCTACAGGCATTAACCTGATGAGTGCACTTGCAAGTGGTTTTACCATCCTCTTCTTGTTTTGGAGCATCACTCATTTTGCACGCAAAATGGTTTTGAGGGACGGCACGGAATTAAACAACGAAAAGATTTTCGGTATCATGGCAGCAGGCGCAGTTGGCGCCCTTGCTTATACTTTTTCTGATTCTTTTTGGTACAGCGCTGTAGAAGCAGAAGTATATGCATTGTCTTCCTTTTTTACAGCCATCGTTTTCTGGGCCATGCTTAAATGGGATCAGGCCGTGGCCGAAGAGCAGGCTATGGGCATTAAAGGACATTTTACAAGTGCCGATCGCTGGATCATTTTGATATTCTTCCTGATGGGACTGTCTGTTGGTGTTCACTTACTGAATATATTGACCATACCTGCCATCGTGGTAATTTATTACTACCGCAGGTACAATGCCACCAACTGGGGCACATTCTGGGCTTTTATTATCGGCTGTATCATTACGGGGCTTATTCAAAAGGCGGTTATCCAATGGAGTATTAAAGGCGCGGGTAATATGGATATTTTATTCGTGAACAGTTTTGGGCTTCCATTCTTTAGCGGTTTTGCATTCTTTTTTGTGCTGATGGCTGTGATCATTTTCTTCGGACTTCGCATAGCAAAGAAAAATAACTGGAACTTTTTAAAACTGGGATTGTGGGCATTCACCTTTATGTTGCTGGGTTATTCTACCTACTTCACTACACTTATAAGAAGCAATGCAGATACCAGTATTGATATGTTTAATGTAGATAACCCGGTTAACCTGGTGGGCTATGTGAGCAGGGAACAATACGGCGACTGGCCGATCTTATACGGACAGGATTTTACCGCAGAGATTCTGGGCACCGATGTATCTGAAACATATATTAAGAGCAACGGCAAATACGAAAAGAACGGGCAGAAAGTAACATACACTTATGCACCTGAAGATAAGCACCTCTTCCCTCGTATGTGGGATCAGAGCAACGACCAGGGCCACGCTAATTATTATGCCAATTGGGCAAACATTGGTAAAGATCAACAAGGTAACTGGGAGCGTAAACCTACCATGGCAGAAAACCTTGGCTTCTTCTTCAGCTACCAGATTAATTGGATGTACTGGCGGTATTTTATGTGGAATTTTGCAGGAAAGCAAAATGATGTACAAGGGGTAAATATGGATAATGTGCGGGATGGCAACTGGAAGACCGGTATCGGATTCTACGATAATCTGCGCCTTGGCGACCAGAGTAAATTACCAGACACTTTAAAAAATAATAAGGCTAACAATAGTTATTTCGCCCTGCCCTTTATTCTTGGTTTACTGGGATTGATTTACCAGGTTAGGAAAGATGGCAAAGACGCCATTGTTGTTGGGCTCTTGTTTTTCTTTACAGGACTTGCCATTGTATTTTACCTTAACCAGGCGGGCAACCAGCCAAGGGAAAGGGATTATGCTTTTGTGGGATCATTTTATGCATTTGCGTTCTGGATAGGTCTTGGCTTCTTTTATGTAAGAGACCTCTTCATGAAAGGCTTAAAGAAAATGAACCTGGCTAATTATGCGGCTGCGGCTCTATGCATACTGGCCGTACCGGTGCTAATGGCCAGCCAGGCATGGGATGATCACGATAGAAGTAGTAAAAAACTGGCACCCGATCTTGCAAAAAACTACCTGGAAAGTTGTGCCCCTAATGCCATCCTTATTTCTTTTGGCGATAACGACACCTATCCTTTGTGGTATGCACAAGAGGTGCTGGGCATAAGGAAAGACGTTCGGGTGATAAATAGCAGCTTGTTGGGTACCGACTGGTACATTAACCAATTACGGTATAAACTAAATGAAAGTGCTCCTATAGACCCGATATGGACAGCAGCCCAGATTGAAGGTTCTACCAGGGATATTGTGTACAATGTGCAGAAACCAGGTGTTGATCCTAACGTGCCGATGGACTTGTATACCATGATGAAAGACTGGGCAGGAAGCGACGACCCTTCTAAAACAGAAATAGGAAGAGACGGCTCCCCATTGAACACCTTCCCTACTGCAAAAGTTTCCGTACCGGTAAACCGGGCGTTGGTAATACAAAATGGAACGGTAAATGCCAATGACAGTATTGTGAGTCAACTTGAATTTGATATTCCCAAGAAATACCTTTATAAAAATGATGCGGCTATACTCAACATCATTGCAGCCAATGCTTGGGAAAGGCCTATCTACTTTACCTCACCTTACGGTGAATTGGGTTTCCAGAAATACCTGCGCCAGGATGGCCTCACCTATCGCCTCGTTCCTGTGGCCGGTGGAGATGTAAATAAGGACTGGATGATGGACAAGCTGATGAACAAGTTTGCATTTGGTAATGCAAACAAACAAGGTGTTTACTTTGATGAAGAGAACCGCAGGCACCTTAATTCTATTCGCCTTGCATATGCCCAAGCTGCTGCCAGTTTTGCCGACGCCGGCAGGATGGAAGAAGCCAGCAAGATGCTGCACCGTTGCGATGATATGATGTTGCAGGAAAACATGCCTTATGGTATGGTGAGCCGCAACCAGCAGCACAACGAAATATCTATGCAGTTCCTGGTAGCCGCATATAAGTCAGGTGATACGGCTTTGTCACAAAAAGTAGCTGGCATCATTAAAAAAGATATGGAGCAGCAGGTAAGGTATTACGAAAGCCTGAGCGAAAACAAGCGTTACCCACTTAGCTATGAAGCAGAGCGGAACACTTATTTACTACAGTTCCTGATGAGCCTGGAGCAGCAGTTTGCCAACAGGCCTGCACAAATGCGGGAACAGGGAACCACCATACAAACCGCACCAGCCACCGACAGCCCACAACAATAACCACTTCAGGTTAAATAAAAATATCATAAGACCCGTGCCCTGCACGGGTCTTTTTAATTTAACAATCAAACCAAACGGTGCGATCATTTGTTACGTAAATTGCAGGGCAACATCCCTCACTTCACTCGCTTTACAGCAATTCAGAATATTACTAAATGAAAGGTTTTCACTTCTCAAAATATGATCCCTCAGAAAATGCCAAATCAAAATTTGAGCAATTGCTAGACGTATTCCTGCAACTCCTCACTTACACCAGCGGCGACTTTAACGAAGCCATGCAATGGATGAACGAATTGGATAAGGAATATAAGTTGACGGATAACGATTATGGCATCGGCGATTTTTTAGAAGACCTTAAAGACAAAGGATATATTGATGAAGACCCACAGAACGGCACCATCAAGATCAGCGCAAAAACAGAGCAGGGTATTCGCAAAAAAAGCCTGGAAGAGATTTTTGGTAAGCTGAAGAAAACAAAACAAGGCAACCACCAAACCTTTAAGCCTGGCGGCGGAGATGAGATCAACCCGGAAACCCGCCCCTTCCAGTTTGGTGATACCATGGAGCAGATTGATTTTACCTCCAGCATCCGCAATGCACAAATCAATCATGGCATTGACTCATTCCGTATGCAGGAAGATGACCTGGAGATCAGGGAAACCGATTTTAAATCGCAAACCTCTACCGTGTTGATGATAGATATTTCTCACTCAATGATACTATATGGCGAGGACAGGATAACCCCTGCCAAAAAAGTAGCTATGGCGCTGAGCGAATTGATACAAACAAAATATCCTAAAGACACGCTTGATATCGTGGTATTTGGTAACGATGCCTGGACCATTGAAGTAAAAGATTTGCCTTACCTGCAGGTGGGGCCTTATCATACCAACACCGTTGCAGGCCTGGAACTGGCAATGGATATACTAAGAAGAAGGCGCAATCCCAATAAGCAGATATTCATGATTACTGATGGCAAGCCTACCTGCCTTAAAGTGGGAAAGAAATATTATAAGAACAGTTTTGGGGTAGACAGGAAGATTCTGAACCGATGCATGAGCCTGGCAACACAATGCAAGAAATTAAAAATACCCATCACCACGTTTATGATAGCCAGCGATCCGTACCTGCAGCGCTTTGTACAGGAATTTACAGAAACCAACAATGGCAAAGCGTTCTTTGCTTCGCTTGACAAACTGGGGGCATTTATTTTTAAAGATTTTGAAAGTGGAAAAAGGAAGACGGTGTATTAATAAATCAAAAGTAAAAAGTCAAAATTAAAATACAACAATCATAAATTTGGACTTGCATTTCGCTCTATAAATATTTACTATATTGAAGTTTTTTAAAACCAGTTTGCTCAACTTAAAACTATTATTATGAAACTATTATTGGGTATAATTATCGGAGCTGCAATTTCGGGAGGAATCTTTTACTGCATCAACAAAAACAATCAGGAAAAAACAGCAGCGTTCCTTGCTTCAATAAAAGCCGCTCACCCCGTTAGTATGAGTTTGAGTGAACCAGAAGTTGAATCTACCACAGGTACAATTAACGTTAAAAATCCGTTGACTATTATCATCGGAAAAAATGACAATCTGTTTTATTTTAATGGTAAAGATTGCGGCTCGTTTAAAAAAATACCACTTACTCAACTCAGGTCTCAATTAAAATTAAAAAAACAACAAACCAATCCGGATGATTTGATGATCCTGATTAAAAACACGGCAGGAAGCAGTTTCAAAATGGCTATAGATGTATTAGATGAAATAAGTATTGCCGGCATTACTCCGGGGCATTATGCTGAAGTAGATATTACTGAAAGTGATAAAAAATGCATAGAAAATTATAAAGAATTATAAATGATAGAAATTAAAACGTTAGGAGAACTAAAGAAAAAAGGTTACCAGTCAAAATCTATTAAAGAGGAGATACGTGTTAACCTTATTAAGAAAATTAAAGCAAAAGAAAATGCATTCCCTGGAATATTGGGTTACGAGGATTCGGTGATACCCGATACCGAGCGGGCATTATTATCGCAGCACAACATTTTGTTTTTAGGCCTGCGTGGACAAGCCAAAACAAGAATGGCCAGGCAAATGATTGATTTGCTTGACGAATATATTCCTATAGTTGCAGGAAGCGAGATCAATGACGATCCGCTGCAACCTATATCACGCTATGCGATGGACTTGATAGAAGAAAAAGGCGACGATACACCGATTGCCTGGCTGCACCGCAGTCAGCGCTATGGCGAAAAACTGGCAACTCCTGATGTAAGCGTAGCAGATTTAATCGGCGATATTGACCCAATAAAAGCAGCTAACTTAAAACTAAGTTTTGCGGATGAACGAGTATTGCACTACGGCATTATCCCACGCAGCAACCGCAGCATTTTTGTAATAAATGAGTTGCCCGATTTACAGGCACGCATCCAGGTATCGCTTTTTAATATTTTAGAAGAAGGTGATTTACAGATACGAGGTTTTAAATTAAGACTACCGCTTGATATATTGTTTGTATTTACCGCCAACCCCGAAGATTATACCAACCGGGGAAGTATTGTAACACCATTGAAAGACCGGATTGAAAGCCAGATATTAACGCACTATCCAAGGTCGATAGAAACGGCATTGCATATTACGGAACAGGAAGCTAATATTATTGATGAGCAAAAAGCTAAAGTGGAAGTGAGCGACCTCATCAAAAGGCTGATAGAGCAGGTAGCATTTGAAGCAAGGGAAAGCGAACTGGTAGATAAGAAAAGTGGCGTAAGTGCAAGGCTTACTATTGCAGCGTATGAAAATGCCGTGAGTTCCGCTGAGCGACGGGCCATCATCAATAATGAGAAAAGCACACAGGTTTGGCTGAGCGATCTTACCGGTATCATTCCATCTATAACAGGTAAAATTGAGTTGTTGTATGAAGGAGAACAGGAAGGTCCATACCAGGTTGCTGTTAATCTTGTTGAAAGATCTATCAGGAACCAGTTTGCATTGTACTTTCCTAATCCTGAAACTTTAAAGAAAAGGAAGAATACAGAAAAAGCAACGGAAAATCCTTACAAGGCGGTCATTGAATGGTTCAATGCGGGCAACAGTCTCAATCTTTTTTTAGAAACAAAGGATGATGATAAAATTCAGATGTTGTACAAAGTGAGCGGACTGCATGCGCTGGTTACAAAGTATTTTAATGCCGGTACCGAAAAAGAAACAGCATTGCTAATGGAACTGGTGCTGCATGGTTTGTCAGCTTATTCCCTCATCAGTAAAAAGATCCTGAATGGTAAGATTGAATTTAAAGACCTGATGGGAAGTATGCTCAATATTGGCAGCGAGCACTTCAACGAAGAAGATTTTGATGAAGAAGATTACAACTAAAATAAATTAAAATAAGCAGGAAGGGAGCATTGCAAGAACAGCATTGCTCCCATTTTTTTAGATAATATTTACTTCCCGCTGCAGGGTTACACCGTATGCCTGCCGCACAGAATCGATGATGGCCTGGCTGAGCTGTAAAATTTGCTGACCACTTGCATGGCCATAATTCACCAATACCAACGCTTGCTTTGCATGGCAGCCTGCATCTCCCACCCGGTAGCCTTTCCAGCTCACACCTTCTTCTGGTCCGCAATGTTCAATAAGCCAGCCCGCCGCCAGTTTGGTATGTCCATTGCCAAGATCGTAACCAACCATTTGGGGGAATAAGGATTTTAGTTCCTTGAAGACATCATTGCTCAGTTCCGGGTTTTTAAAAAAGCTACCTGCATTACCTATCACGGCAGGGTCGGGTAGTTTGCTGCTACGGATATTTATTACGGCTTGTGAAATAGCTGCCAGGCTCAGTTCCGTAACACCCATGGCTTCCAGTTCCTGCCCGATGGCACCGTAAGAAATATTATAAGTCGGTTGCTTAGCCAGTTTAAATATTACAGATACAATGGCATACTGCCCTTTGTATTTTCCTTTAAAAACACTTTCCCGGTAACCAAATTCGCAGTCTTGTTTAGAAAAGGTATGCAGGGAATTTTCCTGTAGGTTGTATGCCTCCAGCGAATGAAAAACATCTTTGATCTCTGCACCATAAGCACCAATATTTTGCATGGGGCTGGCACCTACATTGCCCGGTATCAGCGAAAGATTTTCTACCCCAGCAAGGTTATTTGCTATGCAATGCAATACAAATGAATGCCAGTTAACACCGGCACCGGCCTGCAAGTAAACATATTCATCATCTTCATCTATTTGCTGTATGCCGCCGATATCATTCTTTAGCACCAGGCCATTAAAACTTTTTGTAAGTAGAATATTACTGCCACCGCCTAACACCATCAGTTCTTTTACCGGCAATTGATCATATACTATTTTCATTTCCCGCAACGCATCAATGGTGGTCACCGGTGCATAATACCTTGCTATGGCTTCTATGCCAAAGCTGTTGTACTGCTTTAATGAAATATTTTCCTGAATCATAATTACACCGGGTCTACATCTGCAATAATATGTACAGCCCTGTATTGTTTTTCGGTTTGCAGTAAGTTAATATTATTCCGAATCAATTGTTTGTACACCTGGCTTTTGCCGTGCTCTTTCGGCAGCTTCAGCATAATCTCCATCAGGTATTGGTTACGCACCCTGCCTATCATTGGAGCGGCAGGTCCCACAACAAAATCTTTCATATCCTGCTGCAACAGGCTCACCAGTTTCTCTGCCGCTGCGGTAACGGTATCTTTCAATTTATGCTTTAACGTAAGCATAATAATGCGGCTGAACGGGGGGTAAAAGAATTCTTTCCTGTTCTCAATTTCATATTGATAAAATTTATTGTAATCATGTTCTTTCACCATTTGCAAAATGGGATGATGGACGTTCATCGCCTGTATGATCACTTTGCCCTGTGCATGTTTCCTGCCTGCCCTGCCACTCACCTGCTCCATTAATTGAAATGCCCTTTCATTCACCCTGAAATCAGCAAAACTCAACAAGCCATCTGCATCCAAAATTCCTACCAGACTCAGCTTTTCAAAGTCAAGTCCCTTCACAAGCATTTGGGTTCCCACCAAAATATCAATCCGTTTTTGTTCAAATAACTGGATGAGGTTATCGTGTGCTGTCTTGCCCCGCACACTATCCACATCCATCCGGGCGATCTTATACTTATCAAAATCTTCTTCCAGTTGTTCTTCTATTTTTTCAGTGCCGAAATTTTTCTCCTGCCAGTTGTTACTGCCGCATGCCGGGCAGGTTACCAGTTTGGGATAAGTGCTGCCGCAATAATGGCAATGTAATTTATTGCTGTACTTATGCAACGTAAGCGATACATCGCAATGCGTGCATTGAGGAATATATCCGCAGGTGCCGCAGATTAGATAAGGATTGTATCCCCGCCTGTTTTGAAAAAGAATTACCTGCTTGTCTGCGTCCAGTTCATTTTGAATGGCTTCCTTCAGTTGCGGGCTGATCATCACTTTGCCCCGTCCGACAGGGTCATCCGGGCGGGCCTTTTGTGCTACCTGCCTGGTATCCACAATTTCAACAGCAGGCAAAGTAATGCCGCCAAATCTTTCATCCAGGTATACATAACCGTACTTGCCCAGTTTTGCATTGAAGAAACTTTCAACACCGGGTGTGGCGCTGCCAAGCAATACCCTGGCACCGGCAGGTTTATCCGCCGATTTAAACAGCGATGCATAATAAATTGCAGCATCTCTTGCATTGTACCTGGGAGCCGGATCCTGCTGTTTATAGGAAGCGTCCTGCTCTTCATCTACTATCACTAACCCAAGGTCTTTAAAGGGCAGCATAAGGGCGCTGCGGGCACCGAGTACGATCTTCACTTCCCCTGTGCGTATCTTATTCCATAATTCAATTCTTTCGTGGTTGTTAAACCGGGAATGGTAAATAGTGATATTGCCACCAAAATGTTTTTGCAAACGACGGATGATCTGTGCCGTTAAAGCTATCTCCGGTAACAGGTACAACACTTGCTGCCCTTTGCTGAAAGCTTCTTCCATCAGCTTTACATACAATTGTGTTTTGCCGCTGCCGGTAACACCATGCAACAGGCATACCGATTTGCTGTTGAAACATTCTCTGATCTCTGCAAGGCTTTGCACTTGCTTTTCGCTTAATTCAAAATCGATGGTTACATCTTTGGGTAAAGATGCAATACGATCCACCGCTCTTTTTTCTACCAGCAACAATTGTTTGTCAACCAGGCCTTTTAATTGTGCAGCGGTAGCATTTGCTTTTTTTAGCAGGGCTGCCTGCACAACATCGCCTTCGGTTTTTTGCAGGTGCAGAAAAGCCAGCAACAATTCCATTTGCTTTGGCGCTCCCTTCCAGTCATTCAACACAGCAGCCAATGCTTCCTCACGCTGGTATTGCGGATGCAGCAGCACGAAATTTTCTTTTTTTATTTTATAGCGCTCACTCAGCTCTTCCCAGATAAAACAAACCTGTTTATCAATCAGCCTTTTTATAACCGGGTACACATGCGTGGCGTCGAGCACTTGCTGCACTTCGGTTAAATGCAATTGCTTTTTTATCAGCAAGGCTTCGGCTACCAGGAATTCTTCATCGTCCAGCGCAGCAAAATCTTCGCCTATCTCTTCATTGTAAACAAGAATTGTTTCGCTGCTCAATTTAAAATTGGTGGGCAGCGCTGCGGCCATCACTTCGCCTTCGCTGCACATATAGTAATTGCTCATCCATTCCCACAATTCCAGTTGCTGTGGGTACAGTAGCGGTGCATCGTCTAATATATTTAAAATAGGTTTGGTTTGGTAGGCTGGTTTACTGGCAGTAATATCTTTAATGATGCCAGCATATTTTTTATTCTTGCCGAAGATCACTTCTACCCTGCAGCCAACGTTTGCTTTTTCTGCAAGGTGGGCAGGCACCCCATAAGTATAAACCGTTGGCAAAGCCAGCGGCAAAATAACATGTGCCCAGGTTGCGGGCTCCATATCAGCAAAAGTTATTTCATTTGATTCACTCATTTTCTTTTATCCAGGATGCCTTGTATTTTAGCAGGCCCTGTTCCATGGCCGTGTAAACCTGCTTCTTTAATGTTGCGGTGTCATTCGATGTTAACCCTGCCACCGGTATCTCGGCTAAATAAACTGCTCTCGATCTTCCGGGCGTGAGCGAAAAGATACTCTTGTAATGCAGGCGTTCGTATGTATCAAGAAACAATACGGGCTTAATGGGCGTCTGTGTATCTATAGCGATCCGGAAAGCTCCATCAAAAAAATCTTTTAGAGGAGTATGCCCCATATTAAATGTTCCTTCGGGCGCCATCACCACCGAAATATTTTTCTTTAAAACCGCCTTGAGTGTTTTTACGCTCCGTATTCGGTGTTCTGCATCGCTGCGGTCAACGGTAACTACTGCACTTTTATAAATAAAACCAAAGATGGGTATTTTGCTCATTTCCGCCTTGCCCAACACCCTTATATGCTGGTAACGGAAGGCAGCAAGTAATACCGGGATATCCATATACGAAATATGATTGAATACAAAAATACAAGGATGCCCTGCCTGGTGAGCCACTTCAAAATAGTTTTTATGCGAGATACCCCAAAGCAGTAAACAGGCATCAGCCCAGAACCTACATATTATATATATAACATTACCGCCCTTTACTTTGCCAAACAAAGAGGCAACTCCAATAAAAGGGAAAAGCAGGAACATTAATAGCAGGAAAACTGCAAACGCATATATACTGTATATAAACTGTATAATCCGGATAAGTATTTGCATAAAAGTTGTACGAATATATAATAAGTGCAGCACAGAAAGGTGCTAAACTTACCGTATCCTGGCTGATAATATCCAGCAAGGGCTTTGATAGTCAATATTTTATCATATGTAATTACCGCCTTTTGTACCAGTAAATAAAAATCTACCAGAAAGTTTAAAAAAAGCTGTGCTCAGTTAGTAGAAATCCCTACCTTTGCCGTCCTAAATTCGGGTAGTTATGTTAGCAGTAGTAAAAATAGCAGGTCAGCAATTTAAAGTAAAAGCAGGAGATAGCTTATACGTTCCTCATATAGAGGGTAAGGCAGGAGATTCAGTAGAATTTTCTGACGTATTGTTCACTTCAAATGGTGATGCCATTGTAAGTGGTGCAGATGTAAAAGCTGTTGTAAAAGCTGAGATTATTAATGACCTTGTTAAAGGCGAAAAAGTGATCGCTTTTAAAATGAAAAGAAGAAAAGGTTTCCGTAAAAAGCACGGACATCGTACGCAGTATACACACATTAAAGTAACTGCAATTGCTTAGTAATTTTTGAAGGTAAAAATTCAAAATTCTACAATCTAAAAAAGTAAAAAAATGGCACACAAAAAAGGTGAAGGTTCCGTAAAGAACGGCCGTGATTCACAAAGTAAAAGACTAGGTGTAAAAATATTTGGTGGCCAGGCTGCACAAGCTGGTAACATCATTATCCGTCAACGTGGAACAGAATATCATCCTGGGAAAAATGTAGGTGTTGGAAGAGATTTTACCATCTTTGCATTGACTGATGGAGTGGTAGAATTCAGGAAAACAAAAGGTGATAAAACTTTTGTTTCGGTTGAAGCGGTAGAAGCAACTGCGTAATTTTTATAATATTTTTTTGGTAGTATCAAAATAGTATTTATTTTTAAGTATTATTTACTAACCAATTAAATTTTAAAAAAATGGCAACTGCAAAAAAAGCGGCTAAAAAAGCTGCTCCAAAAAAAGCCGCTCCTAAAAAAGCTGCTGCAAAAAAAGCTGCTCCTAAAAAGGCCGCTGCAAAGAAAGCCGCTCCTAAAAAAGCTGCTGCAAAAAAAGCCGCTCCTAAAAAAGCTGCTGCAAAAAAAGCCGCTCCTAAAAAGGCCGCTGCAAAGAAAGCCGCTCCTAAAAAGGCAGCTAAGAAAGCCGCTCCTAAGAAGAGTGGCAAATAAGCTCTCTCCTAAAAAGGTTAAGCTCATTAGCAATAAAATTCAGAGTCCCGGTTGTTACCGGGACTTTTTATTTGCTGTAACACCCACCCATAGCCACTTCCAGGCTCCACGCTCTTTTGCCACTTGTTGACCGTTGCATTGCATCGTAAAAATCCAAAAAACTTTATAGCCCGGTTATTTACTAATTTTGCCTCATGGACAATTACCAGATAGCTGACGCATTTTCACTCCTTGCCAAATTGATGGACATACATGGAGAGAATCCTTTTAAATCTAAATCGTATG
>JBBSKH010000085.1:0-16007 GCA_038256495.1 Chitinophagales bacterium
CGAGTTCAGGTTGAAAAATTTTTCTTCTGATGACAGCCGGGATTTTATCAATGATAATCTTTCAGATACTTTGTACAACAAGCCTTACAGGCAAAACCAAACGATTTTGGGAGGTGCGGTTGTCCTGGGATCTAAAAATTATTTAAATAAAGCGCATACTTTATACCTGGAAAATACTATAGGTTTTGGTGTAAAGCAAAGGTTTACAAAAGCTCAAAATATTCCGCCTGGCTATGAGTTTACAAAACCCGTGGAGGGTGGCCCCGGACTAAGTATTAAATACGATGATGTGGCGCTGCCCTACATAACTTTGGGGCTGAGGCTAATGTGGGTTCTGGGGAAAAATCAGGGTGGTTGATGGCGGTATGATTTGAACTTATTTCTTTCAATTCTCTCATTATTTTTTACATTGAAAAAAATATTCCTTTATGAAGTTTTCTATCCTTTTATTTTCCAGTTTCATCATTTGTTCTACCGCGGTTGCTCAAACTTTTTCTGCAGACACATCCGCCATCAAACAAACCATCAACAACCTCTTCACCGGCATGCCGGTAGTTATTGACCGCACACCATAACCGTTTGCAAAAACCAACTTGCCATCTTTTACTATACCGACTGCAATACCGGGCACATCAAAAGCTTTCATGGTAGCAGTTACCAGCGAGTCAATAGATGATGCGGAGAGTTGAGCAAAAACAAGGCTGTTAATTAATAGCAGCATCATACTAAAAGATAGTTTTTTAATCATTGTATTATGGTTTGATTGTTAAAGGTAGGAAGAAGTGGAAGGAGCGCTTTACCAGGTTAGAAAGTATAGTGTTCAAAAATAAAAATGCACGATACTTCCTATAGTGAAAGCATCGGGCATTTTTATCTTTTGTGGTCCCGGCAAGAATCGAACTTGCATCTAAAGTTTAGGAAACTTCTATTCTATCCATTGAACTACGGGACCTGTTGAAATAAGGAAAAAGAATTCCTAAGTCAGGAATGAAAATCCATGGCCTCTGTTCCATCTTATCCTTTCCCTTTTCAGGATGGCAAAACTATTGCTTTTCTGTCAAACACTCAAACGGTTATAAAGCAAATTTTAAGAACGGGAAGTTTTAGGCTTACCCAGACTAGTAAAACGCCCAACGAGAAACGAGTAACGAGAAACGCCCAACGAGTAACGAGAAACGCCCAACGACAAACGAGAAACGCCAAACGCTAAAACCTTATCTTTGCGCCCTAATTTTTTATTGTTATGAAGTGGATGAACACCATTATTAAATACCGGCTATGGCTGGGGCTTGTATTACTTGCATTGGCAATTTTTGTAAACTATCAAACCAGTTTCTGGCCCTCCTTTATATTATACCTGGTAGGCGTGGTACTCATTGCCGGCCATTTCTTATTTGGCCCCATGCGCCTCATACAATCCCATATGGAAGCCGGCGATATGGAAGGTGCCAAAAAAGTGGTGGATGGCATCATGTTTCCCGGACTGCTTATTAAACCTATGCGTTCGGTGTATTATACCTTAAAAGGCAACCTGGCTATGGTTGACCAGAAATTTGATGAAGCAGAAAAGCATATGAAGAAAAGCCTTTCTCTTGGTGGCGGTCAACTTACCAAGCAGGCAGAAGGACCCAACAAATTACAGTTGGGTATGTTGGCAATGCAAAGAGGTAATATGAAAGAAGGCGAAGCTTATATCCGACAGGCCATCCGTGCAGGATTGCCAGATAGTGAGAACAACGCCGCGGCCTACCTGCAACTTTGCTCCATTATGATGAACAAAAGAGAGTTTCGTGCTGCAAAAGAATATTTCCGCAAGGCCAAAAGCTTTAAAGCTACCACGCCGCAAATAGTTGAACAGATAAAGCAAATTGAAAAGTACATTACCCGCATGCCGGGATAAAGAAAGGAAGCCCCCTCTAACTCCCCCGAAGGGGGAGAACCACCGAAGCGAAGAAGGAGGCTATCAAACTTAAAAACATATAAATAAGGCTGTCTTTTTAAGACAGCCTTATTTATATCCTAAACTTAAAAATTTTTTACTACACTTCAACCGCCACGCTTGGCTTTCCAAAAAGTTCTCCTACTTTCTTAAATCGGTAATCAAAAATATCATTCAGTTGTTTTTTTACAAACAGGCTGTTGGCAATATCGCCCAGGAACCAAAAGGGGAGTTTGTAATGTACAATATCCGTCATCTCCACACCCTCCGCCACTTCTTTAAAATGATGTTGGTGATGCCACAAACTGTATGGACCAAAGCGTTGCTCATCTACAAAATACTGTTGGTCCTGCACATGGGTGATCTCCGTCATCCAGTAAATCGGTATCCCCAGCACCGGGCTCACCTCGTATTCTATCACCTGGCCGGGGTACATTTTCGCACCGTGGTGTTTAGATATGATCTTGAAACCCATCTCCTCCGGTGTTATTTTCTGCAGGTTGGCCGGGCTGCTAAAGTAATCCCATGCTTCTTCCAGCGAAATGGGAAGCACCTGCACCGTTTTTAAACTATAAACTTTACTCATATTATTATCTTAGACCTGTATAACATTAGTCAGCTCAAATTGTTTTCTTTGATCCCGGCATTTGTACCTTTATCAGCATTCGTGGCCTCGCATGGCATATCCCGATTATTTCGGGAAGCTGAAACAGAAACAAAAAGCCCGGCAACCCAATCCCGATAGCTATCGGGACACAAAATCATACTATGCAAACAAGTTACCAGCAACAATTAAAAGAAAAGTTTACAAAAGCATACGAACAATTAAACCAGCAGCAGCGCTTTGCCGTGGATACTATTGATGGACCCGTAATGGTTATTGCCGGCCCGGGCACAGGTAAAACACAGATACTGGCGGCACGTATCGGCAAAATATTAATAGATACAGATGCGCTGCCGGAGAATATTCTTTGCCTAACCTATACCGATGCGGGCGCCATTGCCATGCGGCGGCGGCTGCAGCAGTTTATTGGTGCCGATGCCTATAAAGTAAACATCCATACGTTTCATGCTTTTTGCAATGAAGTCATCCAGGACAATCTTTCCCTTTTTGAAAAAAATTCGCTGGATGCCATCTCTGAGCTGGAGAGCATTGAGCTGTTCAAATCGTTGATTGATAGTTTCCAGAAAAACAACCCGCTGAAGCGCTACCGCGGTGATGTATATTTCGAGATCAACAACCTGCGCAACCTTTTTAGCAATATGAAAAGAGAAGGCTGGACGGCGGATTTCATTAACCAGCAAATTGAAACATACATAAACGACCTGCCCAACAGGGAGGAGTTTGTGTACAAAAGAAAATACAAACAATTTAATGCCGGCGACCTGAAGGCCGATAAAATTGAAGAGGAAAAAGAACGCATGGTAAAGCTGCAGGCGGCTGTGGAGGAGTTCACCCGGTTTCAGCAACTGATGCGCCAGCGCAACCGCTACGATTTTGATGATATGATCAATTGGGTAATACAGGTGTTTGAAGAACACCCAAACGTATTAAGCAACTACCAGGAAAAATTCCAGTACATTTTGGTAGATGAGTTCCAGGATACCAGCGGCACACAAAACCGGCTGGTACAGTTGCTGATCAATTACTGGGATAGTCCGAATATTTTCGTAGTGGGTGATGATGACCAAAGTATCTACCGCTTCCAGGGTGCCAACGTAGAAAACATGCTGAACTTTGCCAACCAGTACAGCAACGACCTAAAGAAAGTGGTACTCACCAGCAACTACCGCAGTACACAACCGATCCTCGACGTTTCTAAAACCATCATTGACAAAAACCAGGAACGTCTTGTTAAGCAAATAGAAGGTTTAAGCAAAGAACTAACGGCAGATAACGCAAAGCGAAAAGCACTTACTAACCAGCCAAGGTTGGTAGAGTACAATACCATCACAGAAGAAATGGCGGGCATCACCGAATCTATTGCAGGCCTGCTGCAGCAGGATGTGGCGCCTGGCAGGATTGCCGTTATTTATAAAGAAAACAAGTATGGGCTTGAGCTGGCTGCTTACTTCCGCCTGCGTGGCATACCGGTTTACAGTAAACGAAATATCAATTTACTGGAGCAACCGTTTACAAAAAAACTTATTCAGATACTGCGATACCTCAATGCAGAACATGATACGCCATATGGCGGCGATGAGATGCTGTTCGAGATATTGCATTTTGATTTCTACGGCATTCCGCCTATTGAAATAGCAAAAATTACTGTGGAAGTAAACCAGTTGCGCTACAGCAACCAGCCAACATCCATACGAAGATTGCTGAGCGATAAATCAAGTATGGCACCGCAGACCCTGTTTGATAAAGGCCTGCAGCAGGGGCTCAAAAACATCAGCGCTATTTTAGAACAACTCATTAGCGATGTATCAAATGTAACCCTGCCACAATTGTTCGAGAACATTATTCAAAACGCAGGTATCCTCAATTATATCATGAAGAGCAACGAGAAAATATCGTTGATGCAATTGCTCACTGCGCTCTTCGATTTTATAAAAGAAGAAGCAAGCCGTAATCCTACGCTTACATTGGCAGGCCTGGTAAATATTATGGACCTGATGGAGAAGGAAAAGCTTGCACTCCCTATGACGCAGGTGGCAGGCAGCGATAAAGGCGTAAACCTGTTAACCGCACATGGCAGCAAAGGGCTCGAGTTTGAATATGTATTTTTTGCCGGCGTAAATGCTGGGTCATGGGAAAAGAAACGCAAACCAGGTGGTGGCTATAAAATGCCCGATACCATATTTATATCACTGCCAAAGCTAGGTGATGATGAAGAATTGCGCCGGTTGTTTTATGTAGCGCTGACCAGGGCCGAAGTGCACCTGATCATCTCCTACGCCAAACATAAAAATGACGGCAAGGAAATAGAACCAAGCATGTTCATTGCCGAAATAATGGAACAGCATAACCTTGAAAAGGAGGTAGTGGAAATTCCTGATGAAGCGATGATGCAGTTCCAGTTGCTGCAGTTTACTGCACAGGCACCGGAGATAGAACAGATAGAAGCGGACTTTATTGATCCCATCCTGGAAAAATTTGTAATGAACGTTACGGCGCTGAACGCCTACCTGGATTGCCCGCTGGGTTTCTACTACAAGAACCTCATCAGGATACCTTCCGGCAAAAGCGAGAACCTTGAATTTGGTTCTGCCATACACCATGCGCTGGAACAATTCTTTAAAAAAATGCAGGATGGCGGCAGGGAAACTTTTCCAACAAAAGATGAAATGGTGGCGGATTTTAACTGGTACCTGGATAAGCACCGGGAAAATTTTACTAAAGAAGCCTTTGCCCGCAGGAAGGAATATGGTGATGAAGTGCTGAGGAACTATTACGACAAATACATCAATACCTGGAACAAAGTAGTGGCCATAGAAAGAAATATACGTGGCGTTGTTGTAAACGAAGTGCCGCTAAAAGGCAAGCTGGACAAGCTGGAGTTTAATGGCAAAGACATTAACGTGGTTGATTATAAAACCGGAAACGTTGATAATGCTATGACAAAAATGAAAGGTCCTTCAGATAAAGACCCCAATGGCGGCGACTACTGGCGGCAGGCCGTTTTCTATAAAATATTAATTGATAATTACCCGTTGAAGGATTGGCGAGTGGTAAGCACCGAATTTGATTTTATTGAACCCGATAAGAAAAAAGAATACCGCAAGGAAAAGATCGTCATCAACCCACAGGATACCGAAACGGTAAAGCAACAACTGACCACAGTTTGGCAAAAAATTAAAAACAAAGAATTTTATACCGGCTGCGGAAAAGAAGATTGCCAGTGGTGCAATTTTGTAAAAGACAACAAACTATCAGTAGCGCTACATGATTTGCAGGAAGAAGATAGTTAACTGGTATTATATTGATGGCAGTCATGATTTATAAGTAAATTAAAGAAATTTATTAAAAGATTTTTTGGTAAAAAGGAAATTACCACTTCGCAGGTTGACAATTTGCTTGTTGTTTTAGCAAAAAAAGAAAATGTATTTAATAATGAAGAAAATAAAATTGAAGAAATTGACACCAACATTGCTACAGAAATTATGCCTTCAGCAATTTTTATTCAATAACAATGGGTAAGATTAAAACCAATAAGGAATTTGAACAAGCTGCCATTCTGATTGAAGAAGCCCGGAACAGGGCTTTTCTCTAAAGAAGAAAACGACTAATGAACAAAAAGAAATTACAGACTAAAATGACATGTTTGACGAACTAACAAAATACAAGAACAACGGACACTTCTTTTTTGAAAGAGGGCAAAATCTTTCAAAAGTTTGTAATGCACCTGAACAAGCAGGCGTGTACTACATACTCATGTTACGTAAAGGGAAAATTGAATTGGTTTACATTGGAGCTTCAGGCACTATCAACCAGAACGGTGAATTTAAGACAGAACTTTTACGAGGCAGATTGAATAACAAACAAAACGGTACAAAGCGGCAACAATTCTTTGAAGAAATAATGTTGCAAAACGACATAGACGCATTAGATATTTATTGGTTTGTAACGCTTGACAAAGATAATCAAGATCTCCCTTCTTATGTTGAAGCATTGTTGTTGCAAATACATTTTGAGATTTATGGTTATTTACCAGAATGGAATACAAGTTTCTGATGTATCAGCCGACAGAAACGGTATTTCAATTTTTGTAATTTTGTTGGGCTACATATCCAGTTTTACCTCATCTATTTTATTCGTGTACATATCATCAATTTTTATCTATACCCAGCAGCGGTTAGCCGGGCGGACGAAATTCTTCCCTGCACTTCGGTAATACTTGTCCGTTAACTAATATTTTAAAATAACTTCATAATTTGAAAATTTTGTATTTTCACAAAATAATTTAAAGCAATGTCCAAGGAAGAAATTAAATATGAAATCAGCAAAGTTTTAGACAATTTTTCAGATCAGGCCTTGCAGGAACTGTTAGTTTTTTTAAGAGAACTGGATGCTAAGGAAAGCAATAAAGTGAATAGGAACCCAACATTGGCAAAAATTCTGTTGGAAGACAAGGAACTTCTAATTAAGCTTGCCCAATGATTGCACTAGAAGACATTGAACAAATTCATAAAACACTTATAGATTTATTTGGAGGCGCACAAGGTGTCCGAGATTTGTCTGCTCTTCAATCTGCTTTAGCCAGACCATTTCAAACTTTTGAAGGCAAAGAACTTCACCCAACTGCCATTGACAAAGCTGCCGCTTTAATAGAAAGTATCCTCATCAACCACCCATTTGTAGATGGTAACAAGAGGACCGGTTATGTTACCATGAGGAGTTTTTTTATTTTAAATGGGTTTGATATTAAAGCAACACAAGATGAAAAATATCTGTTTGTAATCAATATTGCCTCTGGGAAATTGAGCATTGAAGCAATCATCGAATGGTTGAATAATCATGTAAAAGAGCAAAAAGACATTGGCTGATAAATACAATGCCAACCTTTGCATTTCTTTACGTTTTAGATGATGGCAAGTAAGTGGCTATGCAATAACTTCACGCAAAATTACAGGAAGCCTTTCTGGCTCAAATCAGTTTGAATGAACAATAAAATATTTGCAGGTCTCGGCATATTGGCAGCATTATATTTCTCTGTTACTATTGGCAGCGGTTGTGCGCAAATTGGTGCACCTACAGGCGGACCAAGGGATACGCTGGCACCGGTACTGGTAAAGGCCGATCCGGAGATGAAGGCCCTGCAGTTTAGTGGCAATAAGATCGTTCTTACATTTGATGAATACGTAGAAGTGCAGGATGTGCAGAACAATGTGCTGGTGTCGCCCTACCAGAAAAATAATCCATCCGTAAATTACAGCCTACGTACCGTAACGGTACGGTTAAAAGACAGCTTGTTGCCCAATACCACCTACAGCATCAAGTTTGGCAATGCCATCAGGGATATTAATGAGAGCAATGTACTACGTGATTTCAATTATGTGTTCTCTACGGGTAACCGCATCGATACTTTATCCATCAGCGGTAAAGTGCTGATGGCAGAAACCGGCCTTGCCGACAGCACCCTGCAGGCATTACTTTACCGGAACACAAATGATAGTGCGGTGCGGAAGTTAAAACCCGATTATATAGCAAGGTTGAAAGGCGATGGCAGTTTTACCTTCACCAACCTGCCGGAAGGTAACTTCCGGTTATATGCTTTGAAAGATGCGGATGGCAGTAAGAACTACAGTGTAAAAACGGAGTTGTTTGCGTTCCTCAACACAGCAATACCAACAACCGGTACCAACACCGACACTGTTTTATACGCCTATGCGGAAGAAAAACCAAGGGATGTAAAGAACATCCGGGTATTGCGGCAGCCGCTGGAAAAAAAGCTGCAGTTTAAAACCAATTTTGTGGGCGGGCAGGACCTGCTTACCGACCTGGAATTAACTTTCAACAATCCTTTAAAAGATTTGGATACAAATGTAATTGTGCTCACAGATACCAACTATAACAGGATTGCCAACAGCCGCATTGTGCTCGACAGTACCCGCAAGATTATCACTTATCAAACCAACTGGCAGCCTGCTACTCCGTACCGGATCATCGTTACGCCACAGGCCCTGGATGATTCAGCAGGCAACCGCCTGGCAAAGGCTGACACCCTTAAGTTTACAACAAAAGCCGAAGCAGATTACGGCCGAATCACTATTCGCTTCAACAACTTTGTTGCAGGAAGCAATCCCGTACTGCAGTTTATAAGGGGTGAAGATGTAGCCTATTCTTACCCGTTAAATGGGCCAGAATGGACTAATAAACGTTTCCCACCGGGGGAATACCAGTTGCGTATTTTGTACGATGATAATAAAGATGGCGTGTTCACCCCGGGAAATTATACTGATAAACGGCAGCCGGAAAAAGCCGTCAGTTTGCCACAAAAATTAAGTATCCGTGCCGATTGGGATAATGAACGGGATATTAATTTATAGTACCTGTTTAGTATAATTTGCAAACAGCACTTTTAATTCGCAGCCTTTACCCGGTGCTGCAAATATCTTTACCTTTCCGTCAAACAGGGATGCCCTTGTTTTAATATTGGTTAAACCCACCCCTTTGTTTTTGCTGTCTAGGTTAAAGCCTACGCCATCGTCTGCCCTTATGTTAGTAATTCAACAACTCTTCCACCTTAGCTCCCAGTCGGCTATACGCCATATAATTTTTTTCCAGGTCAGTATTAAATGGTATGGGTGTATCCAAAGATGCGCATCGCATTACGGGAGCATCCAGTGTGGAGAAACAATGCTCTCCAATCCAGGCAGCAATGTCGGCACCAATTCCCCCGGTAAGGTTATCCTCGTGCAGTACCAGCACTTTACCGGTGCGCTGCACCGATGCCCTGATGGCTTCATAATCTAATGGCAACAGCGATCTCAGGTCAAGAATATCTATTGAAATATCGGGATGCTTCCCTGCATGTTCCATGGCCCAATGCACGCCGGCTCCATAAGTTATAATTGAAATATCGTTGCCTTTCTGCACCAACCTTGCTTTGCCAATTTCGATGGAAAAATATTCTTCGGGAACCGGCCCGCTGATGCTCCGGTATAAAGCCTTGTGCTCGAAGAACAGCACCGGGTTAGGATCATTGATGGCGGCAATCAGCAGCCCCTTTGCATCGGCAGCCGTGGAAGGATACAGCACTTTAAGCCCCGGCGTATGTGTAAACCATGCTTCATTGCTCTGGCTGTGAAATGGCCCTGCACCAACACCGCCGCCTGTTGGCATTCTTATCACCACATCGGCCTGCTGGCCCCAGCGGTAATAAATTTTTGCCAGGTTGTTGATGATCTGGTTGAACCCGACCGTGGCAAAATCAGCAAACTGCATTTCCATCATGGCCTTAAAACCTTCCAGGCTTAAACCCAGCGCAGCACCCACTATGGCACTTTCGCACAATGGCGTATTACGCACCCGCTCTTTTCCAAACAACTGCACGAACCCTTCGGTAACCTTAAAGGCACCTCCATATTCAGCAATATCCTGCCCCATCAGCACAAGGTTCTCATGCTTTTCCATTGATTGTTTCAATGCTTCGCTGATGGCCTGGATAAATTTTTTTTCCGGCGCCTTGCCGGGTTGCCAGCCGGGTTTACTGTTATCAATATTAATACCCCGGTTTGGTACGTATGGCGCATACACATCTGCCAGTTCCGTAGCTGTATCTACCCTGATGCTACCTGTGGCCATTGCCAGTTTCAATTCCTCATCTATATAAGTTTTAAAACCAGCACGGATTTCCGCTGCCTTTTCAGGGGTAAGAAAACGGGCATCCAGCAACCATGTTTCGTAATTTTTAATAGGATCTTTTTGCTGCCATGCTTCAAACAACTGTGGCGGCACATACTTTACGCCACTAGCTTCTTCGTGGCCCCGCATGCGGAAGGTCATGCACTCAATGATGTAAGGCTTTTGCTGGCTGATGCAGTAATCCCTCACTCCCTTAATGGTTTCATACACGGTAAGAATATTATTACCATCAATCTGAACGCCTTCTATGCCGTAGCCCGCCGCTTTTTCTACCAGGCTCGTGCAGCGGTATTGTTCTGTTACCGGTGTGCTGAGGCCGTAGCCATTATTCTCTATCACAAAAATTACAGGAAGGTCCCATACGGCTGCAGTATTTAATGCTTCGTGAAAATCGCCTTCACTTGTACCGCCATCGCCGGTAAATGCAACCGACACTTTTTTATCTTTCCGTAGTTTATAAGCAAGTGCAACACCATCGGCAATGGCCAGTTGCGGACCAAGGTGACTGATCATTCCACATATATGATCTGCTTTACTCCCAAAGTGAAAACTCCTTTCCCGGCCCTTGCTGTAACCCTGCTCGTGGCCCTGCCACTGCATAAATAATTTATGCAAAGGCATATTTCTACCGGTAAACACGCCGAGGTTGCGATGCAATGGCATGATCCATTCATCTGCATCCAATGCCGCAGTTACACCAACCGAAATAGCTTCCTGCCCAATGCCGCTAAACCATTTGCTTATCTTGCCCTGGCGAAGCAGCAACAACATTTTTTCTTCAATCATCCTGGGCAGTAAAAGCTTTTCGTACAGGCTGATGAGTTGCGCTTCGCTAAGGTCTTTTTGTAAAAATTGCATGTTGCAAGTTTCAATTTTAAAATCAAATAACAAAGAATGAAACGCTCTTAATATATAAGCTGAGCAATATTTTTGTTATAAATTTTTGAGGCAATACTGCAAGTAAAAACCATGGATAATCAGCACGGAATTTTCTATTCTCCGGCGTCTATTTATTAGGTAAGTCTCCCGGCGTTATTTACTTTCATTATTATTTCCCTTTGTCAAAAAGAGAAGATACAAAAGAAGATATCACACTCAAAAGCAAACTAAACAGCAATGTCCACCAAAAGCCATCAATGCTAACGCCATCCATCAGCCAATCGGCCAGAGAAATAATAATAACATTAATAACAAACAGGAACAGGCCGAGGGTTACAATGGTAATGGGTAAAGTAAGGATAACCAATATAGGCTTTACAATTGCATTTAATATGGCCAGTAATATTACCAATATTATTGCGTCTGTAAAATTAGGAATATGCACGCCACTTAATACCATAGAAAGGCCGTAGGCAACAGCAGCTGTAATGAGCAGGCGAATGATAAAGTTCATAATAAAAGATTTTAATGGAATATTTATAAATGTATGCAACAAACATACTGAATTACACCCTGATATTTCTTACCGCCCTCGCACTTGTGAGTTTTAATTTTGAATTTTTTACTATTTAATAAACCACCAATTCATAGAATTGCTCTGGCTGCAGGTATTTATCTGCCAGCGCCATCAGTTCTTCTGCATTGGTTTCTTTTATGGCTTTTACAGAATCATAAAAATATTGTTCATCCAGGTTGTTCAGGATGATGTTTTTCCACTTGGCCATTATCTGGAAAGGACCATCAAGATCGCCAAGAATACTGCCGATCATATAATTTTGCACCAATAACAATTCATCTTTTTCTACCGGTTCTTTTCTCAGTATTTTCATTTCCTTGTACACTTCTTCTATCGTGGCTTCGCATACTTCCTTACCTGCCTCTGTGCTTATCAACCATGCTGATTCCTGTATATGGTTTTGCAGGTAACTGTAAATGCCATAGGTATATCCTTTTTCTTCCCTGATATTACTCATAAGTCTGCTACCGAAGAATCCGCCGAAAATATTATTCAACAAAACTACCTGTTTAAAATCAGGGTGGTGCCTGTTGGGAAATGGTTGTGCCAGGCGAATGGCTCCCTGTACTGCCTGTTCATCATTCTGTATCCTGTATTTTTTTTGGGTGGCAGGTTTGCTGATAATGGCGTTGGTAAGATGAGTTGGTTTACTAAGGGCCAGTTTACCGAAATGCTCATTCAACAAGCTTTGCAGGTTAGCAGGTAAAAACCCTGCAACAAAAATGGCACATTGGCCCTGCAGGTAATATTGCCTGTAAAAGGCTTTTAACTGGTCGGTGGTAATGGCATCAATATCTTCGGACTGGCTGTACTTTCCGTAAGGATGGTCTTCGCCGTAAAGGTAACTGTCTATCATTCGCCCGGCTACGAACTCTGGCTTTTTCAGGTTTACCTGCAGTCGTTGTTTACTGTTCTGCTTAAACACTTCCAGCTCTTGTTCCGGGAAAATACTATCGGTCAGCATTTCATTCATCACCGGCAATAAAGCAGGCAGGTGTTTGCTAAGTGTATGTAGTGATAACACCGCCGTTTCGTTGTAGCAACTGCGGTTGCAATAAGCGCCATAATATTCAAAAGCTTCATTTAGCTGGTAGGCGTTTCGTTTGCTGGTACCGTTCTTTAACATGAAGTTGGTGGTAGGCGCAATGCTTTGTTGTTCTTCAAACCAGTTGCCGGCGTAAAAAACCAGCTCCAGTTGCAATACTTCCTGCGCACCCGCATTGATGCTGTACACGGGTACACCGTTATCGAGGGTAAACGTTTCATAAGGCTTTAAATGCAATTTGAAGTTAACGGCGTCTACTATTTCCGGGGCTATCTTTCGGTTCATTAAAACAATTAATTGTTAGATAAATAATACATGGTGCTGCAATTGTTCTCATCAAAGATGATACGGCTTTGTGCAACTACCTGTTCTGCGGTAACAGCCCGGTATTTAGAAAGTTCGCTGTTCATCAGTTGTGCATCGCCCAGCAATTCGTACATGGCAATACTGCTGGCACGGTTCATCACGCTCATATCTTCAAAGGCCAAGGCGCTTTCGGTTTTGTTCTTCACCTTTTCCAGTTCTGCTTCGGAAACACCTTCTTCCTGCAGTTTTTTCAACTCTGCATTTACGGCAGCATCCGCATCTTTTATGTTCACTCCTTTTACCAGCTTGCCCTCTATTACCAATATACCGGGATCGGTGCTGCCCATATGATAGCATTCTATATTACTGAAGAGTTGTTTTTCTTTCACCAGGGCCTGGTACAGCCTGCTGGAACCGCCGCCACTCAGCATATCCGTTAGCAGGTCGGTTGCGTAATACCTTTCGTCTGTTCGTGGATAAATATGCCAGCATTTATACAAAGCATCAAGCGGCACATCAGCTTTTACCTCCAGGAAACGGGGAGCAGTTTGTGCTGGCTCTTTGGGAAGGGTACGTTCATATTTATTGCCGGCAGGTATGGGACCAAACCATTTATCTGCCAGTTGTTTTACCATGGCAGTATCTACGTTACCTGCTACTACCAACACAGCGTTGGAAGGATTATAATGCTTGTTGAAAAATGCTTTCACATCTTCCAGCGTGGCATCTTCAATATGTTTCAATTCTTTGCCAATGGTCATCCAACGGTAAGGATGGGTAGTGTATACCAGTTCCCGTAGTTTTTGCCAAACATCGCCGTAGGGCGTATTAATGTAATGTTCTTTAAATTCTTCGCAAACAACTTTTCGTTGCACTTCCAGGCTCTTCTTGTTAAAGGCAAGGCTTAACATGCGATCACTCTCCAGCCAAAAAGCTGTTTCAATATTTTCTGCCGGAAGCTGGCAATAATAGTTGGTAAGGTCGTTGGTAGTAAAAGCATTATTCTCACCGCCGGCCAGTTGCAGGGGGTCGTCGTATTCTGGAATATTGATGCTCCCACCAAACATCAGGTGTTCAAACAAATGCGCAAAACCCGTTTTGCCGGGATCCTCGTCTTTGGCGCCAATATCGTATAACACATTTACCACCGCCATGGGGGTACTCTTATCCTGGTGCACCAGCACTTTTAAGCCGTTATCTAATGTGAACCTGTCGAAATGAATCATTCCGCAAATGTAAGCCAAGCGCTTTTGAGCTGTTTGAATTTTTTTGTTAAACAGCTTCTTTAAAAAATATTGGATGATTTTAATACCAGCTCACGCACCACCTCGTTTCTTGATACAATTACCCTGATGCGTTGGTGGGATACCAGCAGCAGGTTCTTATAGGTTTGAATATTATTTGAAATATTGTTGGCAACTGCAATTATCACATCACCCACTTTAATGCCGGCTTTATCGGCCGGCGATCCCGGTATTACATCTTCTACCATGATGCGGCCATCAAGGAAATACATGCCCAAACCGGTGTAGGCATAATCAAAATTTTCGTTGAAATGACTATTGGGCAGCAGGTGAATTTCCCGCTGACCGTAGTTAAGGGTCATATTAAAACGGCGCAGCAACTCATTGCCGAGCAACCCACCGGAAAACGGGTAACTGAGGATATTGTAATCATCCTTATACAGGTAAGTGGGTACATTCCTGAACCGGTAGGGACCGAGTTTTAATTCCTTGATAACGGTAAGGCGCATTTGAAGCCGTCCTACCATACCCTCTGCCTGCGTAAGTTTGGGTTTTCGTTTTTTCTTAAGCACACCTGAATCTGCTGCGTAACGTTCACTCATCAGGAAACAAAGACCTGCACCAGTATCAAAATAAAAATTATGCAGAAGCTTACGTCGGTCTTTTATCTGCAACACCTGCAGCGGAATGGAAGTGAATGATGGCTTTAAAATATGGCCACGGGATGGATACTTCATAATGCCCGGTTCATACACTTCAATCATCATGCTGTCAAAGTCTATTTTAACGATATACCTTTTTAGAAAACTGTACCCCACTATACCGTCAATCTTTTCGCCGTAAACACTGGTAAGCACTTCGTAATTGTTTACATGAAAGCTAAGACTGTCTACCGTTAGGCCGGGAAAATGGAGGGTCTTATTAAAAGCAAAAGAAACTTTTCTGCGGCCGCCAATGCCGGATATGGTGGTATCAGAAGGCCGTATAGCAATATCGTATATGCTGCAGGTAGTACTATCAAGCGAAATACCCCCGCTTCCTGTATCTAAAATAAAATTGAAACTATCTTTTACCTGTTCAAATTGCGCCTTCAATATCATTACTCCACCACTGTATTGTTTAAAGGGAAACTTTGTTATTAATTGAGGCTGGGCATCGTTTACATTACGCTGTGCACTTGCACAAAAAGGCCATATTAAAATAAGGAAGATGACTGTAATGTTTAACTTAAACATATATGGAATATACAACCGAATGCATGTAATTTTGTTAGGTATTACTTAAATGGTATCCACCTCAACCAAAAATTAAAATATTATAATGAATATAACAGATTTGTTGGGTAAAGCACTAGCTTTCGAGTTTCTTTCTGTAGAAGAAGGCGTGTTTTTGTTTGAAAACGCTGCTTTGGCCGACCTGATGTATGTGGCAGATGAGCTAAGAAAAAAGCAGGTTCCTCATGGAAAGGTAACCTGGCAAATTGACCGGAACGTAAATACCACCAATGTTTGTATTGCCAATTGCAAATTCTGCAATTTTTACCGCATACCCGGTCATGCGGAAGCATACATAACGGATATTGATACTTACAAAAATAAAATAGAAGAAACGATTAAATTCGGTGGCGACCAATTGCTGCTGCAAGGCGGTCACCACCCTGAATTGGGCCTTAGCTTTTATGTAAATCTCTTTAAAGAATTAAAAGC
>JBBSKH010000086.1:0-15880 GCA_038256495.1 Chitinophagales bacterium
AGCGGTTTTAGTTGTACGGCGAAGGATGGGTAAAAATGTCCCAGCAACATTCCCGTTAGTATGGCAACAATAACCTGGAAATAAAGACTCTTGAAAAGTTTTGGCATGCTTGCAATTTATTACAAAGGTTAAGATAGTATATAATTAGTTGCTGGCAGGAACAACGTCTATTAAAAGCGGATGAGAAGAGGTTTCCTATTTTTGTGATGCGGGTTCATAAAAAAAAATCCTGGTACCAGGATTTTCTAAAGCGTTAACATCACAATGTTTTTATAGTGCGGGTGTTACTCATCCAATCACCTCATAAGTCATATGCATTCCGGTTTTATTTTTTACCATCATTTCGCCTACAGGCCGGCATTCAAAAGATTCCTTTACCTGCTCATAGGATTTATCGCTTATTAATATCTGGCCTTGCACCGCTGCGGTTTGCAGGCGTTGAGCAATGTTCACCGTGTCGCCAATAACGGTATAATCTAACCTGCGTAGTTTGGCAGAGCCAATATTACCAGAAACCATTTCGCCGCTGTTGATACCAATAGAAACCTTTGGCGAAAATTCAACGTCTTCAAATAACGGAGGAAGTTTTTCAATTTCAGATCGAACGGCAAGGCATGCATCAATAGCCCGGTCGAGGTGAAATTCTCCCCGGAAAACAGCCATGATCGCATCACCAATAAATTTATCAATGTGGCCCTTTTGGGCGATGATCTCTTTTACCATTACATCAAAATAGTTGTTCAACAGTTTTACTACTATATCCGGCGTTTCTTTTTCGCTGATGGCAGTAAAACTGCAAATATCGATGAACACTACGGTGCCTTCCACCGTTTCATTCAGCATCAGCGTTGTTTCAAACTCATGGCTTCCCATAAATTTCAATACTGTTTCATCTACATACATTTTAAGGATATCATTTTCTTTGATGGCCCGCATGGTTTCCCGCATTTCCTTCACATGGCGGATGGTTTTTTCCATCGTAAGTTCCAGGTCTTCAAAATTTACGGGTTTGGTTACAAAATCAAATGCTCCACGGTTCATGGCGATTCTTATGTTATCCATGTCTCCATAGGCTGAAACGATCACAGATTTTAGCAGGCTGTTCATTTCACTTATTCTGGAAAGCAAGGTCAACCCATCCATTTCCGGCATATTGATATCGCTCAATACAATGTCTATATCAGCATTTTCGGCTATCTGCTTCAGCGCCTGGTTGCCATTTACAGCAAATAAAAATTCGTATTGATTGTTACGAATTTTTTGCCTGAATTTTTGCTTGATCAAAACTTCCAGATCTGTTTCGTCATCTACCACTAATATCTTTGTCATCCTATCGTTGTTTTTAGTTTTTCTTTTAGTACGGTGAAATCTACCGGCTTGGTTAAAAAATCATCGGCGCCTAATTGTTTGGCGGTATTAAAATTTTCCTCATCACCATAGGCTGTTATCATCATAACAACTGGTGGTGGCTGGTTAAATTTTTGCTTGATATACTTCAGCAGATCAAGGCCGCTCATACCAGGCATATTGATATCGGAAAGGATCAATACCGCTTCATGTTTATGGGTGCCAAGGTAACTAATGGCCTCTTCGCCCGAAAAGGCGAATACAAACTCTGTTTCCCCGTTTTTGATCTCTTTTCTGAATCGTTGTTCAAATAGCGTTTTTACATCATGCTCGTCGTCTACAACTAAAATTTTCATATCTGTTTTATTTAGGTAATATAACAATAAATTCACAGCCTTCGCCATCCTTTGTGTTCAATTTTAAAACCCCATGGTGCCCCACGGTGATAATATCATAACTAAGTGAAAGGCCCAGCCCTGTGCCTTGTCCTGTAGGTTTAGTGGTAAAAAACGGTTGAAATATTTTTTCCCTAAATTTCTCAGGAATACCATTGCCATTATCCCTTATCCTGATCTCCACTTTTTCACCTTTGTTAATTGTGGTAACCCACACAGTGGGTTGATAATCCTTGTTGCCGGTTGCTGCTACTTCCTGTTGTTTTTTATTAACAGCATAAAAAGCATTTGTCAACAAGTTTAATATAACACGACCTACATCCTGCGGAATAATATTAATAGTACTTAGCGTTTCATCATAATCTGTTTTCATTACGGCATTAAAACTTTTGTCCTTAGCCCTAAGCCCGTGGTAGGCCAGCCGGAGGTATTCATCAGCAAGGTTATTTATGTTTGTTGGCTCCTTTGTGCCGGTGCTGCTACGACTGTGTTGCAGCATTCCCTTAACGATGCCATCGGCCCGTTTTCCATGGTGATTTATTTTAAGGAGATTTTGTTGTACATCATCTGCAATTGCATTTGCTTCTGCATTGTTGCCTTTACTCAATTCCACTTTCATTTCTTCAATCAATTCGTTGCTTACCTCCGAAAAATTATTGACGAAGTTGAGGGGGTTTTGAATTTCATGCGCAATGCCGGCTGTGAGTTCTCCCAGCGATGCCATTTTTTCTGATTGTACCAATTGAGATTGCGTAGTCTCCAGTTTGGTGAGCGTATTTTGTAGCTCTTCTTTTTGAATCATCAGCCGGGCACTACCTTTTTGTTTTATGCGATAAGCCCTATAAGCAACAAATGCCAATGCAAGTGTAAGACCTAGCCCGATTAAAAGCGCCACCAACCTGCCTCTTGTTACTTCATCCTTATTTTCTTGCTGTAGCAACTGGGCTTCTTGTTTTTTGGCAAACTCATAATTCATATTTTGTTCGGTGGTCTTTCGAATATTATCACGGCTACGAACAGAATCGCTGATGGCTGCCGAAGTCTTGTAAGTTGAAAGGGCTTTACTGTAATTACCCGTTGCTTCATAACAGGCTGACAGGGTACCGTAGGTAATACCAACAGGATCATTATAAATATCAGTATTGGCTAAAACGGCTATGCTTTTTTCAAGATAGGGAAGGGCCTCTTTGCATTTATTTTGCTTTTTTAAGATGGTGCCCATGGCGGCATAAGCCTGGTAAATATTGTATGTTTGGCCAGAGGAGTCTGCAACTACAATAGCCTTTTCTGCATAAGTCTGTGCTTCCTGCATCCGTTGCATGGCTGCCAGCATTTCTGCTGCTTTAGATAAACTGGCAGCCTGGATACCCTGGTCGCCCATTTGCTCACCCAGTAACGCTGCCTTCATGGCAAACTGGTAGGCTTTTTCGTGTGCGCCTTTCTTACTATATAAATCTGCAAGGTTAGAGTAAGCATACAATTCTACATTCTTAAGGTTTTGTGGTTTTGCTAACTCAACAGCCTCCTTCAAAAAGCGCTCCGCACGTGCGGTATCATCCATATTGGAATAAGTGAGACCCATGTTTAACGTGGTATAGGCTATGCCCGATTGGTTATTGTTTGCTTTGGCAAGGTCGAGCGATTTTTGCTGGTAAGAAAGCGCTGTTAAAAAATCGGATTGCATCTGATGGCTTATGGCGATGTTCCCATAAAATGTGGGCAGTTTTTGGGTAAACTTATTTCGCTCTGCAATACCGATAGCTTTTTCTAGGGCTTTAATTGATGAGTCATATTTGCTTTGCATGCCGTACATCATACCATAACCAGAGTACACAGCGCACAAGCCTGTAGAGTCATTGATAGATTTAAATAATGCAAGTGAAGTAGCAAGGTTTTTACTGGCTACGTCAAAAGCGCCCTTCATACAAGAGTTGGTGCCAAGGGCAAGCCTGGCATTCGCCTCGCCATTTATATAATGCATTGCCTGGGCCTCAGCAATTGCCTTTTTATTTAGCAAGATGCCAGAGTCTATATTGATGCTGCTAAGCATCGCATTTCTTTTATTGGTTAAATTAATACGGGCTGTATCTGAAACGGCTGCAGCAATTAATTTGTTCATGCTGTCAACCCGGTTGCTTTGGGTAAAACAATTTTGCCAGCAGCAGAACAGCAGCAAAGCCGTAACAATTTTTTTCATAATGAAGTATTAATAACTATCCTGTTATCCTGTTTGTAAAAGAGAGTAAACGTGCGGGGGTTTTTCGCTATGAATTGGATTATTTTGGTCGAATAGGAACTAAGCCAAATGTAACTAAGTTGGTAAATTTAATATTAGTAGTTCAATATCCTGCCTGAATATAGTTATTTTTCTATTCAAATTTGCTCCCAAAGCTATGATACTCAGTTATTATTTAATCCTTTGATGATAACATTGCCTCTTCCGTCCAACTTACAGGGATACATAAATGCTTCCTGCCAGTCTTTGGGCTTGTCCAGGGTTTCAAAAAAATCATCCAGGTAACGATTCACGAATTTAAGGTAACGCCTGTCCAGCAGATCACAGTTATTGTACAGATCATAGATAGCTTTCTTAAGGCTATTGAATTTTTTAATAACCGGTTCAAAATTTTTTACATCGGAAACACAGAACCCGCGGTACCTTCTTTCTTTTACTGAATTAAGCTCCAACATTTCTGGGGGGTGCGCATAATCTGTAGATATAATTCCGGAGTGGTCAAAATCGTAGGGCACCGTAAAGGGTATGGCAACACTATCAGCAGCAAGTAATTTTATATTATGCAGGAACTGGCATGACCAATCCGTATTGCCAATAAGGTATTCAAACACACTCATTTCAAGGAAGGGCAATTGTTGTACATATTGTGGAGTAAGCTGGCGTTTTACTTCAATCATTTCGTTTCTCTTTGCCAGTTGCTTGTCTTCTTCCAATAGCATGCCGTAATATGGTCCCTGTAATTTTTCTCCCGCCGAGTATTGCCATGATACTTTCACCAACCTGGCCTTAAAGCTCATTGGCGTAAATAAATTGTATATTTTGTATACCAGCCACTCTTTTATAACATCCTTATCATCCAGGCAAGGCATTACAAGTTTGGTCTTTTTTTGTTGGCTGAATATGGATTGTTTTTTTGGATCCGTTTTTTGAAAGTGAAGCCATAATGGTGGATAGCGGCAATTAGATTTTTCTTTCCTGAAATTACCTCTTGCCTGCAATTGTACGGGTAAGCTTATAGTTGTTTTATCGGTTAACTGGTAACTAATACTAGCAGTATATTTACCAGGTTTGGCCGACCTGTCCCGTAGTGCCGCCTTAACGTTACCCGTAAGCGTAAGTTCCAGCACTTCTTCAGATGCAAATAAAGGATTTTCCTTTGTAGCCTGAGCCATTGACGATAAATGGCCAGCAGATGTAAAACACAGTAATAATATAAGGATACGTTTTGTTGCCAATTGAAACCATAGTAGCTTTTTCATAACGCTGTTTTAAGGTGTTAACTGAATGATAAAGCGGTTCCTGTAGTAAACACTCCTGCCGGGTTTGCCCGTATGAAAAACCTGTAACCCACCTGTTGTTATATGGGTAATCCTATTGTAAAAGTTGTTCCCTCGTTAACGGTTGTTTCAACAGATAAAGTACCCCCGTGGGCCTGTACTATATCGTAACTCAAACTTAAACCCAACCCTGTTCCTTGTCCTGTGGGCTTGGTGGTAAAAAAGGGTTGAAATATTTTGTCTAGTATTTTTTGAGGGATGCCAGGCCCGTTATCGCTTACAATTATTTCGGCCCCCCCCGGTCCCCCCGAAGGGGGGATGATGAGCCTTGTACTAACGGTAACTGTTGGTTCGAACCCAGTTCCTCCTTCGGGCCCGCCCGGTCCGGTGCGGACGGGGGTTAGGGGGCCGCTCTTTTTCTTTTCATCTACCGCATAAAAAGCATTTGTTATCAAATTTAAAATAACCCTGCCCATTTCCTGTGGTATTACGGCTAGTTGCGGCAAGCTTTGGTCGAAGTCTGTGTTTAATGTTGCATTAAATGTTTTGTCTTTGGCTCTTAAGCCGTGATAAGCCAGCCGTAAATATTCGTCGGCCAGTTTATTAATATCTGTTGGTTCTTTTTGGCCGGTGCTGCTCCTGCTATGCTGCAGCATACCTTTTACAATAGCATCTGCTCTTTTGCCATGATGAATGATTTTTTCGAGGTTTTGTTTTACATCAGCCGCAATTTCTTTTACCTCATCATTATTTCCTTTATCTACTTCCTGCATCATTTCATCCAGCATCTCGTTACTAACTTCACTAAAATTTTTTACAAAATTTAGTGGGTTCTGAATTTCGTGTGCAATACCGGCGGTCAATTCACCCAGGCTGGCCATTTTCTCGGCTTGTATCAATTGTGCTTGTGCCGCTTTAAGTTGAGAGAGTGTTTCTTCAGCCCTTTTTTTCTGTCCTTCAATTATCTGGTTCTTAAGTTGCAAATCTTTGTAGGTAAGGCTAAGCCGTTTTCTCGATCGGCTGATGATCCATAAAATAATAAGAAGTGTAAGCAAAGCAGCCAGGGCAGAAAAGATTAGCCAGCGTTGTTGTAATGCCTTTCGCTGAAACTCCAGCTCCTTTTTAGAAAACTCGTATTCGGCTTTGTAATTTGCAGCGGCTCTTTCACTTTCAATGTTTACCAGGCTATCGGCATACACTTTATATTGCTTGTAATATTGTAGTGCATCGTTACCCTGCCCCATTTTTTCATAAATACCGGCAACCACTTCATTGGCATCACGCAGTAATTGTGCCTGCCCCATTTCCTGTGCTTTCGCAAGGGCTTCCCGTCCACTTGCTAAAGCCTCTGTGAGCAAGCCCTGTTTGGTTTGCACTTTTGCCAAACCTATCAATGCTTTACAAGTGGCCCTTGCATTGCCCAATTGGCGGGAAAGGTTAAGCGCTGTTTCAAAAAAGCCCGCTGCCTTTTGTAGGCTGTCAAGTCTTAAATAAGAATCACCCAGGGTATTGGTTACTGCTACCAACATATCAGGAACATTTTTCCTGCTGGCAAGTTGATACGCAACAGAAAGGTTACTCAATGCTTTTATTGGATCATTTTGCTCCAGGTTTACTTCACCCATATTATTATAGGCGGTTATCATCCCGGTAGTATCTAAGATATCCCTGGATATCTCTAGTGTTTTTTGATAAGCCCGCTCTGCTTCATCCATCTTGCCCTGGTAGAAATGAACGGTACCAATATTATTAAAGCTGCTTCTTATTACCAGTTTGTCGTTTACGGCTTCAGCAGCAGCCAGCGATGCATAGAATTTTTGAAGAGCGACTGCATAATTTCCCTGGTTGAGATACACCAGGCCGATATTGCCGAGCAAGCCTGGCAACGCTTTCACGTAGTGAATCTTTTGGGCAAGGCTATAAGCCTTTTTATAAAATTCCAGTGCTTTTTCAAAATTGCCTTTGGTTTGCCATGCATTGCCCAACACATTGTAGCTGTCTGTTTCGCCCCTGCGGAATGCTATATCATTGCTCCGTTCCGGTATACCAGACATTATTTGCAATGCAGAATCGGGGTAGCGATCTGCATACACAAAGGCTAATTGGTTAACGGTGTTGATGTAAGCAGTATCATCCAGGTAGCCATCTTTTTGCCGCATGGTTTGCAGCTCCGCTTTTAGCTGCTTCATGTTGCGCACTTGCGCCTGGGCATTAGCAGAGATACAGGTGATGGCAAGTAAAAGGTTACAAAAGAATATCCGCAAAATGCGCTTCATGCAGCAGGGTTTAGTAATTGTTAGTGAAGATCTGCTGATGAATATAATATTATTAAATGAAGATTTGCTGGAAATTATTGTGTGGCCAGATGGTACTGGTAATGAATTACCTCCTATAAAGATTAAAATAAATTGTTATCTTACCGAACATCTAAAACTAAATCAATGCAACAATTCTTTAAAACATTACAACCACTTCGTTGGTTAGCGGTTATTTTGCTGGCATCCACCTTAATCATTGCCTGCGAAAGCAAAGAGACAAAGAAAACGGAAATTACAACAGAAATGGAACCAGCAATGATGGATTCTATGCCAGCATTGGACACTGATTCAAACAGCAGCACTCGCCCGGAGACGATAAAAAATTAAGATGTTCTACCGTTTAAAAAAATGTAACCAGCCAGCAAAAAATTTTCTTTTTGTTGGCTGGTACTTTTGTGTGCAGGCAGGTTTGTTGCTGTTGCTTTGTTTGAGTGTTAGTAAACTGCAGGCCCAAACTTCTTATTATATCGTTTACGAATCTGGCGTTCCTGGTGCCGGCACTAAGATTTATAAATCGCTGGTAACCTTGCAGCCGGATGGCAGTGCCGTTGCACGCATACAGTACAATGCCGGAAACGCCAATAAACTTTTTTTATATGAGCAGGCGCTCAGTGATTCCAGCATTGAAAGAGATGGTATTACCAGCAAATACCTCTTACCCCAGGGTGATGCAGTTCCGCTGATTGATCCTGATACCACCGGCTTTGTAATACCAAGGTTTGTTTTTAAAAAGCAATACGACAGTAGTGGCTATTATTATGAACCAGCAGCTGTAGAAATACAACATAAACCGAAGGGTTGGCTTGCGGCCAACATGACGCAAAGCCAGCAAAAAAATCACGAAGCACTAAGGAATGATGAGCCATTTGTAAGTTCGTTCTATTTTGAGTCGGATGGATTTTACCAATATATTTTTGAGCAGGCAACAAGGGCTACCCCTTTGCCAAGAAGCGAAAAAATGTTCCTGATCGTTGTTGCCAACACCAATGATGCAACGGTGGGTAAGAGTGCCGTAACGGATCTTAAAAAGGTTTCCGGTTTATTTAATTCACTTGCAACTAACCTCGGTATAACGAAAGTGGTTCCTTTATATATTTCCGGGGATGGCTACAGTAAAGCTGCGGTAGAAGCGGCGCTGCTGGCCCTGGAAGTACAAAAGCCGGCTCCAATAGATATTGTGGTATTTTATTTCAGCGGCCATGGTTTCAGGCTTGCCGGCGACCAAAGCAAATACCCAAGGATGTCTTTTCGCACAGCAAAAAATAAAGCCAATAAAGAAGTGGGCGATAATATTCCGCTGGAAGATGTTTATAAACGGATAAATGCGCTGAGGCCCCGGGTAAACCTTGTATTGGGAGATTGTTGCAATGCTGATATTTATGAGAACCCGGTACTGGGAACCGATATGATAAAACCCAAAGGCGGCGGCTCGCTTGGGTACTTTAATATGGAGAGTGCTAAAAAACTTTTTTTACCAGCTATGCCTTTATCTATTATTGTAGGGAGTGTAGAAAAAGATCACTTGTCTGTGGGCCACCCGGATATCGGCGGTTATTATACCCACTTCTTTACAGCAGAGCTGGTAAAAAATATTTGGGGATATTACAGCAGCGCCCTGCTTTCTTTTGGCGGGCAAAGCAATTCGTCCTGGTTAAAGATTTTATTAGAAGCAAGAAAAAACACCTACTGGAAAGCTAAGGCAAAGCAGTGTGGTAAAACAACAAACGACCGTTGTATTCAGGAGGCGGAAATAGCCGTAAGTCAGTAATAATAAAGTTGGAGCCTGCGGTTTAGTTATAAGTAAACCTTTTATTCAACATAGGTATCCTGTACAAAACGGTATTGTAATTCGTTGACGCATTACTTGATTCTGACTCCACGTAAGTTTTTGTAAACTCATGTGAATTCATCATTACAATCCATTTTTTTGTTTTCCGAACCGGGTCCCAGGCGGGATCGGTATTTAAAACATATTGATAGTTGAACCCCGAACTCAGCAGGATTTTCAATTCATTTAATGCTTTAGCATTTTCTCCTGTTAAAGCCTTTATTCTTGCTCCTGTATAAGAATCCATAAAATATTGCCTGGCCTGCAGTTCCTTTTCCGGGGCGTATTCAAATTCACCAAATGGTGCAGGTGCTGTGATGTTAGTAAGATATGCCAGTGCTTTTTTAGGTTGACCCATCAGCATATATTGTTTTGCATACAAGCGGGAAATAATATTTTTTTCCGCCTGGTCTTCAGACGAAAATGTTTTTAATAAAGCACCGGCACTGGTATAGTTCCTGCTCACTATTTTATAATCTGCTCATTGCAATAACTGGTTGCGCCTTGCCTGGCCATGGCTGAATAAACTATCTAACTGGGTAGCGGCTGCCGGAAATTTTTTTGTGATGAGCAGCAGATCTATCAACTTGTTTCTCAACGTAGCATTGCCCGACTGTTGTTGTACGAGGTATGCGTAATTATCAATTGCTTCGTTATTGTTTCCCATCCAGCTTTGGAGGTCAGCCAAAGCTTCCTGCACTACCGGATTCGGGTTTGCCTCTCCTGTAAAACGAATGGCATTTTGCAAATAGGTTTGCGCATGCTGAACAGGATCATAGGTAAGCAAATCTACAACCAGTAGCTCGCCCGTGCCCGGTAACTTCGATTTTGTGTGCACTATTCTATATACACTATCATAATCGTAACCTTCATTGGGAGGTTGTAAGCTTCCTTCAAATGGGTAGGCATAGTCCAGTGAATATTTGTAAAATGTTGACCTTTCGGCCACCGGTATTTGTTCGTAGGTTAACAGTAGCCTGTTATACAAAAACATACCTGCCTGCTTGTGCCAATAGGCATCCCTCGGAAACTGTGCAAGCATCCTGCTATAAAAATTGTATGTAGCCCCTTCAAGGTCACGGTTCACATCGAGCCAATAATAGTTTATGGGGGATTGACCCGTTGGCCCAAAATTTTCTTTGTTCATTTCTTCCTGGCGTGCATAACCCGCCTGCCTGTTTAGTGCCACCTGTTTCAGCAATATTTCCTCCGCCAGCTCATACCTGCCCGATTGCTCATATTGTGCTGCTGCTTTAAGACTACCGCCCATCCTGATGGGATTATTATATTTTGCCACCAGGGAACCTCGGTCCATCATCAGGCGTTCGTATTGTTGTTCGGTTCCGTTAAATGGTTTGGTAAAATCAAACACAGCTTCATAAATTCCGTAGTCTTTAAAAACCGCTTGCTCCTGCTGACGTATGTTTTCCAGGCTGGCAATGATCTTGTATTCTTTTATGGCTTCATCTACAAATCCTTTTCTTTCATAAATATTGGCGAGCAAATAATTATCTTCCAGCACATCATACCTAAAGTTCATCAACCTGGCAAGCAGGCAGGACCTGTCTACCAATGCGGAGAAGTTTTTCTTATCATTTTGCATTTCCGCTTTCGCTACCAATAAAGAATCTCTCAATATTGCTTTTAGTGTTGCTCTCAACTCTTCCTCGGGCAGGTAATTGCCCTTGGCTTGCTTCAATGCTTGTTCTGCCAACTGCCAATTGCCTTCTTCAAAATATTTTTTGCCCAGGTAATGATCGGCCAATAAAATGCCGGGTATTCTTTTTATAACATCTTTTGCCATTTGCTTGCCATCACCAGGAAAGTTTGTGGGGTACTGCAGGTTTAGCAGGGCATGCACAAGCATATTGTACGTTCCCCAACCCGGGGTAAGACTGTCTTTAGCAGTGCCACAATCATACATAAACTTTTCTTCATTTTTACCTTCCTCCTGACCACCCAGTTCAATACCAAAATCGAAAACAGATTCGTTCACGGCAAAATCATCTTTTCGTTTTTTTGCTTCATACAGGAAGCTGTCTGCTTTTTCATATTCCCCGGTGAGGATATAGATTTTTCCCAGTCGTTCGTAGGGTAGGTAGTGCACATTATTCTGGGCGATGGCAGACAGGTAATATCCTTCTGCAGCCAGCAAGTTGTTGTCTTTTTCCATCACCAGCCCGGCATTTACATTTACGTATGCGAGGTTGGGTTGTAATGAATCCGCTTTTTTAATGGCTTCTTTTGCTTTGGAAAGATTACCCTGTGCAAAATTCATCCGGATCTTATTACTCCATGGTATAGCCCAGGTAGGCGAAAGCAGCAGCGCATAATCATAATGGTAAGCTGCTGAATTATAGTTTCGTTTTTGTAGGAATAAATTGCCCAGCTCATTGTGGATATAGGCTGCGTAAGGCTCCAGCGAAAGAGCCCGGTGTTGTTGTGCCAATGCGGCGTTCAGTAGGCTGTCTGCTTGTTTTTTATGCGTGGTTATATCCAACCTGTCTACCAGCCCGGCAATATAAGCCTGGTTAATTTTTAAAATATCGTGCAGGTAATTTGATACGGGTGCCAGGTGAATGGCTGTGTTCATCACCGGTAAAAAATTCCTGTAATCCCGGTTGCCGGCATAATAATATTGCCGCTTTTCAAGCTCATCCAGGTCACCTTTAAGGTAGGCATTTATCATATCCTGGCTTTTCTGGTGCGTTAACTGCACAAACTTTTCTATGAACCTGTTCCTTATAAATTTATTGTTATGCAGTTGTTTTTGAAACATGCGAAGCGAATCCAGCTCAATTGAATAGAATTGGTCATGATACTTATTAATCACAGCATTGTTGATATCCATTAAGGGTGAGAGGGAATCGCTTAAGCCGCTGTTCTTGTTTAGTAAAACCTGATAAATGGAATCAACTTTTTGTAGCGAATCCGATTTGTTTATAAGATCATCAAGGTAGGCAACATAGTCGTTTAATATTTGCCCGGGCACTTTATCGGGGTCTATGCTTGCATATTTTTCAAAAGTCAATACACTATCTAAAACTGAGCCCCTGGCTATTTCAAAAAAATAATCGATTGGTTGTCTGCCAATGGTTTTTAAAGATTGCAAACCGGCTGTAGTTGCTGGTTGGGCGAATGCATTGTTGTTCTCAGCCCGGCTAAGTGCCTGCAACGTAGCCGAATCTATTTCCGCAACAGGAAAAATGGGGCTGCCGTCAGAAACGGGATGCTGTTGGTGGTTATCCAATTTAAGGTATTTGTCCTCGGCAAAAGCGTTGTTTAGAAATACCTGCAGGTCCTGTAATCTAACCTGGCCGTTGTTACCCGCTTTTCCATTTAAGCCCATCAAGAGATAATAAGAAAACACACCTCTTCCGCCACCCCAGTATGGGCCTTCGGCGGCTTCTTCATTGGCCTGGCAGGATGCCATTCTAACCTGGTTATTTAAAACCAGCCTAAGGTTAGCTGCGGTAAGCTCACGGCCCTTGTAGAAATCACCGGCCATTTTACCGGAATGGCAGGCATCGGTAATGATGATGACATTTGCCCTGTTGCTGGTGGTGAGTATATTTGCTATGTTGTTCAGATCGGCTACGCCAATGGCGTTGTTTCTGTAATTATTGGGTGGCGAGTTCCATGCCAGCAGGTATCCCTGGCTGATGCTATCCTTTGTTTCTATATCGCCATGGCCAGAAAAATAAATGAAAACAGTATCCCCTGCTGTAGCTATCTCTTTTAACCAATCTAGCGCACTGTACACCGCTGCAATGCTTGCAGTTTCGTTGGTCAATAATTTTATCTGGTAACCCGGTACACTGCCACCTGCCTTGCTTTGCAGCCATTGGGCAAAAAGGCTGGCATCTTTATCTGCATAATTTAATTTGGGAATAGCTGCATCCTGGTAGCCGGAAATGCCAACTACTAAAGCATACGTGTTTGCAGCCGCAGGTTGCGGGGCTTGGGCATAAGTTGCAATGAAACAGGAAGGCAGGCAGAGCAGCAAAAAATATATTTTCAAATTCATATGATGTCTTTCCAGTTCACCGGTGTGCAAATGATTTGTTTTCCGAACCTGGTTTAAAATTTTTTCTAAATGTATACCCGTTTGATTTTGATGAATCGAATGAGCCCAATTTTATAGTTGATAGACTACGCTATTTATTAATCATCTCTTCTGCGCCGGTCCAGTTTTCCGGTACACCGTTGCGGTGGTACTTCAGCGCATTATTTAAGAAGTGTTGCCCGGTTAAATCATTCGGGTTGATGCTTAATAGATCCTGGAAAACAGGGATCGCTTTTTCAAAGTGTTGCTCCTGGTATAGTTTCATGGCCTCGGAAAACCGGGACATGGTACCTTTCTTCATTTCAAATTCAGGTTTGCTCAACCCGTCAATACATTCTATTATTTTTAGTAGCTGATGTTTTCCCTTAAGCCGTACATTGCCCAGGCTGCGTAAATTAAATGAATGGGGTGCCCTGATATGTGCTATCGTCTGGCTGCTCATAAGCAAGGAAGACTTATAATGCTTGGTGAGGCTCTCTATACGGGCAGCCGTATTTACGGTGTCTGAAATAGTGGCAGCATCCATACGCTGGTCATCACCTGTAATACCCATGATGAGCGGGCCGGTATGCATACCAATACCTGCGCTTATTTCCGGATGTCCGGCTAAGCTTCTTTCAGCATTAAGTTCAAACACAGCTTGCTGCATGAGAATGGCTGCCTGTATGGCGTCTGCTGGGTCATCAGGAAATATAGCCATGATGGAATCGCCCAGGTATTGATTGATAAAGCCATTTTTTGATCTTATGATCGGGCCAAGGCGGGCATTAAAAGAAGACACAAACCGGAAATTCTCTTCAGGGGTCATTTTTTCTGAGAGCATGGTAAAATCCCGGATATCAGTAAACAGCACCGTTACTATTTTTTCTACCTGGTCGCCCAGCCTGATGTCAGTGATCTGTTCTTTACCTAGCGACCTTATAAATTCATTTGGAACAAACTTTTTAGTTACTTCATGAATGCGCAGCATAGCATCCTCTCTTTCCCGGGCTTCAGATATATTTTTTTCGTAGAGCAGCGCACTTTCTATGGCCGCTGAAGATTGTAGTGACAGGGTAACGAGTAATTTTAAATGGGCGGCAGAAAACTGTTCGGCTTCTTTACCTGCTAAAATTACAGCACCCATAATGCGGTGCTTTACTTTCATGGCTGCATACATAATGGACTGTACGGGCACCTCAATAATTCCTTTTTCTTTTAACAGCGAGATGTCTGTTATGATCTCTGACTGTCCGCTCATACCGATCTTTAGGAGCATATCAAAATTGCTATGGATCTTTTCTTCATCAAATAGTGGTTCTCCGGCCATGGCGGGTATTTGTAATTTTTTATTTTGCTCATCCCACAACATAATAATACCACTATGCGATTCTATGGAATGAATGGCTTGCTCCAATGTAAGGCGTGCAATAACATCGGGTTCTATAGTTTGTGTAAGTGTTTCTGTGAAGTTGAAAATGACATTGATTTCTTGGTATAGATTGAGTACTTCTGCCCCTAGCTTTTTCTTTTCGTCATCTTTTTCAATCAGCTTGGTGAGGAGGTCTGCAATTAATTTTCCCTGTTCATCGCCTTTTACCCAACCGAGGATTTCGTCATCCAGTGAAACAGGGATAGCAGTTTTATTATTTACATGTACCTGGCCCATTAGTAGTTTTCCCTCTGCATCTTCTATCCATAAGGTCAAACACAGCTTATCTATCAGGCTTTGAATAACATTGTTAAACGCCTTGTTCTTTCCGATGCTGTTTTTTAAACTTACTCTTGCCATAATGTTGATGTATGCAAAAAAATAGTTGCATGTGCAGGATTTGTAAAAAGATATTTTTTATGTTGCCATGCCTAATACATGCATTGCTTTATTCAGCAAAACTTCGGGGTCAAATGGTTTGGTCATATAAACATCGGCGCCAACTTCATTTCCTTTCTGCCGGTCTAGTTCCTGGCCTTTGGCAGTTAACAGAATGATATACACATCATCAAGTTTTAATTCCTGTTTTACTTTTCTGCAAACATCCATTCCATTCATTTTCGGCATCATTACATCCAGGAAAACAAGATCAGGTTTTTCTGACTGGATCAGTTCCAGGGCCGTTAATCCATTATCGGCGGTAAGAAATTCTACGCCTTCATCTTCCAGGTCTTCCAAAGTTTGTTCTATCAGCATACGAATATGTGCTTCATCATCTACTATTAATACTTTCTTTTCCATATTTTTTATTTTTTGAAAAATTTCTGCCACCAAAATGCCGCCCTGCCGGGGCTACCAAAATGCCGCCCTGCCGGGGCTACCAACATGCCGCCCTGCCGGGGCTACCAAAATGTCGCCCTGCCGGGGCTACCAAAATGTTGCCCTGCCGGGGCTACCAACATGCCGCCCTGCCGGGGCTACCAAAATGCCGCCCTGCCGGGG
>JBBSKH010000087.1:0-15823 GCA_038256495.1 Chitinophagales bacterium
GGCTCCGGAGCATATCTTGAGGGCCAGCCTTCAGGTGGATCTTTTTGACCCGGAACTAACAGATGCCTGGCGCCAGGGCTTTTATATGCGCCCGGTTGATAAAAAAATTCTCACCAAAAGTGATTACCTGCGTAAAGAGGCTGAATTATACATTAACTATATTGCTCATGGAGAAATATTAGAGGATAACAAATTCATGTGCAAATCTTTGCGGGAGATAAATGAAGGGAGCGACTTTTTAAATAATTGGGTGTATGAGCAAACCAAGGCCCTGATGGAAAAAGGGAAACTGGTGGGCCTGCTGGGAGGAGAACACAGCACGCCATTTGGTTTTATAAGGGCCATCGGAGAAAAATACCCTGATTTTGGCATTCTGCAAATTGATGCACATTGCGATTTGAGAAAGGCTTATGAAGGCTTCATTTATTCCCATGCATCTATTATGTACAATGTGTTGAATGAAGTGCCGTCGGTGAAAAAGATTGTGCAGGTTGGCATCAGGGATTATTGCGATGAAGAGCTGGATTATATAAATAACAGTAATGGCCGTGTAAAAGCTTTCTTTGATAGTGAGATAAAAGAAAGATTGTATGAAGGGGATAACTGGAAACAAATTGTAGAAGAAATTGTAGCACAATTGCCGAAGCATGTTTTTATAAGTTTTGATATTGACGGGCTTGATCCTAAATTATGCCCGCATACCGGAACGCCTGTACAGGGTGGTTTTGAAACGGAGCAGGTGTTTTATTTATTTAAGAAATTACACCAATCTGGCAGAAAAATCATTGGTTTCGATCTGAATGAAGTTGGCGTAAGCCACAACGAGTGGGATGAAAACGTAGGTGCCAGAATTCTTTACAAGCTATGTAATCTTACTACTGTCAGCCACAAATAAATATGAGCAGCTACCAGATAGAAATTCCTAACACGAGGGTAAAGCCATACCAGTTAATCACCTTTTTGATAGCTGCGGCAAACGCCCTTGCTTTTGGTTTTTACTACATTAATACAATTGCGGGGGCGCAGTACTACCGCATCATAGAAATTGGTTTCTTTGTGGCTGTAGCCGGCTTTGCGTTTTTTATCATAAACCGGTTTACCCGTTTCCTGCGGAGTTTTATTGTGGAGATTTCTTTTATTATTTGTGCTGCTTGCTGGTTGCTTACGCAAAATTATTTTCTCGGGCTTATGCTCCTGCTTTTTGCAGTAATGGGGCTGATGACCAAGAAAAAACCGGTGATTGTTTTCTCAAAAACAGGTATTCACTATCCGTCTTTTCCTTCTAATACTTTTTCCTGGGTGGAAGTAGCCTGGGTGATGCTGAAGGATGGTATCCTCAGCATTGAAATGAAAGACAACCGGCTGATGCAGTTTACCCTCGATAAAAATATCAGCGCCGGAATCAATCAATCGGAATTCAACAACTATTGCGATACCCTGGTAAAAACCAGTTCATAATTCACAGATAAATAAGCACAGGCAAACACCAAGCGCCACCTGTATATTTTAAATAGGCTAATTTTACAGCATGGAACAGTTAACAGCATCTCCCTTTATTTTATACTCAGACGGTGAGGGAAATATTTATGAAGACAGCAGTTTGTATGTGACCGGCCGCACCGGCTGGGATGCTGTGCCCGTTCCGCTGGAAGAATGGATAGACTTGCCGGATGGCGGCCAGTTATACGAATTACCGGGCAGGCGTGGGATAGGTATTGATGTGGAAACCGGTGACATGCGTATTTGCGAACTGGGCTGGGCTGTTGCTGCATTTATTCCGCCGGCGCATACAGGATTGTATATGGCTGCATACGAAACCAAGCAGGATGCGCCTACCTTACCATTATTTTGCTACACCACCGCAGGCTGGCTGAACGACAAAATTTACGTACCTGCCGTAAGAATTGAACAAGACATCAGGCAGGAGAGTGAAGGATATGATGATGAAGCCATTGAATCAGGTGCCGATAACCTGCTGGAACAATACCCACATAACCGGCTGGTTCAACATTTAATGCAGAACTGCTGCATGACATATACCTGCCCCGCGGCAAGGAATCTTGCTCTTTCAAGATGGGAATGCCCGGTGCCGGTTTCACCCGCCTGCAACGCCAACTGCATTGGCTGCATCAGTTTTCAACCGGTGGAAGAAACCATTGTAAGCAACCAGGAGCGGCTCAGTTTCAGGCCAACGGCCGAAGAGATCGTTGAGTTTACCGTGCCGCACCTGCAAACGGCACCGTTCCCCCTGGTAAGTTTTGGACAAGGCTGCGAAGGCGAACCTTTGCTGATGTGGGAAACGATCAGGGAAGCCATCATTGAGATACGCAAGCATACGCCCAACGGAAGCATCAACATCAACACAAATGGTAGTAAACCAGATGCCGTTAAAGCGCTTTGCGAAGCAGGCTTGAATAGTATGAGGGTAAGCACCAACTCTGCAAGAGAGCATATTTACCTGCCTTATTATAAGCCCAATAATTATGCTTTTGCTGATATTGTTGAAAGCCTGAAGATCGTTCGCAGCTTCGGCGGCTGGACTAGTATTAACTATTTTGTTTTCCCCGGAATGACCGACAGTATTGAAGAATATGAAGCGTTGCGAAAACTGATAAGGGATACAGACCTGTGCATGATACAGTGGCGGAATTTTAATATAGATCCCGATTGGTACCTTGGTAAAATTAACGTGACCGATACAGGGGAGTGCATGGGCGTAAAGCAAATGATGGAATTGATAAGGGAAGAATTTCCTAATCTAAAATTTGGTTATTTTAATCCGTCAATAGAAAGGATTAAAGGAAATTTCGAGGCCGATTTCGCCCATTAATATTTATAGAATAGTCTTATGTAAAGGCTGTGCATGGTAGATTCTTCCCATTCGCTATAGCTTTTATCCCGGTAAAGAAAGTTGCCTTCTTCGGTACCAATATATGCCAATGAACAACCGCTGGTTAGCCCGGTACTGTTACAATTCAGGGTTTCAAAACCTACAAAAACATATTTGTTTTTTTTGATGATTACATTGCTGTTGCGCAGGTCAAACTCTGCAAATTTATCATCAAAAGACAGCCTGTTGGTAATAATACTTATGCTGTCTGTTAAAAGATCTTCGCCAGGTAAACCATTATTCAGTTCCCTCACATGAAGCCTTATCAGGCAGGTATCACATTGGTTATTTATCTTAATGCGAACTCTTTCCAGTTTATAATCGTTACTGTTCACATACATTATCCTTCCGATCTCTCCACCCGTTTGCTTCGTATGCCAGCTCCAGAAATAGCCTGTCTTATCAGATAGTGTACCCTGCGATGCTTCGCTGGTGTAAGACTTAAGCTCTATATTCTCCAGGTTCTTTGATTCTTCTGTAAGTAAAAACTGCGATTGCTGTATTGCTTGCTGAACCGGTACTTTAAGCGTGACGAAGCCGATTGAGGAAATCGTTAGGGTATCTGTTTTAATTAATTGATCAAGGCTCATCCTGAAGTTGCCTGCTGCATCTGATAGGGCACCTGTGCCACTCCCTGATAAACCAACAGACACATTGGCCACAGGTTTTTTTCCATTAGTAGTTAAAATTTTGCCACGAATTGAATACTGGGCAAAAGCGGGATTGATGGCTGACATTAGCAGCAACAGGAGAGAGAGTACTTTTATTAAGTTCATTCTTATTTGCGATCTTTTTTTAGGAACCTGTGCAAATGTATCATTTACAACACATAAGAAAGAACCGTTTATCAAAATTTTACCATTTACTTGTATTCTCCAAACACTTTCCGCAGGGTATCTGCAATTTCCCCAAGCGTGCAATAATTTTCCACAGCATCTAAAACCAAGGGCATCAGATTTTTTGTTCCCTTTGCAGCAGCTTCCAACAATTGCAGGCAGTCCGCAACTTTAGCATTATCCCGCTTTTGTTTTAATGCTGCCAGTTTATCAGTCTGAATTTTTTGTATACTTTCATCAATAACAAATGGGGGTGCAGTAAAAGTTTCAGCACTCTGAAATTTGTTTACACCTACGCTGATCTTTTCACCAGATTCAATATGCTGCTGGTACACGTAGGCGCTGGCTGCAATTTCATCCTGGATGAAGCCTTCCTCTATGGCCTCAACACTACCGCCCATTGCATCAATTTTTGCAATTAGTTCCCATGCTGCCTGCTCTACTTCATTGGTAAGCGATTCTACAAAATAACTCCCCGCCAGCGGATCAGCCGTTTCCGGCACGCCGCTTTCAAATGCTACGATCTGTTGGGTTCGCAAAGCAATCTTGGCAGCTTCTTCGGTAGGCAGGCTTAACGCCTCATCGTAGCCGTTAGTGTGTAACGATTGTGTGCCGCCCATTACTGCTGCAAGTGTTTGAATGGTAACCCGGCTGATGTTATTTAAAGGCTGCTGTGCGGTAAGCGTGCTGCCGCCAGTTTGGGTATGAAAGCGAAGCATCATTGCCTTGGGATCTGTAGCGCCCAGCTCTTTCATAATAACTGCCCACATTTTACGGGCAGCCCTGAACTTTGCTACTTCTTCAAACAGGTTATTATGCGCATTGAAGAAAAATGACAAGCGTTTTCCAAAAACGTTGATATCTAAACCACGCTCCAGCGCTGCCTTTACATATGCTTTACCATTGCTGAGGGTAAAGGCAATTTCCTGCACCGCAGTACTGCCTGCTTCCCTGATGTGGTAACCAGATATAGAAATGGTATTCCATTTGGGCACTTCTTTGCTGCACCATTCAAAAATATCTGTGATGATGCGCATGCTGGGCTTGGGCGGATAAATATAAGTGCCACGTGCAGCATACTCTTTCAATATATCATTCTGGATGGTTCCCGAGATCTTTGCAAGGTCGGCTCCCTGCTTTTTGGCTAACGCAACATAAAGAGCCAGCAAAATAAAACCACTGGCATTTATCGTCATAGAAGTAGATACTTTTTCCAGCTCAATATCTTTAAATAATAATTCCATGTCTTCCAGGCTGTCAATAGCCACACCCACTTTTCCTACTTCGCCATCCGCAAGAGGGTGATCACTATCGTAACCGATCTGGGTGGGTAAATCAAACGCAACGCTGAGCCCGCTTACGCCCTGGCTTAGCAGGTAGTGATACCTTTTGTTACTTTCTTCTGCCGTAGAAAATCCGGCATATTGGCGCATGGTCCATAAACGCCCGCGGTACATATCTGCCTGCACGCCTCTTGTAAAAGGAAATTCGCCTGGTAAAATGTCATCTGCCTGCGCAGCATCGGCTGCTGTATATACTTCCTTTATTTCAATACCGGAATCTGTTGTAATTTTTTTTGATGAAGCCATGGGTTATTTTTCAACTTTCGCAATTCCTGTTATTTTAATATTTTTTTTGCTTCGTATTGCAATGCATCTAATACGATTGTATTCAATTCTGCTTTCTCCGTCATGCTGTACTCAAGGATGCTTTTGCTAAGTTCCAGTGAACTGGCATTATGGTTTAAGTTGGCCGCCAGTTGGTTGACGATATAAATATTCTGGTCTTTTAGTTTGGTCACAGCATTCCACACTTCTTTGCTCACATATATTTGCTGGCTAACATTGTATTCATATTCTGTTTTTATTTCTTCTATCATAGTGGCATGCATGCTGGCTGCAGAATCGCCCAACGAAAGTGCAGCAGTGCGGCTAACCAGGTTTTTTAAGCCTGTACGTTCAGCAAATACGGTGAGGCGTTCGTAAGCCTGAAGCCGTAATTTGATGGTGTCGTTGTTGATGCCCATGCGCTCCCTGATTTCGTCTTTCATTCCTTTGAATTCTGCCAGCAACCAGGCAATGGCAATAAAAAACATGAAGATGCCGGCTACTACCAGGTAAAAAACAGTTACTTCTAATAGATACATATTTTGGGTTTAGGTTGCAAAAATAGTTCTATAAAAGCATTTATAAATAGAATGCTGCCCTATGGGGGCATTTTAAATTGTCGCCATCATTTGCCATAAGTACTGCTTGTTTGCAGAAAATATTATCAGATACAAATGTTACTCCATAGTGGCTACCCTTACTTGTGGCCTTCCTACGGAACGTAAGACGATTGTAAAAAAAATACAATTGCTACAAATAGATAGCCCCGATAGGGCAAAAATTGTCGGCGGAATTTTTCCACCTACTATTCCCCTTACTGGTGGCGTGCCTACGGCAGCAATTGCTACAAATAGTTAGCCCCGATGGGGCAAATATAATTGCGATGAATTTTAAATGCACCCTTACCCTAATACTAACCTTAACATTTTTTTTAACGGCATTGCGAATGCATTATACTGTCTGCCATTTATAAAATTCCTGCTTTCGAAACCTCGTTAACGTTAGCTTTTTTAAAATGGTTGTATTTTTGTTCAAACACAAGTATTATGGAAAAAGTGATCAATGCGCCGGTACAGTTTACAGAAAGCGCAATAAAGGAAATAAAAAGATTAACGAACGAAGCTGGCTTTGATACAGAAACGAAACTGAGAGTGGGAGTAAAGGGGGGTGGTTGCAGCGGTATGACCTATGTACTGGATTTTGATAATCCCTCTGAAAAGGATGCTGTTTTTAATTTAAATGGATTTGATTTCATTATTGATAAATCGCATGACCTTTACCTTGCCGGTATGACGATAGACTGGGAGGGAGGTTTGAATTCCCGCGGGTTTACTTTTATCAACCCCAATGCCAGCAGCACCTGTGGATGCGGTACCAGTTTTGCAGTATAGCTATTTAAATCAATTTGCATTATAAATTATTAACAAAAAAGCCCATCCTAAACGGACGGGCTTTTTTGTTATCTTAAATCCTGCTTTTACAGCTCAGGAGCTTTTACTTTCTTTTTTTCTTTAACCGATGCCGCACCAAGGGGTTTGTCTTTTGCAAACTCCATCAAAACTGGTGCACCTACAAAAATGGACGAGTACGTACCCGTAACCACACCAATCAACATTGCAAATGCAAAACCACGGGTTACTTCACCACCAAAGATGAATAGGATAAGGATGGTTAAGAAAACCGTGAGCGAGGTCATGATGGTCCTGCTCAAAGTATGGTTGATAGCGCTGTTGATGATCGTGCCTTTGTCAGCACCTTTCATATCCCTACTGTATTCCCTGATCCTGTCAAACACAATTACTGTATCGTTCATAGAGAAACCGATAACGGTAAGGATAGCCGCAATAAAATGCTGATCTATCTCTAGCGGGAAAGGAACAATATTTTTAAAGAAAGAGAAAACGATTAAGGTTACCAATACGTCGTGTAACAAGGTAAAAATGGTACCAATTGAATAACGCCAGTCCCTGAAACGGATAAAGATGTAAATGAAGATAGCGAACAAAGCAAATAAGGTTGCCTTTACAGCGCCACGCTTCAGGTCATCAGAAATACTTGGCTGAATAGTTTGTGAACTCTGTATATTTTTTGCAGAGAACTGTTCGAAACTTGTACTGGCAGGCAATACTTTTTTCAGTCCTTCATACAATTTCATCTTAACATCGTTGTCTACGTTTTCTTCACCGATCCTGTAAGATGTGGTGATGTTAAGATTCCTGTTGTTACCTACGGTTTTAATAACAGGGAAATCGCCAAATACATTTTTCAGTTCATCTCTTACATCATCATTCTTTACAGGCTTATCAAACCGCACGGTATAGCTACGGCCACCCTTAAATTCCACACCCTGGTCGAAACCATTGAAGAAGGAAGCGATACCCAGGATCAAAACTACTACGGAGATCATATAAGCTACTTTCCTGAACTCTACAAATTTATAAGCAGCATTCCTGAAGATGTTTTTAGATACAACGGTAAAATATGTGAAGTGACGTTTCTTGTTGGTCCAGAAATCAGTAATCAACCTTGAAACAAGAATACCACAGAATAAAGACAACAGGATACCGATAATCTGCGTAGTAGCAAAGCCCAATACAGGACCAAGACCAAAATACAATAATATAACAGCTGTAATTAATGAAGTAATATGAGCATCCAATACAGGTGCCAATGAGCGTTGGTAACCTTCCTCTACTGCCTGCTGGTAGTTTTTACCCTTGCCCAGTTCATCTTTAATTCTTTCGAATATGATTACGTTGGTATCAACGGCCAAACCAATGGTGAGTACCAAACCTGCTATACCTGCAGCAGTAAGCGTAAAGCCAAGTGCAGCAAGAATACCTATGGTGAAAAGTAAGTTCAATATTAGAGCAGTATTGGCAACCCAACCACTGTTATTATAATATACCAACATCAAAGTGAAGATCACCAGGAAGGCAATTAAAAATGCAAGTGTACCTCCTTTAACGGCCGCTTGTCCCAACGTAGGTCCAACTACCTGATCTGCCACAATCTTTGCAGGAGCATCAAGTTTACCGGAAGTGAGGATTTGCGCAAGGTCAGTAGCCTGTTCTACAGTAAAGTTCCCGGAGATCTCTGAATTACCTCCTTCAATAGGACCATTTACATTAGGAGCACTATACACATATTCATCTAATGAAATAGCGATAGGCCGACCAACATTTTTTGTAGTAAGCCTTGCCCATTGCTTTGCACCAGTAGTGGTCATTTGCATGGTAATAGCAGGACTGCCCATTTGGTCAAACTGCTGACGTGCACTTTCTACCGCATCACCTTCTATAGGAGCTTTATCGCTGCCTGGCAAAGTTTTAACTGCGTATAGCGGAAAATAGCTTTGGTTGCCTTTTGGTGCTTTCTCTTCAATTCCCAACAGGAATTTCATATCGCCGGGAAGTGCGGCTTTTACAACATCATTATTTATATAGTCATAAAAAGCAGCCGTATCCTGTAATGCAATACTACCAATAGCAGATGCATAAACAGGTTGGCCATTGGCACCTGTTTGTGGATTGATAGGGTTGATGACCCTGAAGAAAGGATTCTGGTTCTTTTGTGGCAGCGTAGTATCGCTCAGTTTGGCAGTATCAGCAGAACTGATACCATTCAGGTAATTCTGAAGATTCTTGTCTGCCAGTTCCAGCGACTTAGCCAACTCATCTATACGATACACTTCCCAAAACTGTAGGTTGGCAGATGACTGTAAATATTTTCTTACACGCTCAGGATCTTTAATACCTGCCAGTTCTACCTGTATGATACCTTTATTTTCATCGAGGTTGATGTTCGGCTGGGCAACACCAAACTTATCAATACGCTTTACAAGAATCTTGTAGGTTTGGTTGATGGCGCCATTGGCAATAGTTTGTATCTTATCAATAACAAGGTTATCAACATCAGTAATCTTTACTTCTTTACTGGGTCCGGCAAAAAGGCCGGCTAATTTACCCGAACCATTTTGTTTGATGAATTCTTTTGTAAAAAGCTGGATCAGGTTTTCCTCGCTTTTAGCTTTTTGCGCCTTTGCAGCATTTAAAGCGCTTAATAACTTAGGGTCCTTAGGGTTGTTGCTAAGCGACTTTATCAGGCCGTCTAAAGCTACATCCATGGTAACACTGATACCGCCCTGCAAATCGAGACCAAGGTTCAATTCTGCTTCTTTACTTTCCTGGTATGTGGCTCCCAGCAAAGGATAGATTTCTTTCTCCTTCGTACTGTCTAAAATACGTTGGGTCTTGGCTTCAATCAATGCATCCCGGTCTTCGGGAGATAAGCCAGCGGCTTCTCTTTTAACAAGGCGCTCAGCCTGTGCTTTTACTTTACTTTCGTAATTGCGTACAACCACTGTATATGATAATTCCCAAACGGAAATCAGGATCAATGCAATGGTGAAAACCCAAACTAAACCTTTCAATCTCATGTTTTAAAATCTTTTGTTGGTAGCGAGTTAATTTTTATAAGTGTGCAAAGATAGGGGAAAAACGATTTGAAGACAGATGATGATTTATTTTAGAAAATTACCCAATTTGCACTCAAATAATCATACTCATGCACAACGGTTTATATAAATATTCAGGTCTTTTTATATTACTGGTTTTCATGTCCTGTACAGGTACTAAAAAAACAGTAAGCGAAATTGCGCCTCCACCCATGCCAACGCCGGTAGTTCAAACAAAAATTAATATGGAAGATACCTTCTTTGAAAAGCTATTTGCTCAGCACCCTGGGATGATGGATAAAGTGCTGGCCAGCCGAAAGGAATGGAACGTGCAGATCATCTATACACAAGTTGATAGACTGAACGACGGCACCATCAATTTGACCGATCACTTTTTCAACAGGTCGCCGGGTAGCTACTTTTATCCCGCATCTACGGTAAAGTTGCCGGTGGCGTTGCTTGCCTTGCAAAGGCTGAACGAAATAAATATTCCCGGCCTTACCATGAACAGCAGTATGGTTACGGAAGCTGTTGATAAGGGTCAGTCAGCGGTATACCACGATCCCAATACTGCAAACGGTGCTCCGTCAATAGCGCAATACATAAAACAGATCTTGCTGGTAAGCGATAATGATGCGTTCAACCGTTTATACGAATTCCTTGGGCAGGAGTATATAAATAAAAGCCTGCACGAAATGGGATACGATAGTGCCCAGATCTTGCACCGGTTAAGTATTTCACTAACGGAAGATGAGAACAGGCATACAAACCCGGTTAATTTTTACGACGGCAACCAAAACCTGCTGTATGCAAAACCAGCCATTTTCAATACCCGTGCATATGCAAAAAGAAGAGACAGCCTGGGCAAAGCATTTTATGCCGGTGGTAAGTTATATAACGGGCCGATGGATTTCTCTAAGAAAAACCGGCTGCAACTGGCAGACCTGCATCATATATTAACCAGCATTATTTTTCCGGCGGCTGTTGCGCCAAAAAGCCGATTTAAAATTACCGAGGCTGACCGGCAGTTTATTTTGCAATACATGTCGATGTATCCATCTGAATCAGGATATCCCGCCTATGGAGATGCAATCTATGATACTTACGTTAAGTTTTTATTGTATGGGGCAGAGAAAAAAGCACCCATGCCACGAGTGCGGATATTTAATAAAGTAGGGGATGCGTACGGGCATTTAATAGATGCAGCTTACATCGTTGATTTTGAAAATAACATTGAATTTATGGTGTCGGCCGTAATTTATTGCAACAGCAATCAAACACTCAATGATGATACGTACGATTATGAAAGCATAGGATTTCCTTTTATGAAAAACCTGGGCCGCATACTTTATGAACACGAATTAAAAAGGAAAAGAAATTTTAAACCCGATCTTTCTTCCCTTATCTTCAACTATCGGAAATAACTATTTTTTAAAACATAAAAACTGCCCGCATGCAATTGTCGTCCCTACTGTCAAGATTCAATGAACCGGAAACTTTAAAAATGGCCAAACTTGGCAGGGAGCTGAGGGGGAAGGGGATTGATATAACCGACCTTAGTTTAGGAGAACCAGATTTTGATACGCCCCGGCATATTAAAGATGCTGCCAAACAGGCTATAGACGATAACTTCAGCCATTATACACCCGTGTCAGGATACCTTGACTTAAGGCAAGCCGTTTGCGAAAAATTATTGCGTGATAACGGTCTGCATTATACGCCTGAGCAAATTGTAACCAGTACTGGTGCCAAGCAAAGTATCGCCAACACAGTACTGGCAATAGTTGATGCAGGCGATGAAGTGATTATACCCACCCCTTACTGGGTAACTTACAGCGAAATTGTGAAACTGGCTGGTGGTAAAGTAGTAGAAGTAAAAACAACGTTGGAAAGCGGTTATAAAATTTCACCGGAAGAATTGGAAGCTGCCATCACCAGCAAAACAAAATTGTTTATGTTCTCTTCGCCCTGCAATCCTTCGGGCGCATTATATGCTAAGGAAGAACTCTCCGCATTGGCAGAGGTCTTTAAAAAACATCCACAGGTTTTCATCATGAGTGATGAAATTTATGAGCACATCAACTTCAGCGGTAAACATGAAAGCATTGCCCAATTCGATTTTTTGAAGGACAGGGTAATTATCATCAACGGCCTAAGTAAAGGTTTTGCAATGACCGGCTGGAGGCTCGGATATTTAGCAGCCCCGTTGGAAGTAGCCAAAGCTGCAGACAAATTACAGGGCCAGTTTACCAGCGCTACTAACTCTATTACACAACGTGCCGCCATTGTAGCTTTAACAGGCGATTTGAAGCCAACTTTTGAGATGGTGGAAGAATTTAAAAAACGCAGGACAAGGGTGCTTGAGTTGCTGGAAGCGATACCAGGTTTACCTTGCAGTGAACCACCCGGTGCCTTTTATGTGTTTCCGAATGTGGCTTATTATTTTGGTAAGAAAACACCTGAAGGCGAAATCATCCATGATGCAAATGAACTTTGCATGTACCTGCTGAACGATGCCCATGTATCAACAGTAAGCGGGACGGCTTTTGGCGAACCTTCCTGTATCAGGATCTCCTTTGCAAATAACATTGCCAACCTGGAGAAGGGATTTGCTAAGATCTCAAAAGCATTGGCTGCACTGAGCTAGCGCTTTATCTGGGATAGTTGTAGGCACTAGGTAGATGCTGCCAGCGCACAAAATTGCCGATGCAGTTGCAGTACCTGTGGAATTAGCAAAGTTTGTTCGTCATTCATAATTACAAAATCGCAGCGCTTCATTTTATCGTCTTCATTCATCTGCCTTTCTATGCGAGCCTGCACAGCTCCCCGGCTGGCACCATCCCGTTGCATGGTACGTTGCATGCGTAACTCAAAAGGGGAGTGCACGCCAATAATCTTATCTACATGTTTCCAGGCATCGGTTTCAAAAAATAACGCAGCTTCCTTTATGGCGTAGGGAGTGTTTTGTGCCTGCATCCACTCATTAGCATCTTTTAATGTTACCGGGTGCACCAGGGAGTTAAGCAGGGACAATTTTTCGGCATCATTAAAAACAATATTGGCAATAAAGGGGCGGTTTAATTCTTTTCCCAGGTAACTTTCGTCACCAAAATGTGTTACGATCTGTTGCCTCAGATTGTTGTCTGTATTCATCAGGTCCTTTGCCCTATCATCAGCATAATACACCGGTATACCAAGCACTTCAAAAATGCGGGCGACGGTTGTTTTACCGCTTCCTATACCTCCTGTTAGTCCGATCTTGAACACAATAAAATATTTAGCTAAAACGAAAAAATCCGGAGATGAAGTTAGTACTTCCCACCCGGATTCTTTTTTATGTAATGTTGTTGAGGTACTTATTTCTTTTCTTCAACAGCAGGCTTGTTCAAAGCATGGCTCCACTCCATGCTGATAGCACTCTTTTCAATTTTGATATAACTTCCAGGGCTGGTTTCAAGCATGATGGTGGCGTTATCGTCGTTTACCTTATTGATGGTTCCGTGTATGCCGGCAATGGTTACAACCTTATCACCCTTTTGCAGATCTGTGATATATTTCTTCTGCATCTTTGCTTTTTTTGCCTGCGGGCGAATCATGAAAAAATAAAATACCAGGATCATCATACCCATCAGGATCAATGTGCTGCTGCTGCCGCCTTTACCTTGCGGATCCATCATTAAAAAAATACTTATCAATTGCATGCTTGTTTGTTTTTAGCTGTTTAGAGCGGTTTATATAAAAAATTATGATTTATTCTTTGGCATTACTTCACCCGTTAATAACAATTCCGGGAAGGCCGGTTCAGCATTAGATAATACTGTAACGGTTTTATGAGTGGCTCCGGGGCGGCCGTCGCTGTTGTATTTTACTTTTATAAAACCAGTCTCGCCTGGTTTTATAGGGGCATCTGGCTTTTCAGGAACGGTGCATCCGCAGCTTGCCGATACATTGCTCACTACCAATGGCGTTGTCCCGATATTTTTAAAGCGGTAGCTGTATTCAACCACTTCACCTTCGGCCACTTTGCCAAAATTATAGACACTGTCTATTATCTGAACATTTGTAGGAGGGGCCGTGGCTGTGGCATCCATTTTCGATTCCTGCGTAGCAGGCATATCTTTTACCTTGTCTTTGGTGCTTACATCGCAACTTATTAAAAAAACCGTAAGCGAAACGGCTGCTATTACTGGCTTCAACATGTTCAATTAAATTTTATGGTTTATTATAAAGTACTGTTCTTAAAATTGATTTTATCTATTTTATTTTCTGCCATCAGTTCCTTGTGAATATTATCTAACATACCATTTACAAACTGGCCGCTCTGCGGTGTGCTGTAAGCTTTGGCCAAATCGATATATTCGTTGATGGTAACCTTTGTAGGAATGGTTTCAAAATACAGGAATTCGCAAACGCCCATTTTTAACAGGATTAGATCCAGCGCTGCAATCCTGTCAGCATCCCAATTCTTCAATTTCGGCTTTATCAATTCCAGCGTATGATCTTCTTTATCTTGTACTGTGTTCAGCAATTTGCGGGCAAAATCCCATTTGTCTTTACTCAGTATATCATTAAAGCTGTGTTGACCGGGTTTGTTCAGGTAATTCAACACCAGTGTTTGCATCATCTCCGCATCATCATCCCAGTTTATAAAATGCTCTTCAATGTGGCTGATAAAATTTTCGTTGGGTAACATCAGGTGGGTAAGGATAAAATCAAGCATTTTCTTTTCGCTTTTCTTATTCCTTGCCGGTGTTTCTATATATTCCTGGTATTCTTCTGTAACCACCAGTTCCTGGTAGGTCTTCTTCAGCAGGTCAGGGTCCACGATGTGCTGCAGTTTTCCTTCACTTACTGTTCCTTTAAAACTCAGGTCTTCCAGTATCGTCCACAACACTTCGTTGCCTGCAATTTTTGTATTGATCGTAAGGTCTTTGGCAGAAGGCAGGTGCTTGCTGGCTTTTTGCAGTGCATCTTTTTCTGCAAAGCGGGCAACTTCGGTAATAAAATGGACAAGGTAAGTAAATAAGAATCTGGTTTGATCTATCTTTTTGGTAAGTATCAGTTGTGTTTCCCCGGGCTTACACTCTCCGCTCATGCTATCTAGTGTGTATAAGGTCTGCATCACTTTCACCCGTATATTTCTTCTGCTGATCATTCTTAAAGAACTTTAATTAAGTGGGCAAAATTAGGGTTTTATATTTTTTTGCGGCAGTATTGCAGCTATATTTCTCTGTTTGTGCAAAAATGTCCTGAATGGGATTTAAAAAACTGACATTCAGGTCTATTACCTGCCAACTATGCCAGTTATAGGCTTTGGTACGAAATTAGCCTACTTTCGCAAGCCGAAAGGCGACTAACATTTTAAACAAAATAAAAAAATAGAATTATGGCTAAAAAGTTAAACATTACTCCTTTACACGACAGGGTAATTGTGCAACCTGCAGCGGCTGAACAGAAAACTGCCGGAGGAATAATTATTCCAGACACTGCTAAAGAAAAACCACAGCGTGGCACCGTGCTGGCTGCCGGACCTGGCAAAACAGACGAGCCAGTTACCGTAAAAGCGGGCGATACCGTATTGTATGGCAAATATGCCGGTACTGAAATTAGCGTAGAAGGTAAAGATTACCTGATCATGAGGGAAAGCGATATCCTGGCAATCATTTAAATATTAACAGGATACCCGATACCAGATAAGTCTTCAATACTTGTAGCGACTTTCTTTATCCAGCATCAAGGATCCAGTATCCAGTATGCAGGATCCAGTTTCCAGGCAACAATTAGTAAAAAAATTGACCAACTCACGGTAATGTTCTGCTGAGTATTACCGCATCATCAAATTATCAAATCATCAAATCATCAAATCATCAAATTGAACATTTATGTCTAAAATAATCTACTTCGATATTGAAGCGAGAAACAAAATGAAGAAAGGCGTTGACACATTGGCCAACGCTGTTAAAGTAACCCTTGGTCCAAAAGGTCGTAACGTGGTTATTGAGAAAAAATTCGGTTCACCGGCAGTTACCAAAGA
>JBBSKH010000088.1:0-15594 GCA_038256495.1 Chitinophagales bacterium
AGCATCCTAACTTCCGTACAGTTCATTTGGTCAGGTAATGGGCTATTTATTGACTACTTTGTAGATCGATTTCTAGGTACCGGTGCAGACAATGACTAATTTCAGGAATATTGAAAGTCGTGGAATTTATATGCATGGTTATTAATAACTGTTGTAAGTCTTATACAAGCAGTTAGTATGGATTTAAAATTATGGGGAAGTTTTTTATGGTTGAGTATCAGGTTCTCTCTTTTGCCTAAAGTAAATTTTGAAAAATGAATAGCCTCTATTCCAAGTGACTGTGGCACCAGGAAATCTGAAGTACTGTTATCTCCTGTGTGGATTAAATTTCCTGGTTCTGTTTTCAATTCGTGAAGTACTTTTTTATAGAGATTGCCTGTATGTTTTGTTACTTTAAATTCTGATGAAACAAAGAGCTCATTGTCCTCACATGCTATCCCATTTTTTTCTAAAGCCCTTTTAATGGCAAATTTTGGTAAGTACATGTCAGAGATGAAAATAATCATCTGGTAGAAGTGTGATACAGCCTTTTTTTTGTTGCTATTTATTTCGTTTTATACACCTTTTTCCCATCAACATAGGTTCCCAGAACTTTTGTTTGCAAAATATTTCCTTCATCACATTTCATTAGATCTGTATCAAGGATGATAAAGTCGGCAGCTTTGCCTGCCTGCAGGCTGCCTTTTTCATTTTCCTGGAAGGCAGCTTTGGCAGCCCAGATGGTCATTCCACGGATGGTCGTGGAGGCGTGAACTAAGGTGGCCAACACACTACCGAAACGAAAAATGCCATGCAATGTCTACGATGATTTAAAACGAGAAACTACAGCGGGCCATAATAGTTCTGCCACGCAGGAAATATTGGCTGGAAAATACCTGGTTACCACCTTGCAATAAAATATAATAGTTCTTTACATTCAGTAGGTTGGTACAATGCAATTCTACATCCATTCCGTTTATTAATTTCAATCTTTTTACTGTAGCATCCAGGAAAAAATAACTGTACTTGTTTAAAGAAGATATCCTGGTTGTGCGCAGTAAGGCGCTGGTTTCAACAAAATATTTCTTAAACAGGTTAAAAGTCAGCTTTAAATTCTCATCAAAATTAAATGAGTTAGAACCCGCAAAATCGGTTTGCCGATCGCCATCTGTTACTCTTACACTTTGCCAGGAGAGCGAGGTTATATTATCTATATTAAGCACCCTTGCCAGCTTCTTGTTTATTGAAGTGTTTACCAAAAAATTATTTACCTGTACTTTAGAAAAGGCGCCATTTAAATATTGGTCGTTAAAACTTACCTGCTTTTGTAATTTGAGGCCTACTTTTGTTTTCAACGAAAAAAGGTATTGGCTAATGCCACCATTTAGTGTTAGCGCATCCCGGTTATTGGGTAAGAGAATAAGAAAAGTCTGGCGGATATTACTGGCAAAGGAATCTGATCTCACTGCATCGGCTACGGTATGATCGTAGCTTAGAGTAACGTTTGCATAAAATAGTTTGATAGATCGTTGATGAGAATAAGCAATACTGCTATGATGTGTTCTAATTTGCTGTAAACCCTGGCTGTAGTATTGAAGATTTTGAAAGTTCTGCAGTATCGCTCCGCTGTAAGTCTGGGTAATATTGGTAAATGAGTTTTGAAATTTGTAGTCTGCCCTTATGTATCGTTCATTATTAAAATTATACGTAAGCCAAGCCTCCGGTAAAAAAAACAGGCGGCTCTTCTGCTCTTTCATGTTGTACCCTGGTTGAGATAAACTTAGTTTTCTTAAATTAATGGGAAGCTTAGCATCCGCACGAAACTGTTTATATTTTACCTGGTAACGGGCTTCGGCAAATGTACTATTGTTGTGTAGCATAAGATTATTGCCCTGGTCGTTAGCGTATGGCGTTATGGTGTTGCCGTCTATGATGGTAAGATTGCTCGTCACTTGCTGACTGCTGGAAACGAAGCCAACTTTGTACTGGCTGGTTAGTATTTTTTTCGGTAGTCTATAGCCCGCATATATTTGGTGATACCATAAAGGAGTTTGTAACCTTTGTACCAGCTGGCTGTGATAGCCCTGTTGTGGCACAATGGCAAAATAATAACCGCTGTCTAAATTTAATTGCTGCTCCGTTTTATTGTAGCCGCTATGCCAGCGGAATTCTGCAATGCCTTTCAGTTTTACGGCCGGTATCCAGCTAAAGTCATTTGAAAACTGCTGTAATTTTTTATGGAGATTTTGGTTGAACAAGCTGTTGTTAAAATCCATCCTGCCTTTAAAATCTTCCTGGCCTGCAGCCATTTCAAATGAATTGTTTAAAAAGTAATTGCTCTTGTTTGCCGTAAAATGCAGCCTGGCGCTATACAATTGCGGCCTGTTTATTACTGTTTGATTTTCGGAAAACCTGAACGTATCGTTTGGCAAATAACTTTCCGTTTGGCCCCGGTACATAAAATTATTTTTGTCAAAATAGATGCTTCCATTCAATTTCAATTGAAAGTCTTTTTTTGTTTTAAACAGGCTATTGATGTTTGCAATGCCCGAGTTGTTTAAAAAGTAGTAGGAAATCGGTACGTCCGGCGGGTTTATTGTTGCAAGAGAAAGATCAATTTCATCTTTATTGGCTGAAATATTTTCCTGATAATTTGAATTACCGAGTTGCTTTAAATCTATCTTGTAATCCTTGCCTGCATTATTATATGCAAATAGATTTAAAAACTTCAAGCGTTTGCTTAAAACAATTGGCGCAACAGATGCTTCAAACAATTTGGGTGTGCCCGCTGCCAACTCTGCAGTAGCAGAGAGTTTGAGATCATTTTCATTTCGCAGCACCAGGTTCAGCGCCACATTATCGGTAAAAATTTTGTTCTGCAGCACCTTTATGGGCTGGTGGTTCCTGATGATGTCAACGCTTTTAATCTGTTCTTTCTTTATCACTTTTGTAGCAAGGCCGTACCTTCCATCCATCAGGTCATCTCCGTCAATGTAAAGATTTTCAATTTTTTTCCCGTTAAAATAAATACTTCCGTCATTTGCCGTTTCTACTCCCGGAAGCCTCCTTATTACATCTCCGATAGAACGATCCTGTTTCTGCGAAAAAATATTAACATCGTACCGCACTGTATCGCCAATGTTCACTGCTGATGGCCGGGATTTAATTTTTACCTCTGGTAAGAGTTTTAATGCAGGTAGTAAATAAACCAGAAAATTTGTGGAGCCGGCCGTAGTTCTGAGCCTTTGTGTTACATAACCTACGGACGAAACCTCCAGCCAGACAGCCTGTTTTAAATACTTAATTTTAAACTGGCCGTTGTTATTGGTAAAGACGTACCCAATTGTTAAGGTCTTTTCATTCAGCAGCGAAATAGTTGCATTTGAAACGGGGCCATTTAAAGAATCCTGCACCAGCCCTGTAAGCAAGCGTTCCTGTGCATAACCCTCTGGCGAAGTTATGCATATAAAAAAAACGACTAAAAGCGATGCATATGGACGTCTCATCAAAGCAGCAGGTTAAGGCAGAAGTTCCATCGGATTGTACTTTTTCACCTTCAACACCGATTTATCACCAGGCTCATCCAGGTTTTTTATCGCAAGGCGGGAGTTTGGTGCCTGGGCGCTCATCACACCCTCCGGGTCCTTTACAAATGCCTCAGTTGCTTTTGCCAATGCCTGCACATTTGTTTTAATGCTGTAGTCTGAATATAAAAACGATTGAACTTTTTCGTCTGAGTCAGTATTTTTTGAGAGTTCTTTAAATGTAAAATTGATCTGGCCGCTGGTATCCCTGGCTTCAAGAATTAGCCCCGGCAAACCGGTCAGTTTCCAAGGCCCATCGCTGGAGGGAATTTTGCTGGTAAACCAGGCTTCGTAAAAACGCCCGCCATACTTTGCGGTTGCCTTTTGGCACTCATAACCGCCAATATTTTTAACCTCGTCAGTTAACTGCCACTTAATTTCCGGCAGGTCTGCTTCTGTATGGAAGTACCTTATACCAACTCTTGCATCTACCTGCATTTTTTTTGTGCCCAGGTTTTTAATAATTTCTTCATTTACAAATGCGCCGTATTTGCCCACAATAAGCATAGGCATGCCTACAACACTAATCATCTCTGCGGAGGAAGTTCTTTCCAGCCGCTCCTGCTCCCGCTTTCGAGCCTCAATAGTTTTTTTGTCATTGTCTAAGAAAAGCTTTTCGGTGCAATACCTGCTGCTGCTGCGGCCTGCAGACAAGATCATCGTGCATTTATACGGGGCTGTAGCATTGTCCAAATCCCGCAGGTACGTAAATTCATACACTACATTATACAATATCTTTTCCTGCGCAAATGTAGGTTCAGTTAAGCAAAAGACAGCAAGAATTGGGAGGAGCTTTTTCATTTTTGGGTAGTTTAATTTTCGTTGAGTAAATCTTGTGCACTAAAGTTACATATAAATTCGAGGAATCGTTTTCGGACGGTTTCGCTGTCCATTGGGTTACCCGAGAACAAAATTTTATTAGCGGCATTCGTAATAACGGACATACCGCTCGTTTCCCCACCAAATTGTTTGTTCATCTCAGTAAATGTGCCGACACTGTCAAGCAGCAGGGGAAATTCTATGCCAGATATTTTTTTTTCTTCAAAGAGAAATTTCAGGATTTCGAAATTATCTTTTGTGTAGCAAACCGGCACTAATAAAATTTTATTGCATTTAGTAGCTTCTTTGTAAAACAACTTCCACTTTTCTAAATTTAAAAGGCAGGTAGCACAGGAAACATTTATGGTTGTAAACAGTTTTAATGAGTAGCCTGTATTTCCGGGTATAAAACTCTTTTTGCCGAGTTCGGAATTGTATATCTCAAAATCCCCGGGAAGCCTTACAAACGAAGCCGGTGTAGCCTTGTCCGGTTCTCTGTCTTGCCTGCAAGAGAAAAAAATTAGAAGAATAATAAATATCAATTTGTTATTCATTTGGCCAGGTTAATTATTGTTTTCGTTACGGTATTATCTTTAGTTCGAAGTGCATAAACAATTCTGTTATCAGTGGTCACTGCAAAATCCGCCACATCGCCTGCAAAGCTAAGTTTGCTCACCGGGTTGCCATCCCAATCGTACACAAATATGCTGTTACCATAATCAAAATGAGCAGAATAATGGTTGTAACCGGAGTACAGCAAATAGATGAATTCATTAGTACCTTTTACTTTTACAAATGCGTAACGGGTATCATCGTTACGTGTGCTGAGCATTTTGCCATCATTCCCTTTTGCTTCCATCACATCTGGAAGAAAGCCCTCCGGTCCTTTAACTATTTTGGCCGTTTGATTTTTCAGGTCAACAATTTCTATCTCGTCAGCATAGCGACGGGCGAGCACACATTTGTCGTTCTGTGGCCTCATATACAGGAAACTTTCATAAGCCATCTTTTTTTCCCTCGGCATGCTCTTGTTATTTACGGAAGAGTAAGGAATCATTTGCCTGAAGACTTTGCCAGTATGAAGATTAAGTAGTTCAATTTTATAATCGCTGTCGTAATTGCCGGAGCCCACGAGGATACTGTCATTTTGTAATTGAGTCCAGTAATAAAATATCGGACAGCTTTTCTCCACATTTGGTGAATCTGGTTCGGCTATGTTTGATATGATAACCCGGTTCTTCACAATGTCGTTTACCCAAAGTTTGTTTTCATAAATTCCGTAAGACAGGAAGCCAAGAGATTTGCCCGGTGCACGCCCTATGGAAAAATAGGGTCTCGTTTTTTGTTGATCGCTTACACGCCATCCGGCAAAATGGGTCATTGCATTGATACCATCAGTCCGCACAAGCAAAACACTATCTCCCACAATCAACAAGCCGGTACCTATAATATTACTTGTTGAAAAAAGAGGTGTTTCCTCAGCCACTGTAACTATTGTAAAATATTCATTTGCTGTGCCTGTTTGGTTAAAACTCCTCGGTTTGCAAGAAAAATAAAATAAAATAGATATTGTAAATAAAATTGATATTTGTTTCATAGTGATTATTATAAATGAGTTGCAGAACACTGCAATTATATAGCATGCTGACATAATAAACTACCAGGTTTTGCAACTCATGATCGATTAATAAATGAAACTTTACTAGCCTATTAATCAGGCAAAGTATAATAGCAATCTGTCGTTCCGGGAGTACATCTTAAAACGCTCACATTTTGCGTACCTGAAGAGGCATTACAATGATCGCTCATAGAACCAGTGTACCTGCAATTGGTTGCTTCATACTCTTTTGGGTTAGCCAATACTACAGACGAAAGTGCGGTGCCAAAAGCCGCGATAGTGGCAATCAGAAACATCTTTTTCATTCTTTTTATTTTAATTGAAGAATGGCCGGTCTTGAATATCTTGCGGATATAGGGCATACGGTTTATTCCCTAGGGTCAGCTAAGCCCTACTGTAGTTCTAAACTAAAAAGTATTTTTCTATTTTTTTTTTTTCTATCGCTTTTTTAACGTAATATATTGTAGATGCATTGATCAAATTTTTACCGGGAGGAAAATAATAATGCGGTTAAAAAGTTGAATGATGCTTGCGGCAACTTTGTGTCTGATCATTTCTTCGTTCAAACCTTTGAAACAGTTTCCTTTAATTGTGATAGCTTTTGCTATGCAGGAATTTAATTTGGAGGTGAACGATCGTAGGATTGTTTGTTGCCTTCGGGTGATTATAAAAGGAGTACCCTCCAAAAATACTTTCATATGTTGCAATACCGTTTTGAAAACTTAGATGAATAGAACTGATAAGGCAAAAGCTGGTTTACATTGGAATAATATTTAGATGATCTGATTGGCCTTTGTAAAAGGGTATGGAACAAATGTTCCAACTGATCAAATACGTTCATTATCTGACAGTAATATTTTTAGTTTTATAACTTTAGGAGACGTACGATTTATTGTACAGCATTAGGTACATTTATATACCAATAAAAAGCACATGCAGACAGTCTCCATAACACAATTAAGAAATAATATGAAAAAATATCTTGATGATGTATCAAAATCGTCAGACATCCTCATAGTTTCAAGAGCTTCGGAAGATGAAGCAATTGTAATTCTCTCAGTTAAAGAATATAATTCTCTTAACGAAACCGGGCATTTGTTGTCAACGACTGCTAACAGGCAACAATTGCATGAATCCATGACGCAGTTAAAAAAAGTTAAAACGCACAAATTCGATTTATAAAATCCTTACTCATGAATTTTGAGTTTATAGAAAACGGATGGGAAAGATTTGCTTCATTTCACTGTATCAAACGCAAACATCGCCCACGCAACCTACCTCCCAAAAACCTTTTCCCCATTAATATAAGTAACCAGCACTTTTGTCTGTAGCATTTTATCTTCTGTACATTTCATCAGGTCATTATCCAGCATAATAAAATCGGCGGCTTTGCCGGCCTGCAGGCTGCCTTTTTCATTTTCCTGGAAGGCTGCTTTGGCAGCCCAGATGGTCATTCCACGGATGGTTTCCTGCCTCGTAAGTGCATTCTCCATCTGGAAGCCGCCGGCAGGATATCCTTTTGCATCTTTGCGTATCACCGCTGCAAAAAATGTTTTAAACGGGCTGATATCTTCTACGGGGAAATCGGTACCTAGCGGCATCCAGCCATTGGTTTGTAAAAGTTCTTTGTAGGCATAAGCGCCTTCCATTCTTTCGGCACCAACCCGGTCGCCAGCCCAGTACATATCGCTGGTGGCATGCGTTGGTTGCACAGAGGGGATGATGCTGTAATCTGCAAAAAAATGAAAGTCTTCGGGCGCTACGATTTGTGCATGTTCTATTCGCCAGCGTTTATCATTTTTTCCTTTCAATACGGTTGCGTAAACATTTAGTAATTCACGGTTGCCGCTATCGCCAATGGCATGGGTGCACATCTGCAAATTGCTGTTGGCCAGCCGCTGGGCTTTATCCATAAAATATTCAGGTGTGCTTAGCAGGAAACCTTTCCAGCCGGGTTTATCGCTGTAATCTTTCAGCAAACAGGCACCGCGACTGCCAAGGGCACCATCGGCATATAATTTAAAACCGCCTACTGTGAGGCTGCCATTCGTATAGCGTCCTTTTTTTACCCAACGGTCGTAATACGAAGAATCATCACGCAGTAAGGCAAATATTTTCATGGTAAGGTCGCCGGATTTTTGTGCGGCTTGCACCAGGTCGATGGTATGTTCGCTTACGCCGCAATCATGAACTCCGGTAAGGCCTTGTGCAAAACAGTCGGCCTGCATTTCAATATAATATTGTTTGGCCAGGCTATCGCTTATATCGGGCACTTTGCGTTCTACAAGTCCCATGGCATTGTCAACTAAAATGCCGGTGAGTTTTCCATTTTTTAGTTCGATGCTTCCGCCATTTATTTTTGTATCGGCCGTAATACCGGCCATTTGCAATGCCACGCTGTTGGCAATGGCCGCATGGCCATCTACTCTTTTTAAATATACCGGCCTGTCGGGGAAGAGGCTGTCTAGTTGGCTGTTATTGGGAAACTCCTTTTGGTCCCAATCGTTCTGGTCCCAACCCCTTCCATAAATCCATTGCATAGGGGCAGTTTTGCTGTACACCGTTATTTTATCTATAATCTCCTGCCAGGAAGTTGTGCCAACAATATCGCATTTCCAGCGATCGGTGGCATACCCGGTAAAATGGCAATGGGCATCAATAAAGCCTGGGAAAATGGATTTGCCGCCGGCATCAATTGTTTGTTCGCCTTCATATTTTTTAAGTATTTCGTCGTTTGTGCCGGTAGCCAAAATTTTTCCATCGCTGATGGCCATCGCTTCTACGGTGCTGAAGGCATCATCAACTGTATAGATAATGGCATGGTGTACCACAACGGTTACTTTTTCCCTGAATTTGCAGGAGCCAAACGAAATAATCAGTAAGCAGGCAGCAATCATGATGGTGGAACTGCGGGAGCGAAAAAATAACATAAGCATTTGTTTTGTTGCTGCAATTTAAACATTGCAGGTAATTTGTGTCTGCTTATTTTTTGAAGAAAGCAATGTATAGAAATCTACCAGCCTCCTTGCAAAATTTTTTACTTTTGCTGCAATCATTTCTATAGTATGTACCAACCAGAAACAACGAAAAAATTGCAGGCAGCCTCTTTAGAATGGCTGGCGGGCAAAGATCAATCATATGTTATAAGCCATGTAGAAGATTTAAGAGACCTGCTCAGGTTTCACGAACACCGTTATTATGTGTTGAACGATCCGCTGATAAGCGATGCGGAATACGATAGCTTATATAAGTTGCTGGAAAAGCAGGAAAAAGAAAACCCCTCCATTATTACTGCAGATTCTCCCACGCAGCGGGTAGGTGCTGGACTGGTAAAAGATTTTCCCAAACGGCAGCACCTGGTGCCCATGCTTTCGCTGGAGAATTCTTACAATGCCGAAGACCTTATTGACTGGGACCGGAAGGCAAGGGAACGCAGCAGGCTGGATGTGGTGGAATATTGTGCCGAGCCTAAATTTGATGGCGCCAGTATTTCGCTTATTTACGAAAACGATTTGCTGGTAAGAGCAACTACCCGTGGTGATGGCGAAACGGGGGACGATATTACACCTAATATAAAGCAGGTTCGATCGGTTCCTTTGTCAGCAACATTTTCGGGCTTCGGCTTAGAGCAGATAGAGATAAGGGGTGAAGTGCTGATGAGCAAGCAGAGTTTTGCCCGGTATAATGAAAGCCTGTTAGAAGAAGGGGTTCAGTTACTTGCTAATCCACGCAACGCTGCCGCCGGCAGTTTGCGCATGAAAGATTCTGCAGAAGTGGGTCGGCGCAACCTGGAAGCTTTTTTATACCATGTAAGTTATACAGCAAATTCAGCAGCAGAAAAGCAACCGTTGCCAGAACTGGATGAAGCTGCTGCAATACCAGCACCCAACCCGGTGGCAGCCACAAAGGAACAGCCAGCCACCCATTCTGGCATGTTGCAGATGTTATGGAACCTTGGTTTTAAAAGCCCGGTAAAGGAAATGAAAGTGGTGAAAGGCATTGAAGCAGTAATACAATACCTGCAGGAATTTGAGGCACAGCGGGATGCCTTGCCTTACGAAATTGATGGCATGGTAATTAAAGTGAATGACCTTGCCTTGCAGGACAAACTGGGCATGACTTCTCACCATCCCCGCTGGGCAATTGCTTATAAATTCAAGGCACGCCAGGCTACCAGCCAGTTGGTGGATGTGGAATTCCAGGTCGGACGCACGGGCGCAGTAACACCCGTTGCCAAAATAAGCCCTGTTGCGGTAGGCGGTGTTACCGTTAGCAGCATTAGCGTGCACAACGAAGAATATATAAAAGAAAAAGATTTACGCATTGGCGACCATGTGCTGATAGAACGTAGCGGCGATGTGATTCCGCAGATCGTACGGGTGCTGCCGGAACTTAGGAATGGCGACGAGAAATTCATCAAGTTTCCTACCCATTGCCCGGTATGCAATGATGAATTATACCGGCCGGAGGGGGAAGCCGTTTGGCGTTGTGTAAATATTAATTGCGAGGCACAAGTGGTAGAACGCATCATCCATTTTGTGAGCAAGGATGCAATGGATATCCGCAGTTTTGGCGAGTCCAATGTGCGGAAGTTTTATGCTATGAATCTCTTAACTAATGTGCCCGGCATTTACCAGATGGATTTTACTGCTCTGGAAAAAATGGAAGGTTTTGGCACAAGATCTATTGACAATCTTAAAGCAGCCATTGAAGCCAGTAAGACGCAGCCACTGCATCGGTTGATTTATGCACTGGGTATAAGGTACGTAGGCGAAACCACCGCTAAAACACTGGCCCAGGCCATTGATGATATTTTTGATTTGCAGCAATACAGCCTCGAACAATTGCAGCTATTAGATGATGTAGGCATTAAAGTGGCTGGAAGCATAGTGGAGTTTTTCAAGAATGAAGACAACCTACACATGCTGCAACAACTGCGGGATTTGGGTATAACCACCACTTCTACCCGTAAGGAGGCTCCTACAGGCAACCTGGCTGGGCAGACCTTTCTTTTTACCGGCAGCTTAACCAGGTTCAAGCGATCTGAGGCAGAAGAAATGGTAGAAGCCAACGGTGGCAAGATCGTAAGCGGCGTAAGCTCTAAGCTAAATTACCTTGTGGTGGGAGCCGATGCCGGCAGTAAACTGGAAAAGGCAAAGAAGATACCGGCCATTAAGATCCTGACAGAAGATGAGTTTTTAAAAATATTTGGTTAGATAGTTATTAATAGTATTATATTTATAAGGCATTCATTCGTATCGTTAACAGCTCCTATTGAAAAACATATCACCAGTTAAAAAACCAAACAGGCGTTATGATCAAAAAAATTACAGGAGAGCTATGGAAACAAATTAAATTCTCCGGCCACAAAGGCTTAAGAAAAAAATATGCAGTGTCTAACCATGGCAGGGCTGCAAGTTACCAGGAAGATGTTTTAAAAGATGGTAAGATCCTTGACGGATCGCTAACATCGGGTTACCGAACCCTTAATCTTCACCTTGATGAAGGGAATGGCACTATTTATATCCACCGGGAAGTGGCTAAACATTTCTGCGAAAAAAAATCGCCGAAGTATAAATATGTCATTCATAAAAATCATGTAAAAACGGACAACAATTTCAAAAATCTAAAATGGGCCACGCTTCAGGAAGTGAGTGATCATCAGCAATTGAGCCCACTAAAGATTGCATACAAAGAACGACAGGCTAATAAAACGAAAGGCCTGAAGCTTACTGCAGCGCAGGTAAAAGCTATTAAGGCTGCTATCGCAAGTCCAAAAAGAAAGCTTACTTACAAACAAATGGCAGCAAAATATGCCGTGAGTGAAATGACCCTCTACCGGATAAAGAGTGGCGAAAACTGGGGAAGAATCTAAACAAAATATCAGTCATCTTTGTAAAAGCTATTCATATACATGAATAGCTTTTTTAGTGATCACACTTAATAACATGCAGTAATGGTAGAACAAAAAATAATTGGGTTCTTACAACAGGTAAGAAAGCATAATAACAAGGTTTGGTTTGATGCACACAGGAAAGACTACGAAGCTGCCCGGGAAGATTTCCTGGCACTTGTACAGCAGATCATAACAACACTAGGAAAAATTGACGGAGACCTTGCTTCACTTACGGCAAAGGAAAGTGTATTCCGCATCAACAGGGATGTTCGGTTCAGTAAAAATAAAGATCCCTATAAAAGTAACATGTCTGCATATTTTAACCGGGCCGGTAAAAAAAGTTCAGGTGCGGGCTATTACGTACATATTGAACCAGGCAAAAGCTTCGTTGCTGCAGGCGTGTGGATGCCGGAAGGCGAGGCACTTAAAAAAATACGCCAGGAAATAGATTACAACTTCAAAGACTGGAAAGCCATACTACAAAGGTCTTCATTCAAAAAAAAATTTACTAACGGTCTCGATGCTTCGAATAGCCTGGTAAGAGCCCCTAAAGGCTACGTGGAAGAAAACCCTGCCATTGAATTTCTAAAACTTAAAAGTTTTGTAGTTACCAGGTCTTTTTCTGATGATGAAATTACCGGCAAACAGTTTCTGAAAGAACTGGCAGCTACTTTCAAGGAAGCAAAACCGGTGGTTGACTTCATTAATATAGCATTGGAGGGCTAGGCCGGCAAGGGTCTCAAAAAAAATGGCCAGTGATAAAAATCACCGGCCTTGCTTACCTCTGAAACCACAAGAAAAGAGTTGAGGTATATATAAATACTTAATAACCTATTAGTTAAAATCTTGGAATATTGGCTGGGAAGTTTAAACCCGTTGGAGCTTTAAATAAGATATTATTGGAGGACGTGATGTTACGTGCAGGCCGTAAAAATAATACATTTCTATAATAAAGCCGTATTTTTTTTAAGCTTTTTAAAAACCATTTTTAATTTCCCTGTTGGCATAGGTCATTAACTGCTCTTTTTTACGGTTATACCACCACTCAGGAAAAGTCTTTTTCATCACGGTATCTATGCTTCGCATGCCAAACAGCTTCCAGAGTCCATTTAACTTTCCACCAAGGTCATGCTGCATTGCCCTGAGGCTCATGGCGAATCCTGCCTCAAGGTACTCCATATGGTGCCAGTAGCCTGCAGGCATAAAAAGGGTATCACCATGCTCCAGGATCACTTCATAGCCTTTGGCGAGCTTCGTGGCCGGAAAGCTCTCATAATCAAAGGATTCTGAATAATTTGCATAGTTGGCCAGGCTCAATACTTCCCAGGGTTTCCTGTATAGTTTATACTGCTCCTGATGTGGAAACAGTAAAACTTTCTTTTTGCCTATGAACTGGGTATGTAAAATATGGCTCATGTCAATATCAAAATGCATATGGGTAATGCTGCCTTGTCCACCAACAAAAAGCATGGGATATTTCTTTACAAAACCACTCATTAATTCGTCGGGCCAGCTAAAATCACTGGTTACTTGCGGTGCATGCTGAAAAATATTGAAAAGAAAAATACGAAGATCCAGCGGTCCGGCTTTAACCCGCTTAAGGTATTCGCCAAACTTCATGTAATCATCTGCCGTATTGATTGGGGTGTAACTATCGCTTTTAATATTATTGTAAACACCCACTTCTGTTTCACCCACCTGGTCAATGAAATAATCCCAGTTCCAGCGCTGGTAAGCCGGCCAGGATTTAGCCAGTCCTGTAATTATAACCGGCGTCTTTGTATCGTAGTATTTGTTCTTAAAATCTTCAGGGCTTATAGATTCCAATTTTTCAACAGCCTGTAAATGCATATAATAAAATTTAGCGACTGGCAAAATTAAGCATATTAAGATTATATGAAAGTATTGATGTAATTAAAAACTAATAACCGTTAGTTTTGTGGGGAAGATTATGTCCAAGATCAAAGCAGCCGGCAATGGCACTAAAAAGGACGCAATTGTAACAAATGCGGCCAAGCTCTTTAGAACGAAAGGGTATAGGGCAAGTTCTATGCGGGAATTAGCAGATAAGACCGGTGTAGAGGCCCCCAGTTTGTATAACCACATAGGCAGCAAGGCTGAACTGTTGCAGGCGATTTGCCTAAAGGTGGGTGAACGCTTTACCCTTCATTTAAATGAAGTGATTGCCGCTGAGAAAACTGCTACGGAAAAACTTAAGGAACTAATGTTGTTTCATATTACAATGATGACCAATTTTTTTGATGAAGTTTATGTGGCCAATCATGAGTGGAAGCACCTGGAGGAACAACACCTGTCTCATTTTTTAAAACAGCGCAGGGATTACGAAGCAAAGATGTTACAATTGGTGGAGGAGGGTATAGAGAAAAAAGAATTCAAGAATATTCATCCGCAAGTGGCCGTGCTTACAATACTTGCCGCACTCAGGGGGTTGGAATTCTGGCAACAACATAAAAAAGACATTCCTGCGGCCGTGCTGGAAACCAACATGGTCAATCATTTACTAAACGGATTAATACTATAAAATGGCAGTTCATTTTCACCCTCTTGTTATCAGCAAAATAAAAAAGGAAACCCCCGAAAGTGTATCGGTATGTTTTGAAATACCCGATGCACTTGCTGAAGATTTCCTGTATAAAGAGGGCCAGAATATTACAATAAAAACCACCATTGAAGGCCAGGAATTGAGGCGTTCTTACTCGCTGTGTACGGCACCATATGAAAAGGAAATTAAAGTAGCTGTAAAGAAAGTGCCGGGCGGTCTTTTTTCATCTTTTGCAAATGATCAGTTGAAAGAAGGAGATGTATTAGAGATACTTCCACCCGTTGGGAAATTTAATGCAAAGCTTGCTGCCAAAGGGACTGGCAATTACCTGGCCATTGCGGCAGGGAGTGGCATTACACCGGTGATCTCCATTATTAAGCATACCCTGAGATCGCAGCCAGAAAGCAGGTTTACATTGCTGTTCGGCAACAAGAACAGGCAATCCATTATTTTTTTTGAGGAGTTGGAGGGATTGAAGAATAAATTCATGAACCGGTTTAACTTTATCAATATCCTTAGCAGGGAAAAAACAGAAGCGGAAATTTTTTATGGCCGGATAAACCGGGAAAAACTGGATGCACTTAGCCCTTTACTTGCATATCAATCATTCGATGATATCTACATCTGCGGACCGGAAGAGATGATATTTAGCGCCCTTGATTATTTTACGGAACTGGGTATCAACAAAACTAATATTCACTTTGAACTCTTCACCACACCGGGGCAGAAAAAAGCACCGGTACAACAGCTAGCTGAAGCAATAGCAGAAGACAGTTCCCAACACAGCAATATTACCATTAAGCTGGATGGACGCAGTTTTAATTTTAAGCTTGGCCAGGCGGGTCAGAATATACTTGATGCTGCTTTGCAACAAGGTGCCGATCTGCCTTTTGCCTGTAAAGGAGGTGTATGTTGTACCTGCAGGGCTAAACTGGTAAGCGGAGAAGTTAGTATGGATGTTAACTATGCATTGGAGCCCGAAGAGGTGGAGCAGGGATTTATCCTCACCTGCCAGAGTCACCCTCGTAGCGAAAATGTTGTGGTAGATTTCGATATAAAATAAAAAAAGCCGGTGCTGAACTGTAATGGAGAACCGTTTGTTGTAATCTAAAACAGCATCTCATGAAAAAGTTAA
>JBBSKH010000089.1:0-15136 GCA_038256495.1 Chitinophagales bacterium
CAGGATGAAATACATTATTTTGGCATACCTTATTATTGCAATGGTGCTGTGTGCGGTAATTGGTGGAAAGGTGCTTTTAATAATTTTGAACCAGCGTATGCTTTGTTTGATTTTTTTACAGATGGTACTGTTAAACGGACTATGATAAATTACAGTTAGGTTATTTTAGTCTTTCTAAAGCCTGTTGAGTGCATTTTATTATTAGGAATAACCCAGCTCAATAGTATTAGTGTACGCCTCCTCATCGCCGTTTTTTTATTTCGGGCCTCGTAAATTTTAGCAATTGCTTGCCAGAGCACGGGCAGCTCATATTTATCAATTAAAGATTTACACAAAACTTTTTGCCACGCAGCAAGCCAAAGAGCAGTAGTGCGTTAATGCTGCCGCTAATAGAAATGATAAAGGCCATGCTTTTGCCGGTGTTAAAATAATAGCGTAGTAGTGGCACCAACCCGGCAACGCCGTTACCAACGGCGCCAGAAAAGCGAATACTTTATTATTTCATTTGCATAGCGTACATTAGATTTCCATTACAAAACTGATTTTTATGATAAAAAGATTTTTGTTTGTCTCTTGCATGTTGTATACAGGCTTTGTTCAGGCACAGGATAAGCCGCAAGCCTTTACTGGTGCACTCATCTACCCTATCTCCGGGCCGGCAATACCTGGCGGTGTGTTGGTTGTTCACAAAGGAAAAATTGTGAGCGTAGGTGCTGCAGGAAGCAGCATACCTGCCGGTGCTGAAGTTATTGATGTAACAGGTAAAGTGATCATGCCTGGCCTGGTAGACAGTCATTCTCACCTTGGCGGGCCCCAGGGTGGCGATGCCTCTGCTGCATTGAACCCCGATGCAAGAGCCATGGATGCCGTGAACCCAACAAGTGATGGTTTTAAAAAAGCACTGGCAGGTGGTATCACTACAATAAATATTATGCCGGGCAGCGGTCACCTCATGAGCGGGCAAACGATCTATGTAAAAATGCGGGAAGGAAAAATAATTGAAGATATTTTAATTACCAATGAAAAGGGTGTTTATGGCGGGTTGAAAATGGCCAATGGAACCAACCCCATGCGTACAACGCCGGGCGTTTTCCCCGGAACTAGAGCAAAAAGTGCGGCGATGGTAAGAGAACTTTTTATAAAAGCGCAGGAATACAAAAAGAAGATAGAAAAGGCAGGAACCGATTCCTCCAAATTGCCGGAACGTGACCTTCGTATGGAAAGTTTAGTGGAAGTACTGAACGGAAAACGGGTGGTACATTTTCATACACATAAAGCCAATGATATACTCACAGCAATAAGGTTGGGCAAGGAATTTGGTTTTAAGCCGGTACTGCACCATGTATCTGAGGGCTGGAAAGTAGCTGATGAAATTGCAGCAGCCGGGATTGCTTCATCTATTATCACCATTGATGCACCAGGGGGTAAGCTGGAAGCCATGCAGGTATCTCTCACTACCGGGGCTGCATTGGAAAAAGCCGGTGCAGCGGTAGGTTTTCATACGGATGATGGCATTACTGATTCAAGATTTTTTTTACGTTCTGCTGCCTTGATGGCACGTGCCGGCATGAGCAAAGAAAAAGCACTAGAAGGCCTTACCCTTGCCGGCGCAAAAATGCTTGACCTGGGCAGCCGTATAGGATCCCTTCAAAAAGGTAAGGATGCAGATTTTATTATTTTGAATGGTGATCCTTTCAGCATTTACACCCGTGTTGAACAAACCTGGGTGGAAGGCATCAAACGATGGGACATCAGCAGGCCTGCTGATAAAGCATTCCTCTTCGGTGGCTACGATGTGTATTCTCCCATCAGGGGAGAATTTCATCAGCATGTGGATGAAGAACAATAAAATTGTTTGCACACTTATTTACATTAAAACTATTTAAATGAAAAAAATATTGAACATCTTTTTACTGCTTCCGCTGGCATTTGCTGTACAGGCGCAAATTGCCATTAAAGCAGAAATGATATACCCGGTGTCCGGGGCACCTATCCGTAATGGTATAGTGCTGGTTAAAAACGGGAAGATAGAAAGCATTGGAACGAACATAACCATTCCATCATCCTATAAAATTTACGAAACAAAAGTGCTTACACCCGGTTTGGTTGATGCCCGTTCTGTTGTAGGTTTATCTGGAGCATTAAATATCCCAATTGACCAGGATCAGTTGGAAAAGTCAACCCCTATTCAGCCGGATTTGAGAGCCATTGATGCTTATAACCCCGAGGAAACATTGGTGAAAGTAATAAGGGATTATGGTGTTACTACCATACATACCGGGCATGGTGTAGGCGCATTGGTTAGCGGCCAAACCATGATAGCCAAAACAAAGACGGGTACTGTAGAAACCGTAACCGTACAGCCTTTCAGCATGCTGGCCATGACCATCGGACCTTCCGTATCCAGCAACTTTACTTCGCCGGGTACAAAGGCCAAGCAAATTGCCATGATAAGAACACAGTTAATAAAAGCACAGGGTTACCTGAAAAAACAATCGAATAAAGACAGCAGTAAAACGCTTGCAACAGACATGAAACTGGATGCGCTGGTGAAATTATTGCAAGGAGAAGTTAAAGCATTGGTCACCGCCAACAGCAGTGTTGATATCATGAGCGCTATACGCCTGGCTAAGGAATTTAATTTTAAACTGGTGTTGAACGGCGCTGCAGAAGCCTACCGCCTGATACCTGAAATTAAAAATGCAAATGCAGAAATTATTTTGCATGCTACCATGGCACGCAACGGTGGCGATATGGTAAACATGACCATGGAAAGCGCATCCCTACTCACCAAAGCAGGCATTGCGGTAAGTATTGAAACCGGCTATGAAGGTTATGTTCCTAAAACAAGGATACTAATATTTGAAGCAGCAGAGGCGATGGCTTTTGGGCTGAGTTTTGAAGAAGCCTTAAAAGCAGTAACCCTAAATCCTGCACGTTTATTAGGCATAGCTGACAAAGTTGGCAGCATAGAACCCGGTAAAGATGCGGACCTTGTTTTTTTTAACGGCGATCCTTTTGAATACCTCAGCAAAGTTTGCGGGGTAATGATAGATGGTGTAATGGTGAAAGAAGGATGTCAGTAAAGTATGCTGCCTAATGATCGGAACAGTTATTTTTTATTTTTCTTTAAGGAAGTAGCCGCCGCCGATAGGCAGGTTTTTAACACCGGTATTGTACAAATTGAAAAATTATAGCTGCGCTACAAGTGTGGCGTTGCAGGTATCCATATCGCTATAGGGAAGCCGCTACGGCGTTTTACATAGGGAGGCGTTGGCTTACAGAAGATGGGGGAGACCTACGGTGGAGAAAAAGAAATAATTTCAAACTCATCAATTCCTGATTCATACAAGTTTGCACGGCTCTTGTCACCATTGGAAGGATATATTGCTTAGTGTTTAAAATATTTTGCAGTAGAATCGAGGATGGTCTTCCAGGTTTTATTTGTATTTGCATTCATCCTGGATATTTCTTCCTTATTCGTCTTAATTGTAATTTTGGTATCAATACCATCAAAAGCCAGCCGACTTTCACCATTCACAGCTTTTTTAAAATCCTGGATATCTATTTCATTAATTAAACTTTGCCAGCCGGTTTCATTATTTTCTTTTTGATATGAATAATTTTTAAGAGAATCCATCGCAAGTGAAAAAGTGACATATACTGAATCTTTGGTGAGTATACAAGAATAATAGCTTCCCTGCATACCCCCGCTACTGATAACTTCCAGGCGCTCTATTTGTTCGCTTTCATTATTTGCCGCATCGGAAGTTATGGTGCTGTTTTTTTCATTTTGAGAATTACAGCTTAAGAGTATCAGTGAAGAGTAAATAAAATTTCTTAGCATTTTTTGATCAGGGTTTAATTGGGTGCATTTGAAATTGTCGCCGGTTGGTGGGGACGTCAACCGGGGAAGGCCGCCGTGGGTGGTGTCCCCACCCCCCACAAGAAATACGGTTAAACAATAATTTAAAATGCACCCGTTTAATTTTTTAATTGTTTATAATCTTTCTTGAAATAAATTAAGCATACGTTTTCATTATTCTGGTTGCAACCCGGGTGATTGAAAACGGCAACAAGTAGCTCGCTAAAGTGGCGCTAGTGGGGAAATGCCCGCCGTACTTTCAACCAGCTCCTTTGCAAAAGCATCTTTCTTCAACCAAAAAACGGGCAGGCGCTGTACCAATTCTTTTACCTGCGTGTATCAGCTCCAACCGAAAGGTTTAATGCATGTTTCTGGAAGCTCTTAATATTACAAACGTTGGTTGACATGCCTTATTTATAAATTGTGCGAAGGAAGGCGATAGAAATAGTAGAAGTATTGCCGTAAATAGGAACGAATAAGAATGTTTCATCGTTTTCGGATTTATAAACCAAAATAGTAATTCCTTTAATTTTTTTAAATACTTTTTTTTAAACCATCTTTGATAATATTATTGGCACTTGTCTACGGCTGTTTCGCCGCTTGTCGGCGGCTCCAGAACAATAGCAACAGGCGGCGGCATCTCACGATAGGTGGCGTTGCTGTTCAAAAGGTTGGGAAACACCAAGTCAGACAAAGCAATTTTAAAGAACGGATTTAAAGTGGCAGATGAAAGAAGGCTGATTGAAATATAACTTTTAATTTATAAAGAAAACTATGTTGGAACAAGAATTAGCTAATCTGAATACTCCTGCAACAGCCAGGGGCAAAGTAATTATCATTGGCGGCGGCATCATTGGATTAAGCTCAGCATTTTATCTTCAACAATCAGGTTGGGAAGTAACCGTACTTGATAAAAGTGATTTTACAGATACATGCGGTTACGGTAGTGCTGGATATATCTGTCCAAGTCATTTTGTGCCGCTGGCAACTCCGGGTATAGTAAAAAAGGGTTTTAAGTGGATGTGGAATTCAAAGAGTCCGTTTTATGTGCAGCCAAGACTTGATTGGGATCTGATTAGTTGGGGATTGAAATTTATTAATAGTGCAAAGAAGGAAAACGTAGAAGCGGCTGCCATTCCTTTAAGAGATATTGCATTGCTCAGTAAAGCTGAATATGAATCATGGTTATCAATTCCCGGGTTTGATTTTGCTTATGAACAAAAAGGAGTACTGGAAATTTTTCAGACCGAAGAATTTAAGAGTCATGCAACCCACCTTTATGAAAAAGCACTCAGGTTAGGGTTGGATGATACAAGAATGATAGGAAAGGAAGAATTACAGTCATTGGAACCGCAAACTACGGTTAATGGAATGGGGGCCATTTTATATAATTGTGATGCACATTGCTATCCTGATAAATTAATGAGCAGTTTATTAACTTATTTGAGAGAAAAAGGAGTGAAGCTCATTCCAAACCAGGAAGTAATTAGATTTGAAAAAAAATTAACCGCAGTTACAAAGATTATTACTGCTAACAATGCATATGAGGCAGATGAAATAGTGCTGGCAACCGGCTCCTGGGGAATGCCCACAGCTAAATTGCTGGATATAAATACACCACTGATTCCGGGAAGAGGTTATTCTGTTACCTATGAAGATTCTCCTTACAAATTAAATTACCCTGCTTTATTGATGGAAGGCCGTGCGGCTGTAACACCAATGGATGGAAACAAGATCCGCTTTGGTGGAACGATGGAAATTACATCGCATAAAACACCGGTAAGAATGAACCGTGTGCAGGGAATACTGGATGCAGTAAAACGTTTTTACCCCGAGTATGATGTGCCATTACCACCTGTTGAAAAGGTATGGTATGGTTATCGTCCCTGCTCAGCAGACGGATTACCATTTATAGGACGCAGTTCAAAACATTCAAATATTACTGTTGCTACGGGTCATTCTATGTTGGGTTTAAGTCTCGGTGCTGGCACTGGTAAATTAGTAGAAGAGTTAGTAAATAAAAAAGCAACAAGTATGAATTTACAACCGTTTAGGGTTGAACGGTTTCGGTAGGATTTGCGTTTCTTTACCGCAGCCGCTCTTCACACAGCGCCGCCGCCGCCTTGACTATCCGGAATTTTCGGGAGCTCTCCGACATGCAGCCTGGCGCAGAGCAATACCTCGCCGGCAAAAAAGTATAATCAAAAAGATCGTGAGTTTTACTATGTGGCTCGTCAAAGCAGCGGCCATCGAAAAGTGGTGGCGACCACGGAAATGTAGTAGCTATACTGATCTCATAATTTAAAGCAATATTATTTTGCACAGATACCCTACGCCCATTAGCTACGCCGCATGTCTGAGCAAGGAAAAGAAATGCCATAGAGAAGAAAAAAATATGTATTAAACACTCATTTCCTAAAATAATAATCAGCCAGCGCATTTGCAATGGCACGGGGATTTGCTTCATCTGTATTGGTAAGAATGATTATTGAAAGGCCGTCATTCACAAAACGTGTAAATACAGATCTAAATCCAATATTAGCACCACCGTGTACAATTAATTTATGCCCATTGTATTCATCTATTACCCATCCAAAACCATAATATTCCTTTGCATCTGCTTTATCTGAAATTTTAATAAATGGTTGCCATAGCTTTTGCCAATTGTCTTTTGTAAGAATAATTTTCTCTTCTCTCATCGCTTTTTCCCATTTAATCATATCTGAAGCAGTAGAAAGAAAGCCACCGCTGGGTCGTATGGCATACATGGCTGTGGCGTTTACCAGGGTGTTTTTATTATGCATATACCCATCGGCACGGTTAGGAATGATGAGATAAAAGTCAGTCAGGTAACTATTATTCATGCCTGCTGGTATAAATAATTTATCATGAATATAATCCTGCCAGGGCATGCCACTTACCTGTTTTATAATTTCTGCCAACATGAAATAAGCTAAATTACAATACTGGTATTTTTCGCCCGGTTTAAAAACCAGGGGTAAGCTGTATGCAGACTTAATAATGTTTATATCGGGTTGGATTTTTGAATTGCTATAAGCAGGGCCTTCTCTTGGCAAGCCAGATGTGTGAGACATCAGGTTTTTTATTTTAACAGGCCGCCATGCTTCTGGTGCATCAGGAAAAAATTTATGTACCGAATCCTCAATACTTAGTTTTCCTTCCTGCATTAGTTTTATAATAGCTGTTGTAAAAAACTGCTTACTAACTGAACCAAGCCTGATTACAGTTTCGGAGGTAACTGGTACATTTAATTCTACATTGGCTAATCCATAGCCTTTGTTTACAACAGGTTTTCCATTTTTAATTACAGCCAGCGAAAGGCCAACAATTTTTTGCTTCTCCATCATATGCTTAACGATTATGTCAGTACTGTCTATCTGTGCAAATGAGAGAGATGGCAGAAAGAAAAAAAGCAGCAATTTGTTCATATCAGAATATTTATTTTATTAATAGAAATCGAATTTCATACAACTGTGTCGGCGTAAATTTTCTGTCCACGATGCCAACTGTTCCAATAGCATTCAATAATTTCGGCGATGTGGCGGTATTAAAAAATCGTCAGCCCGTAACCGAAGTTAAACCTGCCTGCCGCAAGGCAGGTTTATAATAAAAAGTTCATTGTTCATTCTATTGCCGCCCGGCTATTAGATTAGGCAGCGCCCGCAGCGGCGGAAGATGTTCACAGCCTGTCCCGCAAGCAAAGCGTATCGGGATGCGGTTCTGCGAAGGGCAAGGGATTAAAATCCCCTTGCTAACTCGATTGTGCGTTCGCCCTTATTTGTTAATGATGTAGGCCTGATATTTCTGTAATTTGTCAACCTGTAATTTGAAAGATGGCAAGAACGTAACGAGCTCTTCAATTTTACTCGTCACACAATTTAATACAACAGTAGTGATAGGATATTTATCGAGGTTTTGTTGAAACATTAAATTTTTATCAATTGTAAGTAGAATGTTAAAGCTATTTTCAACACAATATGTCAATAGCTTTCCATTTTTTATTCCACCTGGTCCCAACTCCCGAGCTGTAAAAACTTCATATTCTTCCAAATGCTTTTTTAAACGTTTGGTAACACATTCATCAAGCAAAATTTTCATTGAGAATATTTGTTGATGATTCAATTAATTTTTGAGACATTTCAAGCACTTTTATAACTTGCTCCTTGCTAACTCCTTCAAAATCTTCAAGAAAAACTTCAATTGAATCTCCAGTCTCTAAATAATCAAATAGATTTTTAATTGGCACTCTTGTTCCAAAAAATACAGGTGTTCCGCCCAAAATTTTGGGGTCAATATTTATTACTCGTCCATCCATGATTTACAGTTTATGTTTTTCAAATTTAAGCAATTTTGGCGAACTTAAGACTGATCGGTAGGGGATTGAAATAAGCCAACCCCGGCGGCAGTTTCCTGCCGTCGGTCTGGCTTATGACTAACCTACATTATGCTGATGCATGATGTATTGGTGCTATACCGAATTCATTCGTGGTTAGTTCCAGGGAAGTGGGTGGACCTACAGCGGAGAAAAAAGGAATGAATAATTTGCCACAAAATACTATTAAGCTTCATGGCAAATTTTCATCCCGGCTTATAGTTTAAATAGAGGTATTAAAATATACGAAACCCGACCTTAAATACCACTCTGTTCAGAGAATATTTATTTGCCCTTAAAGTGGGAGTAAATTTATTTTCTAAAGGATCCCAAATATTTTCCGTCCAGCTTTCGCTTAAACTTTTTGAGGAATAGCCAAGCGATAAACTAAAGCCTTTTTCTTCTTTGTTTTTTATATTAACGCCAGCACCTGCTTCTAGAAAATGCCCGTTTGAAAAATTGCAATCCGTCAGCGGTGCTCCCCATCCCCAATTGTGCTGATGATAATGTTGATTGGCTAAAACCCAATCCATATTTATTCCGGCATTGGCATATAAGAATGGTGTATTCTTATTATTGCCAAGCATTCTTTTTACCTCCGCATAAACAGGAACAGAACGTAATTTATAATAGTCAATGGATGCACCAATACCGTAAACCCAATCCGTTGTTGCTAAGCCTGCTGTTAATCCAAACATTTTGCCTGCATGCGAATTACCATTTAATAAACCCACCTGTGGCGCCAGATAAAATGCTGGCTTTTGTGCAAATAACAGGTTGCAGAAAACAAAACTACAAATGATAAATGCTATAATATTTTTAGTCATAAAAATTAATTTGTTGTTGCAATTTTTCCTGAAATAATTGGGGCTGACGGATTTTGGTAGTTAATAAAATAGAGTCCCCCTTTTGCCACTACCAGCGCCAGGCCGTTTGTCGCAATTACATCATAGGGAATAATATTTTCAATTTTTCCCACGGGCTGCATGTCCATCGGATTGGCCGCATTAAAAATTACCAGCCCATTACTGCCATCACATATCAATAAATTATTTCTATCTTTTGATAAGCCTGTAGGGCTGGTCATGTTATAAACTTTTAAACGGTTTGGCGCCATTATGTTTGTAATATCTATTACCTCAAGCTGGTTTGAAAAGCCACCACAAAAGGATCCTCCTTTTAAAGTTACATAGGCGTAGTTTCCTTCAGCTATTACAGGATCGCATGCACGTATATGTGTGGAAGTACCCAACTTTACCGGGTTATCAGCATTAGCAACACTATATATATACATGCCAGTTTGCGAACCGATAAATAACTTATCCTGGTAAGGGTAAATGGTTTCTATATCGCCCTGGCCTATGTCGACTTTACCTGCATAAACCGGTGTGGCAGCGTTTGAAGTATTAAAAATTTTAAGATCGTTATGGCTCACGGTGTACATCCTGTTATTATACAAAGCAAATCGTGCCATAGAACCGCCTATACCATTTGGTGAAGATGCATTATTTAATCCGGAAGCAACTGATAAAGAAAATACATTCATTTCTGCAAAAAAATTGCGACTAGTATTATGATACGGCTTCCGTACTACAGTATCCACCCTTGTCCAGCTTGTGATTACTTTAGATGAGTCGGGATTAAAATTTGCATCATAAAACCGGTGCGGAAAAACGCCTTCAATAAATCCATGAAGCCTTACATTTGCAGGGTTCGAAATATCAATAGTAACCAGATCAGTATAACAATCTGCATAAAGATAATTTCCACGAACGGCTAAATCCACATTGCCGGGAATATTTACAAATGCAATATTTTTTGGATCAGCAGGGTTGCTGTAATCAATTATATGAACTCCCTTATTTAAGTCATTCAGGAAAACATAATTTCCTTTTATAAATAATTTACCGGGGTTGGTAAGCGGCTCCGCATTGCTGTTTTTAATATTCGCTTTTACTTCATCTTTTGTTTTATATACTGGGCGAAAAAAGCTGTAGGACTCTTCTACATAGTCTTTTGTGCAGGCACTAAACAGCATTATAATTGCTAACAGCAGTAATGAATTTATTTTCATAATTTAATTTTTAATTTGCCATTCACCAGAAAATGATTTTTGGCTCCTTTCGTAAACATTAATTTAAGGGCTGACAACAGTAAACCTGCTACCGTTGCATTGGATATTTATTTTTTAAAAATATATTTTAGCTGTAACCCAAAGGTTGAAAAATGTGGGTTAGATGCCGAATAGTTTTTAAATACCGGCGTAAGGTTGTAGTTTAAAAAAGTTTTTAGCATCAACTTTTCGCCTACAGGCAAGAGCAATCCCATTGAAAAAGAAAATTGATTTTTGTGCAACAGGGAATTATCCTTGTAATAACCCGGCAAAGAGTTACTATAATACAACATATTTGAACTCACTAACCGGTTATACGCAATCCCGTTTTCCCAGTAAAGTTTAAACTTTTTAGCAGCTATAATTTCCCAGGCAATATTAGCCTGCAAGCCTATAAAATGAAATTTGTTAGTATAACTATTTGTATTGCCGGATCCTGCCTGCCGGTAAAAATTATTTATTTGCACCCCATTAGAAGAAGCATTATTTATCATTCGTATGCTATCTACCAGGCTTCCTATCCTTTGATGGGTAGAAAGATAATGGTAATCAATGCCAATTGAAATATCCAGTTTTTTAGATACAGGCTTTTTTATAAACAACCCGGCCGACCAGGAAAAAGAAGGCTTAATTGCCGAAGGATTTGGAGCACCACTTGCACCTGAACCCGGATTTGAATATGCAGGAGCCGCATACACAGCTTTATTTAGAGAAAACAATCCTTTAGAAAAACCAGATTTAGCTGCCGAAAATTGCACGCCCCAATTCCATTTATTTAATTTTTGGTTTGCCGTTTCTTTTTTAATGGGTTTAGAAAAGCTATCTGCAAGTGCTAAATCATTGGTAACTGAATCTGCATTTTCCCAATCCGGAATTTTATTTACTTTAACTACCGCAGTATCTATTTGATTTACAATGTTCCTTGATACTGATTTTTCTGCGGGTATTGTTTCCCTTTCAGATGCTGATTCAAATTGCTGTTCGGAAGCACCTATTGTATTAGCGGCCAACTGTTTTTTTTCTGTTTGATTTTTAATTTTATTAGTAGTTGTCGCTTTTACAGTTCCAGTTTTTTTATACAAAGTATTTTTCAGTTCGGAAACCGAACTGTTTTTATTTGAAATTTTACTGGATTTAGCCGGAACCGCATTTATTTCATCAACGACAATTTCTTTTTGAATTAGAATTTCTTCGCTGTTCTTTCCAGTATCAATTATAATTTCTCCAATATTTGAGCTATCTTTTTTTACATGAGTTAGAATAGGGTTGTTTGTATTTTTTTCTATTTGGGAATTTGCAATAGTTGTTTTATCATTAGTTGCCGGGTTAAATAAAATGGCTGTTGCAATGCCGCCGCCAAGTAGCAGCAATAAAAACCAGTACCAAAAAGCAAAGCGGCGTTTCTTTTCTTTGCGTATACTGCGTTCCACTTTTGTCCATACCATGGCAGAAGGTTCCACTCCGAAGCCCTCCATATTTTTGCCTACGGCATCCTCAAATTCATTTTCCTGCATACAATATATTTTCTGTTTCCAAATTATTTTTTTCTATCCAGCTTATCAGTAAAGCTCTTGCTCTTGCATATTGAGATCGGGAAGTACCATCAGAAATGCCCAGCATTTCACCAATTTCTATATGGCTGTAACCTTCAATGGCAAAAAGATTAAATACTGCCTGGTAACCCGGCGGAAGTTGACGTATAAGATCGGCCAGTTCTTTTGCCTGTAATTTTATTACGGGTGACTCGTCTGAAACGGAATGCAAAGGAGCATCGGTAAAGGACATTTCCTGCTGATATTTTTTATTCTTCTTTAAAAAATTTAAGGCAGTATTTACCATAATGCGACGAATCCAGGCACCAAGCTCCCCATCAAATTTGTATTGATGCAAATTGTGGTAAACCTTTACAAAGGCATCCTGCAGTACATCTTCAGCATCTTTAAGCGATTTGGTGTAGCGATAGCAAACCCCGAGCATGTTTTTAGCATACTGATCATATAATTGCTTTTGTGCTTCGGGTTTTTGCCGAAGGCAGTCCTTTACAAGTTGGCGTACATCCATAACTTCTTATGCAAAGGCTGACAACTTTTTATTGAGGTACGTTGCATGGGGTGGAAAAATATTTCCTGAAAGTAATTTGTGAGTAGATAATGGTAAATGCGAAGTCATATCTTTATTTTTTTAACCAGAAAGGTGGCTTAATAACTTTAAAAGACAGAGCTTAGCAATGGAGATGTATTTGAAAATCGTCCTCCGAAACTGAAACCCCTCATTGACAATAGTCTTTTCAGTCTGTCAAGTCATTTTGAAGTAGCTGCAGCAATACACACGTTTAGGCATTCTTTGTTTTTCGTCAGTTACTTTTGCCCGTTACATTTGGGTCGAAATCCACCATCCATTCAATACTGAATTTGTCTCTAAACATCCCAAAATAGGAACCCCAGGGACTGTCGCAAATAGGCGCTTCAATATTTCCGACTGCTGAAAGTCCGTTAAATAATTTGTCGGCTTCTTCCCGACTTTCTGCGCTAACAGAGCGCAAGAAATCTTTATCTGCGCTAACAGGGGAAAACGTCGAACCAACGGCGGCAGAAAGTTTTTAAATTAGTATCCTTATAAAGTAAGTAGTAAGGCAACGACTATAATTGTAAAACCAGCAAAACCAAACCATATCCATTTGATCAATTCTCTTTCTTCGTCTTTAAAAAACAGATATCCGATTAAAAGTGCAATTGGTCCAAATAATAAACCTTTAAGCAGCCAACTGATTTTTTGTAGAGTGGTAGGTTCATCACCAAATTCATAATGCTTTAGCATTTTCTTCATGCGTCATTGAGACGTTTTAAAAGAAAACCTTTCAAAAATGTTCAGTTTTTTTCCTCTTAATTCGCCATATTTTTCAGGTGTCAAACTAGCAAATAATTTCATTTGGGCTATGCGGAATTGCTTTTCCTTGGAAAAAACGGGATTGTCTGCGGTTTCAATTTTTTGCAATGAGGACGGCGTAGATAATGGTAAGGCTGTCCAGCCATGAAAATTTAGTGTTAAGACTGCTAATAGAGTAAAGATTAATTTTCGCATTGAGTTGGTTTCAGTTTATGTAATTAAATGTCAGTATTTGTTTTAACCGGCGAGTTGGTTGCTTTCAACTAGCCTGTCACCGCATAAACATAGTATTTTATTTAATGCAAAAATATAACAGGCAAAAAGATTGGGGAGCACCCACGGCGGTGGTAGATATTGAAAGATTTATATTACACCTTTTTTATGTTTGAAATATTTTATTCATCGGGGTTTTGCAGGAAAATGATTTAATATTTAAATTTTATAAAGGTTTAAACTCTACTGGGACCTGGCTGCCGGGACCAGGGATTTACCTGATGTTATATGCCTTTTCTCTTTTTCTGAAACTCCATGTAGATATAAATAAGCAGGCCAATTGCAACAGCAATTGCCACATCCTTCAGCTCGGTAAGTTTTGAGCTGCTGAGTAACCAAAATGTTACCCCAATGCCGGCAACGGCAAAAACGTTTCCATACGGTATTCTGAAATAGCCTGTTTTCGATGGGTTTATTTTACGAAGCCGGATTAATGCAAAGCAAACAATACCATATATCATCACCCTGGTAATGGCGCTGATGGTGGCTGCATAAATAAAACTGTTGGTTATGGAAACAATGAGAGTAATGCCGGTAAACAACAATAAAGAAAGTGTAGGTGTTTTGTATTTTGGATGGATGAAAGAAAATGCTTTTGGAAACTGTTTCTCTTCGCTGAATGCATAGGGCAGCCTGGTGCCTACGAGCATGATGGCATTTAATGTACCGGTAATGGAAAACAAAGCGCCGATGGCAATAATGGTTGATCCGGTTTTACCCATGAATAAACCTGCCGCATCGGCTAAGGGTTTGGTGGAAGATGCAAGGCCCGGTAATGTACCGATGCTTACAATTTGTATCAACACATAGATAATAACAATGCAGACAGATGCCAGCAACAATGCAAATGGCAAATTCTTTTTTGGGTTCTTAACCTCACCCGAGTTTACCAAAATTGATTCAAATCCGCCGAAGGCGAATACCAATAATAATACAGTTGATGAAAAGGAGCCGAAGCCCGGTGTTTCCTTAATTTCAAAATTATCAGGCGCTAAAAAAAACAAGCCAACCCCAATAAATAAAAACAGCGGCAGCAGTTTTGCAATGGTTAAAAAATTATTTACCCGGGTTGTATTCTTTACACCAATATGATTTATAAATGCCAAAACCAAAGTAATTACGGTTATAGTGGCAATCCTTGGCATTGGCTCTGCAAACCATTCAGAAAAAAAAGAAAGATAGGTAACCAATAAATTAACCAATGCTGCATAAGTAATAAACCTGGTAAGCAATAGCAGCCATCCCGTTGCAAAACCAATGAGTGGTCCAAGGGATGATTGTGCATAGAGGTATGGCCCGCCGGTTTTATCAAAGCGGCTGCTTACTTCGGCCATGCATACAATAATGATAAAAACGGTAACTGCACAAACAAGCAAAGCAGCAATACTGTGCACACCAATCTCTTTAAAAACCTTGGAGGGTAAACCAAAAATACCTGCACCAATAACGCCGTTTATGAAAAGGAGCACCATCTCCCATTTGTTGATACTGCGGTTAAACATTTGCAAAAGATAAACAATAAACTATGGATATACTTTGCAACAAAAATATTTTTTTGGCTAAATCGCTTTCAACCTTCAGTATTCATTGGTACGGTCCCGGCGGG
>JBBSKH010000090.1:0-14922 GCA_038256495.1 Chitinophagales bacterium
CAACCAGGTTGCCTTAAGCATCAGCGGCAGCGAGTTGCAACTTGCTTCGCAGGATGTTGACTTCAGCTTTGAAGGTAACGAACGCATGGCCTGCCAATACGATGGCGAGGATTTGCAAATTGCCTTCAATGCAAAATTCCTTATTGAAATGCTGAACGGCGCCGATACCGACGATATTAACATGGAGCTGAGTACTTCTACCAAGGCAGGCATCATCAAACCTACTGAACAAGGTGAAGGTGAAGAATTGCTAATGCTGGTAATGCCGCTGATGCTGAACAACTAAATAAAAAATAACTACATCATATTGAGCGCATTCTGTGAAGGAATGCGCTTTTTTTTGCACTAACCCCCTGTAAACAGGCTGCCAACACGGAAATATAGCCTATATTTAAATTTATAAAACAGCAGGGCAACTGCATTACCTGACTTGTTTTACTAATTAAATTAAGTACGGTTTTACCCGGCCACAGCATAAAACGTACAACAATGATTTACAAAGGCAAAGAGGTGGCTTTTCCTGCCACTACCCAGATAGGTTTTTTTAAAGTAATAGCTGCGCTTGAGCAACAGGCTGAGGATACGGATGCTAACCTTGCAGCATTTGCGTCTAAATTGCTGGATGATTGCCGCCCCTACCCCGAACTAATAACAGGCATCAGCAAAGAAGATTTTGAAAAATACCATGATATTATTCAGCGCCTTTGCAGAACACTTTTTCCCGATGCATTGCTGGGCAACGAGATTAAAGGTATTATTCCGCCTTTTGAATTCAAGCTTTTTTACCTTAGCAGCCGGCTGCGAAGCATTATGGAAGGAGCAGAAAATGAGCTTGGTTTTGAACTAAACAATTATACTGAAGATCAGCTGTACGTTTATGGATGTGCTGCTATACTGGGCTTGCACTATAATTTTCCCATCCCAACGGGGATGCCCACCCTGGTAGATATTGTGCACAAACAATCGGGCATAACCCGCACTTACCGAATGGGCTTAAATGGCGATCTGTTGGAAATTATTCCTACTGACAAATCGGTAAAGCTTACCAAAGATGATTTCCTGGAGCTGATGGATGATTATGATAATATTGAGCTCTGGAAGCAAAAATTTCCACCCAACAGCTGGATAATACGGGGCATTGGCATTGTAAATATGTTAGACATCAGCTTTGATCATTCACTTGCAACCATTACCTCCGACCTGTTGCTGAACACACCTGATTCTTTTGAGAACATTATGGCCAGTATGAAGATACTCTTCAACCTGCCGACGCTAAGGGTGGGTTTCATGATGTACGAGGATGGCATTTTTTATGCCGCCCACCAGCGGGGGATGGTGAATTTTATATTAAGCGGTCATAAGAAGATGGTAGCCAAAGAAGGTTTTTGTGGGCCTAGTTACGAGCTGGTAATAGAACAGAACAAGCCGCTGGTAATAACCGATGTGGCCAGGTTCAACAAGCATTCCTGCAGCCAGGTATCGCAGTTGCTGCATAAGCAGCCCATTGGCAGTTATATTCTAGCACCTATTAAGAAAGATGATAAATTCCTTGGTTTCCTGGAGCTGGCTGCAGAACATACCTACGAGCTGAATGCCGGTTCTCTGGAAAAACTACATGCGCTGATGCCCATTATCAGCATGGCGCTAAACCGCATTAAAGTAGAAACACAAAACCGGCGGGAGGCCATCATACAGGAGGAGTGCACCACCATTCACCCCTCAGTTAAATGGCGCTTTGAGGAAGAGGCCAATAAGTTCATGCTGCGGGAAGCCAATGATGAGCAACCTATTTTTCATGATATTGTTTTCAAACATGTATACCCGTTATATGGCCAGTTAGACATCAAGAGTTCTTCTGAAAAAAGGGCCTCTGCCGTACAGGCCGATCTTGCCCGCCAGCTTCAACTGGTAACACACTTGCTGGAAGAAGCCATCCGAAAAACAAGGCTACCCATTTACGAAGAACTGTTTTACCGCCTGAATGCGTTTAAAAAAGAAGTAAGCCAACATTTTGTATCGGGCAGCGAATACAAGGTGGCATATTTTATGGAGCACGATCTGCACCCCATCCTGCGACAACTTAAGCGACACTCCCGCGGGCTGGAAGCCATGGTGAACAGCTATTTTGAGGCCCTGCATCCCGATACCAATTCTATTTACGACTTACGCAAGAATTACGATCACAGCATCAACGTAATCAACCAGCACCTGGCAGCTTACCTTGATAAAAAACAGGTAGAAGCACAGCAGATGTTCCCTCATTATTTTGAGCGGTACAAAACGGACGGCGTAGAATATAATATTTACGTGGGACAGTCCATAAGCCGCAACAAACATTTTGATACCATATACCTGCATAACCTGCAGCTATGGCAACTAATGATAACCTGCGAGATGGAACAGAAATTTGCCGAAATTAAGGCCGGTCTTGATTTTGACCTGGAGATCGCTTCGCTGATACTGGTTTACAATACGGCACTCTCCATACAATTTCGCATGGATGAAAAACGCTTTGATGTAGACGGCGCCTACAATGCCCGATATGAGATCGTGAAAAAGCGCATCGACAAAGCGCATATCATCGGCACAACCGAGCGGGTAACCAGCCCCGGTAAAATTGCCATCATCTACACATCCGAACAGGATGCCAGGATCTACGAACGCTATATTGCATTTTTACAAAACAAAGGCTACCTTAAAAAGAACAGCCTCGAAATGCTGGATTTAGAAGACCTGCCAGGCATTACCGGCCTTAAAGCATTAAGGGTTGCCGTAAACTACAGCAACCCGCAAAAAAATAGCGAGCAGTATGATGTTAATGTTATCCTGGAAGGATTACAAAACGGTTAATGGCAGTATCAGTCAAATAACCATTACGCCATTTTTACTCCACCGTTTTAACGTAACTTACCGCACTAAAATTTACTGCATGTTCCTTATAATTATTGGTGTTATTATACTGGCTGGTGCCGGTGCATTTTTAAAAGCAAACCCGGCCACGGCAAGGTATGTGCCCATGGGCAGGTTGCTGGGCCTGGGCTTTATTGTAGTGGGCATTGTGCTTACCAGCATTAAGCAGGTAGACCCCGGTGAAGTGGGTGTGAAAGTATTGTTCGGTAACATACAAAACGATGTGCTGGGAAGCGGTCTGCATTTTATCAACCCATTGCTGGATGTAAAAATGTTAGATGTAAAAACGCAGAATTATACCATGAGCGGGATAAATGATGAAGGTACCAAGGTGGGTGATGATGCCATCAAGGTTCTTACCAGCGACGGGCTGGAAGTTACCATCGACCTGACTGTATTGTACCGGGTAATTGGCAGCGATGCCCCCAAATTGCTGCGGGAAACCGGCCCCGATTTCCGGGATAAAATTGTACGGCCCATCACCCGAACCAAGATAAGGGATAATGCCGTGTACTACCAGGCCATCGACCTGTTTGGTAATAAGAGAGATGAGTTTCAACAACGTATTTACAAAAGCATAGAAGAAAATTTTAAAACCCGCGGCCTGATGCTGGAGCAACTGCTGGTGCGTAATATCACTTTACCTAATTCTGTAAAGGCATCCATAGAATCGAAAATAAATGCAGAACAGGATGCCAAGAAAATGGAATTCGTACTGCAGAAAGAAAAGCAGGAAGCTGAAAGGAAAAGAGTGGAAGCACAGGGTATTGCCGATTACCAACGCATCATCAACACCGGCCTTACCAGTCAGCAATTACAATACGAGCAGATAAAAGCCATGAAAGAACTAGCCCTTAGCCAGAATGCCAAGGTAATTGTAATGGGCAAAGGCAATACCCCCATCATCATAGGAGGCAATGACTAAAATTATGGAGTTTGAACAAGTAGCCTCTTTCGACAATTATATGCTGGCCAATATGACGCTGGGCCTGCTGCAGGAAAATGATATCAACTGCCATTTAAAAGATGAGCATATTGTTACCATCGATCCGCTGCTGAATCCTGCTGTGGGTGGCATTAAACTGATGGTAGAAAAAACCGATACTGCAGCAGCGCTGGTGCTGATGCACGAAGCCGAAGAAAATTATTTGAAGGAAATACCCTGCCCCAACTGTAAAGCACACGCTCTGGGCCTGGAACATATTACTTTGCAACCGGTGGGCTTTTGGCAGAAGCTGAAAAACCAAATACTATATGGACAGGAAGCGCCCAGCAGCAAACATTACCGTTGCGGCAACTGCCGGCAAAAATTTGATGAATTGCCCATGTCTTTTTAAGAACCGCAAACGGTTTATTTTTGCAGCATGATAAAAATTGCCATGATACCTGCCCGGTATGCCTCTACCCGGTTTCCTTACAAGCTGGTGCAACCGCTAGGCGATAAAACTGTTATCCGCCACACCTACGACAATGTATTGGCTACCGGCCTCTTCGATGCCGTGTATGTAGTAACAGATCACACCAAAATTTTTGATGAAATAACGAACAATGGCGGCAAGGCCATTATGAGCAACCAGCCGCATGAAAGCGGCAGCGACCGTATTGCCGAAGCAGTAGCCGATATGAATGCCAACATCATCCTGAATGTGCAAGGCGATGAGCCCTTTGTTCAAAAAGAACCGCTGCAACAATTGCTGCAGGCATTTGATGATGACAACGTGCAGGTAGCTTCGCTGATGAAAAAATTTATTGACCGTTCACTCATAGCCGATCCTAATTATGTGAAAGTAATCACCGACATACACAACGATGCCATGTACTTTAGTCGCAGTACAATACCTTACCAGCGGGACGACAATTACCTGCCAGCGTATTTTGAACATATTGGTGTGTATGCTTTTCGCAAAGAGGTGCTGTTGCAGTTTACAAAATGGCCGGCAGCCAAAGCCGAGCAGGCGGAAAAGCTGGAGCAACTGCGTTATTTAGAAAACGGTATTCGCATACGGATGGTAGAAACTGCACAGACGTCTGTAAAGATTGATGTGCCGGCAGACTTACTGCTGGCGGAGCAGTACCTGGCTACTTTGGAATAAATGCTAAAAGACAAGGTATGAACAACGCAAATACTCATAATGAGCGTATCGCAAAAATGACATTCGGCTCGGTATACCCACATTATCTCGCTAAAATTGAGAAGAAAGGCAGAACGAAAGAAGAATTGCTCCAGGTAATTGAGTGGCTGACAGGTTTCGACGATATAAAGCTGCAAAAACTCATTGAAGAAAAAGCAACTTTTAAAATATTCTTTCAGAGCGCTACATTAAACCCGAACGCTCATCTTATAACTGGATTAATCTGCGGCTATCGTGTGGAGGAAATCGAAAATTCATTAACGCAACAGGTAAGGTATTTGGACAAGCTCGTAGATGAATTAGCGAAAGGACGTAATATGGAAAAGATTTTGCGAGCTGAGTAGCGTGACTGGCGTATGATTGATTAACGCCTATTTACGACTTACACAACCAAATATAACATGGAGAAAAATGTAGAGTCAATAATGGCTGCAGTAAAATACACAGTAGCTTACAAGCCCGAAGGGCTTCACTATAAATAACTCCGGATGCAATCCGGTGATACGGGAAAGAAAATAAAATACAGCCAACCCTGAAAGGGTTGAATAGAATCTACTTACTTTACAGGGCCACGTAAAGAAGTTTAATTCTATGAAAATAATTTATAAAATTGTATTGCTGGTGGCGCTTCTAATCGTCGTAACACTTTCAATATTTTATTTTTTCAGCACTCCGGTCACCTCAAATCTTCATAGTGTTGAATACCAACTTCCTTATGCCGCAGGAACCAGCCACCGGGTTGTGCAGGGTTATGGCGGACTGTTCTCACATCGACATGTTGCTGCAATCGATTTTGAAATGCCAATCAGCACTTCTGTTTATGCAGCAAGAGGCGGAACAATTTATAGTTATAAAGATGATAGTGATGAGGGAGGGCCATTCAACAGTTATAAAAACAAAGCCAATTATATAATCATACAACATGCCGATGGAAGTTTTGGTTGCTATTGGCATTTACAAAAAAATGGGGTGCTCATTAAAAGGGGACACGTTAAAAAAGGACAGCAGATAGGCATCAGCGGAGCCACAGGTCAGGTAATTAGACCACATCTTCACTTTTCTGTAAAAGCACAATTGAACTATGGCATGAATTCGTACGTAAGAACCAAATTCAAGACTAGTGCTGGTGTTAGGCTGCTGAAGAGTGGAGATACTTATAAAAGGCCAAATGATTAACGACGTACAAAATACTATTACCCCTTCCACCTTCCTGTCCTGGCCTTCGCTCAAACCGTTTGCTACAACTCCAACAACTGCCAAATATAGCCGCATAGTATCAGCTAAATTATACGGACCTTTAGCAGATGAAAATTGAATTTTTTTCAGCCAAGCCATACGACGAGTTGTTTTTTAATAATGCCAATAAGGCCTATGGATTTGAACTGGTATACCACGAAACGCACCTTGGGCCACACATTGTAGATATCGTTAAAGATACCAAGGCGGTCTGCGTATTTGTAAATGATAAACTAACGGCAGATGTGTTGGAGGTCCTGCATAAAAAAGGAGTGAAAACCATCGCCCTCAGATGCGCCGGTTTCAATAACGTTGACCTGGAAGCGGCGAAAAAATTAAACATGGCGGTTTGCCGGGTGCCTGCCTATTCGCCGCAGGCTGTGGCAGAATATGCAGTTGCCATGATCTTAACCATCAACCGAAAAACGCACAAGGCCTACAACCGGGTTCGGGAACAGAATTTTTCGCTGAATGGTCTTTTAGGATACAACCTGCAGGGCAAAACCGTGGGAGTAATCGGCACAGGAAAAATTGGCAAAGCCTTTATTCATATCATGTTGGGTTTTGGCTGTAAGATTTTGGCCTATGATATTTATCCTGATGAGGCCTTGATTGCAAAAGGAATCAAGTATGTATTGCAGGAAGAATTGCTCCGGGAATCCGACATCATCTCCTTGCATTGTCCGCTAACAAAGGAAAACCACTACCTGATTAATAATGAAACGCTCAGCCTGATGAAGCCCGGCGTTACATTGGTAAACACCAGCCGTGGTGGCTTAATTAATACCATCGATATTATTGAAGCCCTTAAAAATAAAAAAGTGGCTGCCCTTTGTATAGATGTGTACGAGCAAGAAGAGCAGTTGTTTTTCAGGGACCTTTCGGCTAACATTATTGATGATGATAAAATTCAGCGGCTGATGAGTTTTTCCAATGTGCTTATAACGGCTCACCAGGCATTTTTTACTGAAGACGCCCTAACAGAAATTGCATCGGTTACCCTGGATAGTATTGCGAGGCTTGATAAAAATACTATGCCGGCAGATGCGGCTGTTATGGTGAATTGATTATTCCGTAACATTTAGTTATTTCGATTCAAAAAAAGAAGCCAGTTTTCAACTTTATCCTTTTGTATTTTTGAATTTTCTTAATTGCCAATTTTTATATTCGATTAAGCACTGGTACATAAAACTCACATACATAAATTATGAATGCGGAAGTAGATTGGTTTTTTAATAAGCAAACTAAATGGCAGGAAGCATTTGAAGCTTTACGCAACATTGTGCTCGATTGCGGATTAACAGAAGAGCTAAAGTGGGGCTGCCCATGCTATACTTATAATGACAGCAATGTTGTTTTAATTCACGGCTTTAAAAGCTACTGTGCTTTATTATTTATGAAAGGCGCTCTCTTAAACGATACTAAGAAATTATTGGTACAGCAAACTGAAAATGTACAGGCCGCAAGACAATTAAGGTTTACCGGCGCCGGGGAAATTACAAAATTGAAATCCGTCATAAAAAGATATATTAAAGATGCTATTAAAATAGAAAAGGCAGGATTGAAAGTAGTACTTAAACCGACGGCTAAATATATCATACCCGTGGAATTTGAAAAACTGCTGAAAGAATTCCCCGAACTAAAACTAGCATTTTATAAACTAACTCCTGGCAGGCAGAGAGGGTACCTGCTCCATTTTTCATCGGCCAAACAGGCCAAAACAAGAGAAACCAGAATTGAGAAGTATCTTCAAAAAATATTAGACGGAAAAGGGTTAGACGATTAATAAGTGTATCCAGCTTTACCTCCTTTCAACCCCGCAAAAGATTGGAAAACTGCGGAACGAATTTTTAACCAATGCAGCTAAATTTGTGAGTCTGGTAGTACAATCGCCTGCAGAAAACAGGATGCAACTTTTGCAGAAGAAAAATATGGAACCTGGCAAAGAAATATTGAGGGGATCATTGAACATAGTTACTATCACCAGGGGCAGTTGGTACTATTAAAAAAAATAACTGCAGCGGTTTAAAAAGTCCTGCGGTAGCCACTAATAATTTGTAACAAATAATTACTACAAATAACAATGACGACCGCCATAAAGGCTGGTAAAACTAATACCCTGGTATTATGGTTACCAGCCATTATTATTATATTTATCCCTTGAACCCCTTTACAACAAAATAAAGCATCATTGAAAAGCGATATAGCAGCATACAATAGCAGGCAGACTGAAGGAGAAAAAAAGATCTGCGATAAACTAGCCAAAGAAATCCGGCGACATTTACCGGAGGCAGAGGAAAAGATCTGGCATGCCCATCCGGTATGGTTCCTCGATGGAAACCCGGTTGTAGGTTATAGTAAATTAAAAAGCGGCATCCGGCTGATGTTCTGGAGTGGGCAGTCGTTTGATGAAACAACGCTTCAAAATGTAGGCAGTTTTAAAGCTGCCACGATTGGTTATGAGAGTGCCAGTGCAATAAAAACTGCAGACCTGGCACGCTGGCTGGAAAAATCAAGGCAAATACAATGGGATTACAAGAACATTGTAAAACAAAAAGGCATTTTAGAACGATTAAAATAAACCCCGGATATTAATACATCAATTGTAACTCCTGAACCTTATACGTAAACTTTACACCAGCATATGAAAATAATTTCTTCGATATTCTTCGCAACGGCCCTCTTGGCTTCTTGTGAAGAAAACCTGGAGCAACAGCCAAGCCCGGTTACCAACAACACGACTGTTGATACGGTCGCCATCCTTAATGACCCAAAGAACAACCTTAACGTACAGGCAAATTCCTTTTCTGAAATTGACAGTTCGGGGATATTGATGTTCCCCTTGTTGATGGGGGAAACGGAAAGGGGAAGCGGAAGTCTGTATTATAAAGAAATACCTTACAGCAGCTATTGGAATATTATCTTTTTTAATTCGAACACAGCTCAATACCACCTTCTGGGCGAACAGAAAATGCTAATCAGCAATTTTGATATTAGCTATGGCAAGGGGAACAATGCGAATGTAGCTCTTACAAAGAAAAATATTTTTTACGCTGTTATCAGTGACGATTATAACCAGGACAAGAAACTAACTTCAGATGACCCTGAGTACCTATTTGTATCAGATAGAGAAGGTTACCATTTCAGACAAATTTCGCCAGCCGGTTATCACGTAAATTCCTGGCAGTTTATAAAAGCTTCCAATAAGATTATTATGACCGCCACTAAGGATTCGGATAAAAACAGGAAATTTAATGACAAAGACGAAGTTGCTGCTTTCCAGATTGATATTGACAAAGAAACACAACCCACAGAAATATTTTCAACAGACTTTAAGAACAGGCTCAAGATCATGTTTGATAGAGAATGGAAACGGGTTGACCAATAGAAAAAAAGTTATCCTGCCTAATTTTACGAAATGAAAAAATATTTTTCAACCGCTGTCATTTTTTTTATACTGTGTGCCTTTCTCGAGGCACCACCTGCTGGTAAGAAGACATTAAAAAAACTACATGCCCTGGCCGGCACCTGGCAAAGGAATACCAAAAGAGGATTAGCGGTGGAGGAATGGCGGGTAATGGATAAATTTCATCTGCAGGGCCGTGGCTATTACCTGGCGGGAAAAGATACCATCACTACCGAAAAAATCTCCTTGCAGTATACGGGTGAAGAGATATTTTACAGCCCCACCGCCTTCGGCCAAAACAATAACAAAGCCGTTGATTTTAAGCTAACAGCTGCTGATCTGAAAAACCTGGTCTTTACATTTGAAGACCCGGAGCATGATTTTCCCAAGAGAATAATTTACGAGATCATTACAGCAGACTCATTGCATGCATGGGTAGATGGCGGTAGCGCTGAACCGGGTAAAAGACAGGATTTTTATTTTAGCAAAGTAAAATAGCCAAAGGGCCAACTCACTTGCTATTCTTTTTTAATCATTTAGTTATTAACTTCATCACCAGGCCTGCGACTGTTATTAATTTCCTGCGCTCCATATAAACGTTTCAATTCCGGGAGGCAGGTTGATCAACATTATTCAAACCAATAATCGATTCTCATGGCAGCATTACACAGAAGACTTTTTTTGAAAGCCACAAGCACAGCTTTGGCAACTACCCTTATACCTGGAAGTGCAGTTATGGCTTCTGCCCGAAGCAATATGCCAACCCTACCAGGCGAACCGCCTGTAATCAAATTATATGGCGATGGCGAAATGTTTGCACCGGAAGCTTACATCAAGGAGTTATCAAAGTTTTATACTGCAACTAAATTTGAACAAGACAGGTATGGGGTTGGCGGTGTAGTTGAAGCATTGGAAAATAAATTTGCAGCTATAACAGGAAAAGAGAAAGCGATTTTTGTACCCAGCGGCACAATGGCCAACCAGTTAGCATTGTATATTTTGAGTGGCGAAAATTCAAAAGTTTTTGTGCAGGATACCAGCCATGTTTACCGGGATGAAGCGGATGCTGCACAAACTGTTTTTAATAAAAGACTGATGCCGCTTGCGCCGGGTGAAGCGTATTTTACCGCTAAACAATTACAAGATAGCATTGAAGCGCTGGAACAGCAGGAAGCTTTTAAAACAGGCATTGGGGCGGTATCCATAGAAAATCCTGTTAGAAGAAGCGATGGCAAATTTGTTCCGATAGAAGAGATACGGAAAATATCGGCCTATTGCCGGAACAAGCAAATAAAACTGCACCTTGATGGTGCCAGAATATATATGGCTGCAGCCTGGACCGGCATCCCGGTGAAAGAATATGCTGCTTTATTCGACACCGTTTACATTTCGCTTTACAAATACCTTGGTGCAAGTGCCGGAGCAGTGTTATGTGGCAGCAAAGAAGTGATTGATAAAATGACCCACCTTATTAAAATTCATGGCGGCTCCATGTATGGCAACTGGACCAATGCTGCCATGGCACTTCATGTTGTAGAAGGATTTGAAACCCGTTTACAAAATTCCGTCAAAAGATCGGAAACGATATTTAATGCTATCAACAAAATCCCTGGCATACAGGTAGAGCCTCTGCCCGGCGGCACCAATATTTATTCACTAATCGTATCAAAAGAAATTGATGGGCAAAAAATGCGGGAGACACTTAACAAGGAGTACAATATTAGAATGCCCCGTTTAAACAATCAAAAATCTTTAATAACCGTTAACGAAACTTTGCTTTATCAAAGTGCAGATTATGTAATTAATGCATTTAAGCAAAGTATTAAATAATAGCTGCTACCAGGTTGTCCGAAATTGGCTTTTATAGCCCCTGGCAAAACAGCATAATCAGACAGAAAGCCGAAAGAACTTTGCTCATGCATAAGGTCAAATAAAATTGAAAATGAAATTAAAAAGCAATTCCAAGGTTGACGATGTTTTCAAGCGCTATCCCAGGCATGTAAAACCCCGGCTACTGCAGCTTAGAAAACTTGTTTTACAAACAGCAACTGAAATTGAGGAATTGACTGAACTGGAAGAAACACTTAAATGGGGCGAACCAAGTTACCTTAGCAAACATGGCAGTACTGTAAGAGTGGATTGGAAGGCAAAAACTCCCAACCAGTTTGCTATTTATTTTAAATGCACATCCCGTTTGGTGCCCACCTTCAGGGAAATTTACAAAGACATATTTACATTTGAAGGCAACAGGGCCATTGTATTTAATTTAAAAGACAACATTCCCGAAGCTGAAATAAGGCATTGCATTAAGATGGCATTAACCTACCACAAAATAAAACACTTACCGTTATTGGGTGCTTGAGTGGAAATAATTAGATCATCATTAATAACTTTGAAAAAGAAAAATAGCTGGTTGTATTATATGCTATGCCAATTTTGTTTATCAAGGTAGCATCATTTTTGTTTTCACCTTCATTAGTAACTTTACAATTTAATGACCGGCTCAATAGCTTATAATATGCATATCAAAAACTTTATATTGTTATTACTGTTGGCCTGTACAGCCTGCAACAACAATGAAAAGGAATCAATAAAACAGGAAAAATTTAATAAAGAGAAATGGTCAATAAAGTCCGGCGATAATTATCCTTTTAGAGATGATATGCTTAATAATGTTTTGCACAATGATTCAATCAGGAAATTAAACCGGGTGGAAATAATAGAACTACTTGGCAGGCCAGACAAAGACAGGGATAGCTTTCTTTATTACCGGGTTAACGAAGAGAAACTTGGGATATTGACACTGCATACCAAAACGATGGTCATAAAGTTTACAGGTGATAGCAGTATAGAATGGATAAAGCTGCACGAATAAAAAATTTTAATAGTTAAAAACGACACCATGCTCACAGCAGTAAATCCCAAATTACCCATGCGGAATAAAGCCGCAACAAAAGAATTTTATATTGACAAGCTGGGTTTCCGGCAGGTTGGCAATACAGATTATGATGGCTACCTGATGGTGGAAAAAGACAATATAGAAATTCATTTCTTTGAATTCAAAGACCTGGATCCTCATGAGAATTATGGCGGCATCTACATCCGCACCGATAACATCAATGAATTTTACCAGCAGGTGTTATACAGCAAATTAAGTATTCATCCCGCAGGAAATTTGCAAACAAAACCATGGGGACAAACGGAATTTGCTATGCTTGATCCCGATAATAATTTATTGACTTTTGGCGAAGCCGTATAGCAGGCTACTTCCACATAATTCCTCCTCCTCTATATTTTAAAAAGGTAAAAAGGTGGCTCGTTGCCGGGCCACCTTTTTATAATATGGTGTGTAGATTACTTCAGGTCAAACCTGTCTGCGTTCATTACTTTATTCCATGCCGCTACAAAGTCTTTCACAAATTTCTCTCCTACATCACTACAACCATATACTTCTGCAATAGCCCTTAGTTCTGAGTTAGAACCAAAGATCAGGTCTACTCGTGTACCGGTCCATTTTATTTCCCCCGTGTTACGATCGCTACCCACAAATATATTCTGTGAATCAGAAGTGGCTTTCCAGGTGGTACCAAGATCGAGCAAGTTTACAAAATAATCGTTTGTAAGTGCCCCCGGGCGTTTGGTAAACACACCATGTTGCGTATCACCAAAATTTGTGTTCAGCACCCGCATGCCACCCACCAGTACCGTCATTTCAGGAGCGGTAAGCGTTAACAGTTGTGCCTTATCAATCAACATTTCCTCTGCAGAAGATTTGTGATGAGCATTCAGGTAATTGCGGAACCCATCTGCAGCCGGCTCCAGCGGAGCAAAAGACAACACATCGGTTTGCTCCTGCGAAGCATCTGTACGGCCAGCAGTAAACGGAACCGTAATACTATGACCTGCATCTTTTGCGGCCTGCTCAATACCAACGCAGCCACCCAATACAATAAGGTCTGCCATAGATATTATTTTACCGCCAGATTGTGCATTATTGAAATCGTTTTGAATAATTTCAAATTGCTGCAATATCGTTGCCAGTGCCGCGGGGTTGTTTACTTCCCAATCTTTTTGTGGGGCAAGGCGAATGCGTGCACCATTTGCACCGCCACGCTTATCAGACCCACGGAAAGTGAAAGCGGAAGCCCATGCGGTAGATACTAACTGGGATACAGTTAAACCAGATGCAGTGATCTTATTTTTAAGCGCTGCAATACCATCTTCATTAACTAGCTCATGCGTAACTGCAGGAACAGGATCTTGCCAAATCAATACTTCCTTTGGCACATCGGGCCCCAGGTAGCGGGCGATAGGCCCCATATCCCGATGCGTTAATTTATACCATGCTCTTGAAAATGCATCTGCAAAATCTTCAGGATTCTCGTGGAAATGTCTTGATATTTTTTCATATGCCGGATCAACTCTTAATGCCAGATCGGTAGTAAGCATAAATGGCGCATGCTTTTTTGATGCATCGTGTGCATCAGGAATTGTATCAGCACCAGCACCACTCATTGGTTGCCATTGGTGTGCTCCTGCAGGGCTCTTGGTTAATTCCCACTCAAAGCCAAACAGGTGATCGAAATAATCATTGCTCCATTTTGCCGGCGTTTTTGTCCAGGCACCTTCCAGTCCGCTGGTGATGGTATCTGCACCGTAACCTGTACCGAAGCTGTTCTTCCATCCCTGCCCCTGCTCTTCTATATTTGCGCCTGCAGGTTCTGCTGCTACATGTTTGCCCGGGTCTGCAGCGCCATGTGTTTTTCCAAACGTATGCCCACCGGCAATCAAGGCTACAGTTTCTTCATCATTCATCGCCATACGGCCAAAAGTTTCCCTGATGTCTTTTGCTGAAGCAAGCGGGTCAGGGTGACCGTTAGGTCCTTCGGGATTAACGTATATCAGGCCCATCTGCACTGCTGCAAGCGGGTTTTCTAAATTGCGTTTGTCGCTATATCGCTCATCTCCCAGCCACTCCGTTTCCGATCCCCAGTAAATATCTTCTGCAGGCTCCCAAACATCAGCCCTTCCACCGGCAAAACCAAATGGCTTAAGACCCATTGACTCCAGTGCGCAGTTACCTGCCAGTATCATCAGATCGGCCCAGGAAATTTTTTTGCCGTATTGCTGTTTTATAGGCCAAAGCAACAAACGGGCTTTGTCAAGGTTGGCATTATCGGGCCAACTGTTTAGCGGGGCAAAACGCTGCGTGCCAAAACCGCCGCCACCACGTCCATC
>JBBSKH010000091.1:0-14804 GCA_038256495.1 Chitinophagales bacterium
GCCTGTGCAAATAAGTAAAGCCATGCAAGGGGAACATAGTGGTTACGCTGTTATTATTGATCGCATATCACAGGATATTCCGTTTTATCGCACCTGGTTAAAGAATGCTGCTGTTACCGGTACAGCAGTTATTAATAACCCCTTCTGGTGGAGTGCAGATGATAAGTATTTCAATAACTGCCTGATGACGAAAATAGATGTACCTGTTCCAAAAACTGCCATCCTGCCTTCAAAGGATTTACCACCAGACACTTCTGCCGAATCATTTAGTAACCTTACCTATCCATTGGATTGGGATTCAATTTTTAAATATGTTGGCTTTCCTGCCTATATGAAACCTTATGCAGGTGGCGGATGGAAAAGTGTTTACAAATTAGAAGATGCAGAAGACTTTTTTAATAAACATACCGAAACAGAACAATTGGTAATGCTGTTGCAGGAAGAAATTGTTTTTACTGAATACTATCGTTGCTATTGTATTGGTGGCAAGCATGTCCGCATTATGTCGTACGAACCAAGAAATCCGCATCATCTTCGTTATGTGGCAGATTTTCAGCCATCACTAGAAAGATTGAAACAAATGACTGATATTGTTCTTCGCATCAATGAATACCTGGGTTATGATTTCAATACAGTGGAATTAGCAGTAAGAGATAATGTTCCTTATGCAATTGATTTCTGCAATCCTGCACCTGATGCCGAAAGAACAAGTGTGGGTGATGAGAATTTTGAGTGGGTGGTAGAAACAGCTGCTAATTATGCTATTGAAAAAGCATTGGCAAATAAAGAAGGACAAGACAATCTTACCTGGGGAGAATATATAAAAAGAAGCAGTAACAAGATGCCTTTGATATAATGAATAAACTGACAATTTATAATATTGATGATGACAGCTACAGCAAAGTAGAAGAACCAGATGCGTCCAACTCTTATACGTATGCCGATTATCTGCAATGGCAGTTTGAAGAACAGATGGAATTAATAAGAGGAAAAATTTTCAAAATGAGTCCGGCCCCTGCCCCGGTTCATCAAAAAATAAGTCTTGTTATTGCAGGGATTTTTTACAGAGAATTAAAGAAAAATAAATGCCAGGCTTTTCCTGCGCCATTTGATGTAAGACTACCGGTTAAAAAAAAGACAAAAGACAATGAAATTACCACTGTTGTTCAACCCGATTTTTGTGTTGTATGTGATGAATCAAAAATTGATAGTAGAGGTTGCCTAGGTGCCCCAGATTTGATAATTGAAATTCTTTCACCTGGCAATTCTGGCAAAGATGTAAATCTTAAATATGACGTTTACGAAAAGGCAGGAGTAAAAGAATATTGGATTATTCACCCGGCAGATGAAACTATTGCTGTTTTTATTCTCGATAAAAAAGGAAAATTTAATGGTGCTTCTCTTTACGCTGGCAACGAAAAGATAGAAAGCTTCGCTGTACCCGGTTTAAAAATCAACGTAAAAGAAATCTTTAGTAAATAATTATTATGAACCTGAACTACAAAAGTTTTACCCTCGGCGTAGAAGAAGAATACATGGTGCTTGATAAAGATACTTTTGAACTGAAAAGCCATGAACAAAAGATTGTACAGGAAGGGCAAAAAGTAATAAAGGATAAAGTAAAGGCTGAAATGCACCAGGCTGTGGTGGAAGTGGGCACAGATATTTGTGCTGATATAGATGAAGCATTTACTGATGTATCTACCTTACGAAAAACGATTGGAGGTATTGCTCATGATCTTGGATTTACCATGGGAGCTTCCGGCACTCACCCTTTCAGCCATTGGGAAAGCCAGTTGATAACGGATCATGCACGGTACAGTGAAATTGTAAACGAATTACAGGAAGCTGCCCGTAGTAATTTAATTTTTGGATTGCATGTACATGTAGGCATGGAAAACAGGGAAATGGCCAATCACATCGCCAACAGTACCCGTTATTTTTTACCACATGTATTTGCGCTCAGTACCAACTCCCCTTTTTGGGAAGGAAGAAAAACAGGTTACAAATCATACCGCACAAAAGTATTCGACAAATTTCCCCGCACAGGCATACCCGGCACATTTGAAAGCATAGAAGCCTACGATAATTATGTGAAGTTGCTTATCAAAACAAACTGTATTGATAATGCTAAAAAAATATGGTGGGATTTAAGAGTTCATCCATTTTTCAATACCGTTGAATTCCGCATCTGCGATATTCCGATGACGGTAGATGAAACCATTACCATTGCTGCATTGTTTCAGGCAATATGTGCCAGAATTTATATGCTTCGTTCCAAGAACCTGAATTTTATTCAATACCACCGGGCATTGCTGAATGAAAATAAATGGCGGGCCAGCCGCTATGGTGTAGATGGCTATTTGATCGACTTTGGAAAAGAAGAAGAAGTAAATACCAGAGCATTGATCTATGAGTTGCTTGATTTTCTTGATCCGGTACTCGACCATTTAGGCAGCCGCCACCGTATCATGAATGTGGTCAAGATGCTGGAAAACGGAACTGGTGCCGACAGGCAATTAAAAGTTTACGAAGACACCAAGAGTTTAAAAAGTGTGGCAGAATTTATTCAAAGTCAATTTTTATTGGGTGTATAAGTCTAGTGCTGGTATGAAAAATAATTGATAATCAATAGAAATTTATACCTGCCATAGCATAAATACAAACGTTAGCGGCTATTATAAAGTGACACCGTTTCATTTATAGAATCAAATGGAAAAATCAAAACTTAATTTAATTCTTCTTTTGACAATTACAATTTTTGGGTGCGACTTTAAAGTACCTCAAATTGCAAACAATCCACCAAGTTCAGAATTTAGTTTTGGGTTTAAAGGCAGGCTTGAAAAACTTGAAGATGCCTTCTATTCTTCAAACTTGGCATATGAAGAACTTGACTACACATCTAATTGGCAAAAAGACCCACAGTATGTATTTACTATTATACATTCCGATACAGTAATAAACTACAATGCTATTCTTCAAGATTGCCAAAGTATCTATTATCTCATTCAGTGGAGTGACAATTGGAATTGTGATTCTAGTTATTTGCACATTGACAAATACACTTCTAATCTTGACTCAATTCCGAAAGACCTTCTAAAATCTATTTTTGACACTGAGGTTATTAAACCATTACGACGGAAGTTCAACCTAATAACGAATGACTATCATTGGAAAATAGAGAAGTCAAACGATACAACTTATGTAAAGGTTTTAAACCAAAATAATCTACTGCGGAAATTATATGTCTATTCGTTGGACACAATTGGGAACAGTATTGCTGAAAAAGAGATATTCAATTATTTAGGTGACTCAACAATTCATTATAAAAAAAGCCAGAGTCAAAGATTTATGTACTTAGAAAGCAAAGATGTAATTATCAACAAAAATAACAGCCGCTAACAGCAAGGTTTTGCGTCAGCGTGGGGTGACGAATAAATCCTCATCTTTTGTACTACTGTCAGCTGCATATCGGACTGACCGAATACGGATGAGCATTAGAATATATTCTCATCTTCAGTATCTTTGATCGGCTTCAGTTCCGGGCTGAACGTTTTCCAAATGCCCCGCCGAACGCAAAGCCCTAACGTTAGCTGTGATTTCCAATTCCATGAAACAAATCAAAAACAGTATGAACTATCCTAAAATTGAAATGAGAAAAATTTTATTGCCACTTTTAGCTTTTCTATGCATAGAAAAAAATATTTCTTATGGACAGACAATTCTTACGGACGACAACAATAAGCCTATTGAAGGATTTGGGTTAGTTAAAGATCCGAACAGCAATATAGTTTATTTTGGGAAAACTGATTCCATATCGAGCACTGCCATTTACAGAGGAATATTATCTGATGGAAAAATAAACTCAATAAGAAAGAATCCCATAATTGATAATACCTCCCAGGAAACTATTCCTTTTTTTAGTTCGGACGGAAAGTTCTTTTTCTTGTTTTCAAATTTTGAGAATCAGAATTCGAAAAATCTTGATTTATGGTATGGAAAATATAGCAAAAATGGCGTCATTAAGAACCTGAAAAAGGCAGCTACACTGAATACAGATTCTGTAGAATATTATGGCTCTATGTCTGCTGCAGGATTTATATATTTCTCTTCTTGGCGAATTAACGGCAATGGGAAAGGTGATATATTTTCAACAAAATTTAAGAAAGGAAAATTTTTTGATATCAATCGACTTGACAATAATATAAATAATGAGTTTATAAACTCTTCACCTGCAATATCCCCTAAAGGGGATTGGTTAATATTCTTCAACGGAGATGAAGTTGGAATGGATCTATGTATTAGTTTTTTAGAAACAGGAAGATGGTCCAAACCTATTAAACTACCAGAAGTTATAAATACATCAAATTTTGAGTTTGCTCCCGTAGTAAGTGACAATGGTAAAACCCTATACTTTTCCAGAAGAGAAAAATCAAGTTTATCCGATAACCTAGTTTATCATATTTACAAAATATCAATTGACGAATTAGGATTGGCTAAACTTAAACTTGAAGCGGAATATTGAATTGTGAAGGCAGTTAAAACCACAGCTAACAATGGGTTCCTATTTTCCTTAAGTCGCTGAGGCAATAATATAGTAGTCTATTATTTTTTTTGAAAAAGAAAGAACTAATTGGATAAGAGCTTTCCCCCAACTGGCGGTAACCAACTGGCCCCCAACTGGCGCAGGTATAAAGTTCCTGGCGCAGATATGCAGGGCGGGATGGCGGAGTAGGGTATCTGTGCCAAATAATAGAATCCCATATAATTTTAAAGTAAAAGCAACGCTAGCCCAAAAAGTTTTTATCATGGCACAGATACTCCAATATACAAAACCAAAACTGCATATCTGCGCAAGAAGGGAGTTATCAATTGCCACTTGGTCATCGAGAGTGGCAAAATAAGTTTGATGGCGGGAAGTTCCTATTACAAAGTTCATGTATGATCATACACAAACTTCATTCAGTAGTTTGCTCTATTCACATTGTGTGTATATTTGGGGGGCGGGAGGTTTTTTCACAAACTCAGGTTAGCTGAAATGTAAATCGAGCACTCAATTTTACGCAATTAAGAATTAAGTATATTTGTTTTATGAATTTAGACAACTCTAAAATAGAATCTATTAAGGACTATTTCAGAACTATGCCTGTTTTGAAAGCTTATCTATTTGGCTCCTATCTTCATGGAAATGCAAATAAAGAAAGTGACATCGATATTTTAGTAGACCTCGACTATAGCCAAAAAATTGGTTTACAATTTATTCAAATGAAAATGGACCTTGAGGAATTATTAGAAAACAAAGTTGATTTAGTTTCTTCAAAAGGAATGTCGAAATATATTAAGCCAATAGTGGATAACGAAAAACGATTGATATATGCGAAGTGATCTAGGCGACAAAATAAGGTTACAACATATTTTAGATGCAATCGGAGAAATTGAAAAATATTTAATCTCAACAGACTTCTCAATATTTATAAATAACTCAATGATGAGATTTGCTTGTATCAAGCAAATGGAAATAATTGGAGAAGCTAGTAATAAAATTTCCGAAGAACTAAAATCTAAGTTTATTGACATTAAATGGGCTCAAATTATAGGAATGCGAAATGTATTTGCTCACGAATATTTTGGTATCGACTCTAGTATAGTTTGGGAAATAATTAAAAATGATATCCCTGAATTAAAAGTTAAGGTTGAATACATTTTAGAATCAATCAACTAAAGCGATTTCAGCTCATATTTAAGCTTTCGTTTTGCCCAACGGGCAAGAAATGAAGGCGATGTTGAACGGAACCCGTGGTGCCGGCTCGTTATGGAGATGTCGATGTATTAAGTAAGAGATTCAAACAGACAAGGCGGCCTATTCCATGGTAGGCACGCCTTCGCCGTGGCCTCGGCTTCGATGAACCAAGTATTAAGTCGTATCGATTTATTCACATGAGCTACCGCAAAAAAACTCCCTCAAAAAATTGAAGGAGTTTTTATGTTACTTATATGTAAATTTCTTACAGATTAGTAATTGGTTTATACTTTGGCACCAACGCTTTCATTACAACCCAAGCAATGAGATAAGCTACGGCACAAAAAGCAAACATGATCGTGTAGCCTGTTTCAATATGTCCTAACGCTTTGTAATGATCAAATAAAGCACCGCCTATTTTGGTTATCAATACACCACCAATTCCACCGGCCATACCGCCAATGCCAACTACAGAAGCGATTGCTTTTTTTGGAAACATATCCGATACCGTTGTAAATATATTGGCACTCCATGCCTGGTGTGCCGAAGCACCAATACCAATGAGTACAACAGGCATCCAGAAACTAATTTCTCCCAGCCATTGTGCGGCTAATACCACCAGGGGAATAAAGGCGATCATCAGCATAGCTTTCATTCTTCCGTCGTAAGGCTTATAACCTTTTTGTATAAAATACATGGGAAACCAGCCGCCACCAATGCTGCCAAACATGGTTAAACTATATAACACAGCCAGCGGCAACATGATATCGGTTCCCGTAATATTATATTGATCTTTTAAATAAGCTGGTAACCAAAAAAGAAAAAACCACCAAACCCCATCTGTCATAAACTTACCAAAGGCAAAGGCCCATGTTTGCTTGTACCCTAGTAATTTAGTCCACTTAACTTTTTGGGCCGTTTCAGGGATTTGTTCTTCAGCATCATCATTTATATAAGCCAGTTCGCCTGCAGATAATCTTTTTTGTTGTTCTGGCTTATCATAAAAGTATAACCAGAAAAATAACCATAGAAAACCTATAGCGCCTATACTAATAAAGGCAGCTTCCCAGCCCCAATGCCCGGCGATCCACGGAACTGTTAGCGGTGCTAGTATTGCCCCCACATTGGCACCCGAATTAAAAATGCCGGTAGCAAAGGATCGTTCTTTCTTTGGAAAATATTCTGCAGTAGCTTTAATTGCCCCGGGAAAGTTGCCCGATTCGCCTAGTGCTAATATTGCACGACCAAACATAAATCCCATTACTGAAATAGGTAAGGCAACAATACCTACCCAACCCAAAGCTGTTGCGATACCTTCTCCGATGGGAATAGCAAAAGCATGTACCATAGCGCCAACAGACCAAATGCTAATGGCCCAGGCAAATCCTTTTTTAGTGCCCAGCTTATCAATAATACGGCCGGCAAATAGCATGGAGATTGCATAAGTAAATTGGAAAACCGCAGCAATGTCTGCATAATCACTATTGCTCCAGCCAAATTTTTCTTCCAGGGATGGTTTTAAAAGACTTAGTACCTGTCTGTCGAGATAGTTTACGGTTGTAGCAAAAAATAGCAGGGTACATATCGTCCACCGGTATTTGCCTATTTTTTCTGAGATCATATAGCAGCAGTTTTATTTATTTCTTACATTCTTCAATAATGGCCATTACCTTTTTTGTGTCTTCTGTTAGTTGAGTATATTTTTTTTCTTCCATAATTGTTTTGCTCACCAGTTTGCTGCCCATGCCCACAGCCGATACGCCGGCTTTAAACCAGCCCTCAATACTTTCCTTGGTGGCATCCACACCACCCGTAGGCATAAATACCAGGTTTGGGAAGAGGTCTTTTATAGATGACATGAATTCTTTACCCAGCATATTGCCCGGAAAAAGTTTTACCATAGATGCCCCCATTCGTTCTGCGGCAATAATTTCTGTCGGCGTCATGCAACCGGGTATCCAAAAAATATTATGGGCGTCTGCGGCGTTAGCAACTTCTTCTACCAGGCCGGGACAAATGATGTAATCGCAACCGGCATCAATAAATGCTTTTGCCATCTGGCTATTGGTGATGGTGCCCACTCCAAGCTGCATATCCGGCATATTTTCGTCGCAGTTTTTCTTCATGGCTTTGAAATTGGCCAGGGCATTTGCTCCACGGTTGGTATATTCAATACTGCGGATGCCTGCCTCGTACAAGGCTTTCATCAATTCAATACTTGTATTGGCATCTTCATTAAAGTAAAGGGGCAATACTCCTTGCTTAATAATTTGCGCTGAAACAGGATTTGTGTTAGCCATGCTGAATAGTTGCTTTGATGGCTTCCACGCTCATATTGGTGGTATCGCCTTTAATAAATAGTTTATTGAATGCTGCTGCGGTGGCAAAGTCAACAGTTTGCTGCGGCGAATGATTGCTAAGTAATCCATAGATTAATCCTGCCATGTAACAGTCGCCGCTGCCCACTTTGTCTAACACCTTTACCGCATCATACACAGCGGAAGCGTACAACTTGTCTGCGTGCAAAGCCGTGTAATATGCTATGCCTTCATTTTTATCGAAACGGAAAGTGTTGGCAACAAATTTCACTTTTGGAAATTGCTGCTTAATTGCAAGTGATGAATTGTGGGCATGCTGCAAATAACTTTCCTTCGTTCCTTCATGCAGCAATGCTTCATCAAGCGTAGTGCCCAGCATTAAATTTGCTGCCCAGATGTTGCCCATCACCACATCACAGTATTGGGTAAGCGCCGGCATAATATCTATTGGTTCTTTGCCAAACTGCCAAAGCTTATTCCGGTAATTAAGGTCTACTGAAATGCGAATATTTTTTTTGGAAGCCACTTCCAAGGCCTCCAGGCAAACATCGGCAGCGGAAGCCGATAGGGCAGGGGCGATGGCGCTAAAGTGAAACCAACTGATACCGTCTAACACAGTATCCCAATCTATCATTCCACGTTGTAATGTAGCAAATGAGGAATTGGCCCTGTCCAATACTACCGCATTATTTTTCATGTCGGCTCCCTGCTGCAGGTAGTAAATGCCTATTCGGTTGCCGCTGTAATGTATAGCGCTTATGTCAATATTTTTTTGCTGCAGGTATTGGGCTAGTTGCCTGGAGAGAAAATTATCTGGCAAAGCAGTACAATAGGCAGCCGGCATTTGCCAGGTAGCCAGCGCTGTTGCTACGTTTGCTTCTGCACCTCCAACAAATGCCGGCAGCTGGTTTTCCAGCAGCCAGTTAATGTTATTTGCTGGTGAGAGCCTTAGCAGCAGTTCCCCAAAACATAATGTTTTATTCATCAGAATTTAAAATATTCCTTTGCGTTGTTATAACAGATATCGCTGATGATCTTGCCGGTCCATTCTATATCAGCAGGCAATTCGCCATTTTCAATTTCTTCCCCAAACAGGTTGCACAATATTCGCCTGAAATATTCATGACGGGGATAGCTCATGAAACTCCTGCTATCAGTTAACATACCTACAAACTTACTGAGCATACCCATATTTGAAAGCGCATTCATCTGTTTTACCATGCCATCTTTTTGATCTAAGAACCACCAGGCGGCACCAAACTGTACCTTTCCGGCAACAGACCCGTCATTATAATTGCCAACCATGGTGGCCATCATTTCATTGTCGGCCGGGTTTAAATTGTAAAGAATTGTTTTTGCCAACTGATCTGTTGAATCAAGTTTGTTTAAAAACTTTGACAGGGCCTTTGACTGTGAAAAATCACCGATTGAATCCCAGCCTGTATCGGGGCCCAACTGGCGCAACATCCTGGCATTATTGTTTCGCAGCGCACCCAGGTGATACTGCTGTACCCAGCCTTTTTCATGATCCCATTTTGCAAACTCAATCAACATGGCTGATTTGAATTTCAGATTCTCCTGTTGATCCAATTCTTTTCCGCTTCTTATCTTATCGAAGCAGGTTTTAATTTCCGTTTCAGTAAAGTCTTCTGCATATATCTGTTCCAGCCCATGATCGGAAACCTTGCAACCAACGGTGGCAAAAAAGTCGTGCCTTGCCTTCAGCGCTTTTAAATAATCATCGTAACCAGCAACAGATATACCTGAAATGGATTCAACTTTATCAACGTATTCATTAAATGTTTTGGCATCATCTACATTCATCGCTTTGTCTGGGCGCAATGCCGGCAATACTTTTATATCTACATTATCTGCTTTTATTTTCTGGTGATGGTCCAGTAAATCTGTGGGGTCATCTGTGGTGCAAAGCACCTTTACATTCATTTTTCTTAAAAGGTTACGAACCGAATATTCAGGTGTTTTTAATTTAGCGGATGCTTCTTCGTAAATAGCAGGAGCTGAACCTGCATTCAGTATCGTATCAATATTGAAATACCGTTGCAGTTCCAGGTGAGTCCAGTGGTATAGCGGGTTTCGCATGGTATAGGGGACTGTTTCAGCCCATTTCTCAAATTTTTCGAGATCGCTTGCGTTGCCGGTGCAAAACTTTTCGTTGACACCATTTGTACGCATGGCCCGCCACTTATAATGATCGCCATACAACCAAGCCTGGGTAAGGTTATCGAAATTAATGTCGTTAGCAATTTGGTCGGGTGGGAGGTGATTGTGATAGTCGATGATGGGCATTGGCTTTGCAAAATCATTATACAGCAATTGGGCTGTTTTATTTTGCAGTAAGAAGTCTTCGTTCAGAAATTTTTTCATATGCTAATGCAATCAATCGTTTAAAAATAGGTATTAATGTTTCAAATAGGGCATAGGTTATATTAAATACTTACGGCAACGATACCGGTAACGATACCGATGAACAGCCTCGCCCAGCCTCACCCTCCTTCTCCCTCTCCTGTAGAGAGGGAGCGGTGCAGCAAACATATCCAGGCAGTTGGTCTTCCAAATCATCATTGTCGACAAATTTGGCAAACGATCGATCTTTTTCGTTGGAAGAAGCTATAGCGATACACCTCTTTTCCAGGGAATAAAATCGTCCTGGTTTAGCAATACTGCTTTAGGTATTATTTCGCCGCTGGCAGCTTTGATGCAGAATTCCAGAATATCTTCGCCCATTTCTTCAATTGTCTTTTCGCCTTCAATCACCGGCCCGCAATCAATATCGATGATGTCGTTCATTCTTTTGGTGAGGTTGCTGTTGGTAGAAACCTTTATCACCGGGCAAACGGGGTTGCCGGTGGGAGTTCCCAAACCGGTAGTAAATAAAATTAATGTAGCTCCACTTGCGGCTTTACCTGTTGTAGCTTCTACATCATTACCTGGCTTGCACACCAGGTTTGATCCCGGCTTTGTTGCAGGTTCTGTATAATCTAACACATCTACAACAGGGGAGGTGCCACCTTTTTTTGCAGCACCAGCGCTTTTAATGGCGTCCGTTATCAATCCATCTTTAATGGTTCCGCAACATGCTTTAAATTTTTTGTAGAAATGATGCTGCCTTTTGTAATAGTTTCCTTGGCTTTACCAACCATTACACCATACATCGTTACGATATCTCCGGATTGCAGATCGGTAGTAACAAATTTATGTTTGGCCGCTATATCATCCTGCAACAGGAATGTTTCGCCTTTATATTCCACCGTATCACCCTTCTTTAAATCGGCCAATGCTACCAACACATTATCATCGGGATGAACTTTAACCAGTTGTTGTTTCATTATGCAATACTAATTTTACCATGCGCCCGGTTTAGCACCGCCGTCATGCCAGATTCATCAATTTCATTTAATATATCCTGTACTTCATTTGCAAAACCCGGCAATGCATAGAGGTCATGATCCCAAAGGGTAGTGTCTTTTAAAACCGCTGTTGCTATAGCTGTTGGTTTAACCTTTTGCCATTTTTCATAAAAAGAACCAGCCAGGTCATCATTTACAGGATATGATGACTCATTGTGTGAGCCAAAATATTTTCCATTTTCTTCTTTAGCAACTTTCATAAAGCGGATAAAGGCTGCAAAGCCGACGGCCATATTTTGCGGCACCGTTTTACTGTTGGCATAATGCTGCATTAACACCGGCACCACCCTTAGTTTCATTTTAGAACTGTATTGTGCGGTAATGCTCAGCCATTGGTGTTCTATAAAAGGATTGCTGAAGCGTTCCAGGCAGTTTTCAGAAAAAGCAGTTTTATCTTTTTCAGGTATGAAGTAAGGTATGGCCGATGCAATTTCTTTTTGAATAGCATCGATATATTGTTGAACCTGCTCATCATCCATGGCTTCTTTTACCGTAGCTACGCCAGATAAAAAGGCCACACCACAACTCAGGGTATGCGTACCATTTAGCAGGCGCAATTTCAATTCACGGAACTGATCTATGTCTTTGGTAATTACAACGCCTTTATCCACTTGTGAAAAAGACAGCACATCCTGTACTTTACTATCACCTTCAATTGCCCAAAGCCTGTAAACTTCCGTCATCAGCATCAGGTCATCATTATAGCCGACTTGTTGCTCAACCTCTTTTTTTATGCTGGCATCTGGCTTGCCCGGCACGATCCTGTCTACAAGTGAGCTGCAAAAAGTATTGGAGGATTCCAGCCAGTCAATGAAGTTTTCTTCCAGGCTGTTAAGGTGTGCCAGCTCGGTAACGATCGCTTCCAGTTTTTTGCCGTTATCTACTATCAATTCAGTCGGCACGATCAGCATCCCTGAACTTGGACTGCCATGGAAAGCATTATAGCGTTCGTATAAAAAAGCCAGTAATTTGCCGGGGTAGGAAACAGGCGGGTAACTGCGGATATCATCCTTTACCAATTGAATTCCAACTTCGGTGGTGTTAGAGATGATGATCTTCATTTCCGGGTTATGGGCACATTCCAGTATCTTATTCCATTCGCTTTTTGCAGAGAGCACCCTGCTGATAGCGGAAGAAATAATATTTTGCTCAATCTTTTTTCCTTCCTCAATTCCTCTTACACAAATAGTATACAAACCATCCTGTTTGTCAAATGCTGTAGCATCTCCACCGTCGGTTGATTTTACTACAACGATGCGACCATTAAAGACTCCCTGCCGATTCGCCTTGTCAATAAAATAGTCTGGCAAACCCCGTAATAACACACCAGTACCAAACTGCAATACTTTTTCCGGAAGATCGAAAACCCCCGGGCCAGGCAACACAACATTGGTTGGGCTGATGTTCTTTAGATTAAATTTTGATAACCACATAGTCTTGCATTAGTTAGATTAAGTGAAATTATTAATTTTTTATGTCGTTTTTTTTATATTGGATATTCTTATTTTGATCAGGTTTTCGGGCCGGCTGCCGCTTACCCAGACTATAAAAGATAGCCCATTTAAGCAATGCAGCACATCTTTCAATTTCAATTGAACGGCTGGAAGATTACAAGGCAGCATTCGCAGATAAGAATATTCCTTTTGCCGATGCCCTAATAAAAAATCTGCGATCAGGGAGGAATTATCAACAAAAAACTACCGAGTGGGGTAGCGTGCTACCGAATTACTCCTTACAATGATAGAAAGTAAACGGCCCGTTACCGAATTTGAACGGGAGCTATTACCAACAGAACTCATGGTAAGAGATTCCTCAAAACCAAAGCCAGCAACTGCTAAGGTCAAAGCAAAAAAGGCATCCGCAAAATAAATTCGAGTTGCTGACGCTGGTTTTTTGCGGCTGCAATCAGGCATTATGCAACACCCGTTCTAGCAATTCCAGCTCATCATTTGTAAATATGGTGTTTGCAAGGCTGTCGATATTGCTGTCGAGTTGCTTAACGGAACTGGCACCAATCAATACCGAAGTAATCCGGTTATCCTTCAGCAACCATGCGATGGCCATCTGCGCCAGCGATTGTTCCCGTTGTAAAGCAATTTGATTAAGCGTTTGAATTTGTTCCAATCTTTCGGGGGTAAGTGCAGAGGGCTTCAAGGAAACATCTTTTGCAGCTCTGGAATTTTTCGGAATACCTTTCAGGTATTTATCTGTTAGCATGCCCTGTGCCAGCGGCGAAAAAGCAATGCAGCCTGTGCCTGTTTTCTCCAATACATCAAGGAGGCCACCTTCCACCCAACGATCAAACATAGAGTACCGTGGCTGGTGAATAAGGCAAGGCGTTCCCAGTTCTGCCAGTATTTTTGTGGCCGCTAGTGTTTGATCTGCATTGTAATTTGAAATACCTGCGTACAATGCCCGCCCGCTGCGGACTGCAGTATCCAGCGCCATCATGGTTTCTTCCAGGGGCGTATCGGGATCGGGACGGTGCGAATAAAAAATGTCTACATAATCAAGTTGCATGCGTTTCAGGCTCTGATCTAAGCTACTCAGCATACATTTGCGGGAGCCCCATTCACCGTAAGGCCCGGGCCACATCAGGTAACCGGCCTTTGTTGTAATCACCAGTTCATCCCGCAGGTTGCCAGTAAAGCTTCTCTGCAAGATCTTTCCAAAATTTTCTTCGGCAGTACCTGGTTCGGGTCCGTAATTATTGGCCAGGTCAAAATGGGTAATACCACGATCGAATGCCCGGTGAATCATTTTTTTTGCATTATCAAAATCATCTACCGATCCAAAATTTTGCCAAAGCCCCAGGGAGATGGCGGGCAATTTCAGGCCACTTTTTCCGCAGCGGTTATAAATCATATCGTCGTAGCGTTGCTTCGATGGTTTGTAAGACATATGCGTAAATTAGTTGTGTTGAAATTAGTGAAATGGAGTTTTCTTTTCTCGTGTGAAATTAGTAATTAATTTTTTAAGGAGTTTGGGTGCGGATAATAGTCCCGCAGCTTTTCGCAGAAAACGCAGATGAAATGCAGAATGTTTAGGTGCGTATGTAAAAAGTGCAATGCTGTTTGCTTGTGCCCACTCCTTTTATTAAACAAAAAAGAGGCTACCTTTTCAGATAGCCGTTTTATGTCGTAATTATCCCAGTTTAAAAATTGGGACGACCCCAGGCTTCTTAATTTCGAAATAAAAAAGAGGTACCTGTTTAAGGATTACCCCTTTTTTATCTATTGTCAGTATTAGTTGGAGTGATAACCAAAAGGAAATAGAACTGCAGAATTTAGAAACTGACAGAATTAAAAAAGCGTGGAA
>JBBSKH010000092.1:0-14803 GCA_038256495.1 Chitinophagales bacterium
CCTGAGATCAATAATAACCCATTTAACCTGCTCCACGCCATGCGTCCCAGCAAGAATGCCCGGATATATTCAAGTGTTTGCACCCGGGGTAAAAACTTTTTTGAGAGATGGACATCTATCAGTTTGCCATTTTCTATCTTACAACTATTAGCAATTCTTATAACACCGCCGGCGGCTATTACCCTTACTTTGGACTCTTCTAAAAAGGGCTTTATCAATTTCAGTAACGCATCCTGTTCCAGCACACAATCTACATCTACACAAACAATGTATTCATGCTTTGCAATGTTTACCCCCACATTCAATGCATCTGCTTTCCCCCCGTTTTCTTTGTCTACAATAACCAGTTTTTTATACACGAGGTTTTTACTTTTATATATACCCCGTATTGTTTTTGTTGGAATTTGACCCGTTATGAAAATATCTGTTTTATACAGATCATAAGCTGTAATTAATTTTTGCAGGGAGTCATCTTTACTGCCGTCATTAATGATAATCAGCTCCAGGCTGTTGTAATGGATAGATAACATAGACCTCACATTTTCAATGATATTAGCAGCTTCATTATAGGCAGGGGCAATAACACTTATGCCGGGCAGATGATCTGATGCTGCCAACATGCGAAAGTCTGCAAAGCTGTTCTTACCAAGGTATGTTTTTATTTCACCTATGGAGTAAATTCCAATAAACATATAAAAGCCTAATAGCAGCAGGCTATACAACAATATTCCGTATGTGAAAAGCTGCAGTAACCAATTCATGCAGCCAATTCGTTTTTAACCTGTTGAAAAATGCTGTTCCATGGAGAGATGCCGGCATAAGAATGCGTTTGCAGGAAGGCGTTGCCGGAAGGGTGAATGAAGGTTAAGGCCTTTGCCGCTGCGGCTTTTATATCATCATCGGTATCATTAAGCTGGATCAATAAAAAAGGTAGCTGGTTTAAATCTCCAATGTGCTTTAATGTATTTATAGCAGCCAGCCGAAATGTTTTATTACCGGCTGCATATTCTTTTATAATCCTTTCAGCAGTATCCTCTGCCGGCATTTTCTGCAGGTATTCCAGTGCATGTAATTTTATCTTTTCACTACTTTGTGTAAGGCTTTGCATTACGGTATCATACACTTCATAATTATTATAAAAGCATGCAAGCTTTAATGAAAAGATCACTACGGATTCCATATCAGACCTTAACCACCGGGCAAGCATGGCTGTGTTATCGGTTTTAGCAGCGCATAATTTATTTAACAATTGTATTTGCTGCCATTCACTTACAGGATGTACGGTTACATTAAGAAAACGCAATCCTAAAAAACCATAGTAGCTTACCAGGCCGCATTGTGCTTCATTTCTTACTGTTTCATTTTTATGTGTGGTAAGTCGGAATATATTCTTTACATATTTTGCCTGTTCCATTACAGATAATTCCTGTATTCCTTTTGCCTTTTTCTGCCAGCCGAACCGGGATAATTTGTGAAAGGAATCTATATCAAGGTTCAGCCGCTCGTAAAGGGTTTTAAGTCCGTTGCCGGATGAACCGGAAAGTGCTCTCCGGGTTTTGATGATTTCATCAATACAACACTGCCGGTAATGCGCATTGGTTAATAATTTTTTTGTTGTGTTATCTAAAATAGTAATCGCATTTTCATCTTCTGAAAAGATGGCTTCATTTATCAGGTCTGCAATACTTTCCTCCCAGCGCTTTTTGTTGTTCTCTCTTCTTTTGGCATAAACTGAATAAGTGCCAATTAAGATAAATACTACAACAAGGAGTGAAATAAAAATATAGATAACGTTGATGAAAATATGCTTCGCATCGATGAGGAGTAGTGGATATAAAAAATGGGTTAGCAGGTTCATGTGTTTTATATGACGGCTTTGCCGGGATGGGGAGTAAATCTTTTAACTCTCATAGATAATTCGTTTGGGCTAAATGGCTTTGTCATGTAATCATCTGCGCCAAGTTGAAATGCTTCCAGCACTATATTCTCCTGGCCCATTGCTGATAACACGATTACTGGTATTTTAATTGATTTATTTTTTGCTGCACTTATTATTTCCAGGCCCGAGGCAAACGGCATCATTACATCTGTAATTACCAGGTCGAAATCAGCTTCTTCAATTTTCTGTAAGGCATCTCTGCCATCAGGTGCAGTAAATACGGTATGGCCATCTTTCTTAAGACGGAACTCAATTGTTTTCCGCATCATTATTTCATCCTCGGCCACCAGTATTGTCATAATATCGGAGTTTAAATGGTGATTTTTGAATTTTCACGGGCTGATTGTAAACGAACCCGTAAAGGCGTTTCTATTTTTTTATAGGCGCTAAATGCTGATTCCACCTGTAGTGAAAGCCCTTTGCTGTTCCCGGTTTTTGCGGTTTCTTCTATTCCTGTTATCAATTGTAACAGCACATTTGCTTTTACAAGCCCGACACTACTTTTAAGCCTATGCGCTATTTCATAGGCTTTACCTGCTTGTTGTGCTGCTACTGCTTCTTTTAATGCATCTAGTTCGGTGGGCATATTTTCTAAGAATAGGGTAAGAATCTCCTCAACGTATTCTTCATCATCCATCTCTTCCAGTATACTCAAATCGAATAAGGCTTCATTTACCATTTCCTGTTCAACAGGAATAAAAGTATCGTCACAAGTTTGACTTAACAACAGGTTTATCCGCTTGTATATGAAGGAAAAGTTAAAAGGTTTTGCCAGGTAATCATTCATTCCCATTTCAATACATTTTGCTTTTTCACCTTTCAATGCAGAGGCGGTCATTGCTATGATAGGAATAGAAAGTTGCATTACATTGCGTATATATTTGGTTGCTGCATAGCCATCCATCTCGGGCATTTGCAGATCCATTATTATCAGGTGATAATCCTTCTTCGCTTTGAGGAGGGTTATAGCTTCCAAACCATTATTTGCAATGTCTACGCTGCCGCCCGCCTTTTGTAAAACCTGGCGTATTACTTTCTGGTTTATTTCATTGTCTTCTGCTACAAGGAATTTTTTTCCTTTAAAAATTGTTTTGTAGTTCTGTAAGTCATCACCGGCGAAGAACACAGGGGTGTTGCTTACATTATTATTATAAGGAATTGAAAATTCAAAAGTTGTTCCGTAGTTAACCTGGCTTTTTACAGAGATTGTTCCTTTTTGTAATTCCACCAATTGCCTGGTAATAGCAAGCCCAAGGCCGGTGCCGCCGTACTTACGGGAGGTTTCAATACTGGCTTGCGTAAAGCTTTCAAATATGTCTTTCAGCTTGTCGGGTTCTATTCCAATGCCAGTATCAGTAATAGCAAAATTTAAAACCGTTTTATCTGATGTGGCATCTGCTGCAGAAATGTCTATCGTTATGCCCCCGCCTCTTGTAAACTTAATGGCATTGCCTACCAGGTTCACCAGTATCTGGTTAAGCCGGTAAGGATCTCCGTTTAAAATAGCGGGTACATTATTCGCTGCATTCAGTTGTAAGGTTAACCCTTTGGCTTTTATACGATGATTGAATATAGCCTTCATATTATCCAGCACTTCAAAAAGATTAAAATCGATTTCTTCAATCGTTAACTTACCGGCAGTAATTTTAGAGAAGTCGAGGATATCGTTAATAATTACAACGAGGTTATCCGATGATTTCTTAATTGTTTTTGCAAAATCTTTTTGTTCATCATTAAGCTCCGTATCCAGCAAAAGGCTTGTCATACCTTGTATCCCATTCATGGGGGTCCTTATTTCATGACTCATGTTTGCAAGGAATTGTTCCTGCATTTTTTTGGCATCTTCTGCAACCTGTCTGGCCTGAATAAGCTGTTCCCTGTATTTGGCCCTTTCTGTTATATCTGTTGCAATTCCGCTTATACCGTATATTTTTCCCTGCCCATCAAGCAAAGGAAATTTTACAATAAGCATATTGAATTTCCCGAATCTTGATTCAATGATTTCTTCCAACTCTACGGGCTTACCTGTCCGGAGCACCTCGGCATCCGTATCTTTAAAACGCTGTGCCTGCACCATGCTGGTAAACTCAAAATCTGTTTTGCCTAGTATAGCATGGTCATTAATATTATAAAACGCTTTAAACTTTTGGTTGGTAAGCACGTATTTTCCTTCCAGGTCTTTTATGTAGATCATGGAGGTGGCATTATCCAGAATAGACTGCAGGCGGTCCTGGTTCAATACCAACTGGATTTCGTATTTCCTTAATATCTCCTGCATTTTCCTTGCTTCGGAAACATCTTTCGCAATACATTGAAAGCCTGAAGGAATATCATTTTCGAAAAGTAAAACCGTTGTTTGTTGTATCCATTTTAATTCGCTATTTTTTGTAGTGATACAAAATTCAAGCGTACATTCTTTCCTGGCATTCATTACCTGGCGGCGATGACATTCTTTTACTTCTGAAATATAATCTCTCTGAATACATTGAAAGTAGTGCATCCCCGTAAATTCTAAAGCTGTATAACCTGTTACTTCGTAGGTTTTATTACTTGCAAAAGTTATAGTACCATTTAATGTAACGGTATACATCATCACACCGGCATTATCTACCAGGTTGCGGTATTTTGTTTCACTATCTGCAAGCTCATTTTTAAGTTGTATAAGCTCAGCATAGTTCTGCTGTCTTTTTTCATCTACGCTATTTAGCTTCCGTGCAATAACCCAAATAAGAAAAAATGTAATTGCTACAATGCATATTACTATTAACGGAGTTCCAAACTGGGTTTGAGAGAGATCGGCTTTGCCCTCAGAATACCTTAAGATCGCCACAATACCTGGCAACAGAACTGAAATGTAAAGCAGTTTTCTGAAGATGGCACCACCTATATTTTTATGCATGATCACTCCTACATATCCCTCTCTGTAACGTGACAATAGTATGGCAATTGTTAACAGCATAAAGCTACAGGCTGTGTGTATTGCCATAGGAATTTGTACGATAGCCTGTTCCAGCGTGCTAGGGGCATATACGTAGCCAACTGTAGTAAAAAAGCCGATTAAAAAAGCTATGGAGGCAAAAATTTGCGAGGGTACGAGAATACCTTTTCTTTTATCAATAAAAAATAAACTCAGACCCACGAGCAAAAAATTTATTGTGGTGTGTAGGATCATACGGCTGCCGGCCAGCTTTTTGGCAAAAAGAATGCGGTCAATCTCAACATCAAACCCACTCATCAAACCAACAAGCCTGGTAAATGCAATAAGTACAATGGCCACAGCCAACAACTTACCGGCACGATATTTTAAAAATGCATCCTTTGAATTGAGCAGGAATAATGAAATGCCCGAAAGTAATAATAGCACGGCAGTTAAAGGGTTCATTGGAAAAAACGATGGCAAAATACTTTTGAACAGGACTATATCAAACATCCAACCTGAAAGCACCACGCAAGAAATGAAGATGATAAGGATATTTAATACGCCCAGCGTTTTACGCACCTGTATGAAATCATCTTTTCCCATATAAAAATTTAATTGACTTAATTAAAAAGAAATCAGTTAGCGAAAGCTTACAGTAAACCCTACCCGCAGCTTGTAGTGCTACAACTCTAAATGCACGGGAATATTGTATAACTCCCCGAACCGTATTTTTGCTGATAAAACCGGGACGAGGTAAAAAACTTGATTAAGAAGCACTTGCAGTTTTCGTTAGAAGTATAACTACAAAAAAATAGTAAATATTAAAATGACTGTAGCGTTAGAAACCTACCTGAAAACCAGCGCCTACATTATATTGATTTATATATGTATCGTTTTGCATTTGCTGATTGCTGATGCCGGCACTAAGGAAAAGGGTGTAGTGCTTTTGTATACTGCGCCGAAAACTTAGTTCTGCTTTTCTCGATTTCAAGAATGTATTAAACAACGTATTGTCAACACGGTTGTCTGGCGATAAACCACTTCCTAATAAAAGCATTATAAAATCTTTATCATTCAGGTAGTACCGGGATTTTAAAAACCAGGAGGCAGCTATATTGCTGTTTTGCGGAGATAAAAATGCGCTGGCATTAAACCAATATTGCTTATAATATTTTCCAATGGATGCCGTGTAAATGTATATGGGTTCGTCAAAATATAAATACCTGGCTCCTGCTTCCACTTCAAATGCAGCCGGCAAAGAAAAATACAAAGACATTCCGCTTCTGAAGCCCGGGAACAACATTTTACCAGGAGAAAAGCCAATATTCAGGTACGCATAAACTTTCCGGCTCAGCACAGGATAGGCCTCCGCCTCCGCCTGCACCGCAGATGTGCCAAACCTGTGGGCATAATTTACCCTGGCAATTAACGAAGTCTTTTTTACCTGCCGGATGTATTCAGTACTTACCAGGTGCCATGGTTTGCCTACGCCTTTACCAAAAAAGGTAAGGTCATATTTTATTCCTATGCTGTTTAAGGTAGTATCGTTTTTATATTTTAATAAAGAATCCTGGGCTTTCCCCGGTATACAAATTGATACAAAAATTAATAAGAAAAAATAAACCAACCCGTAGCCTTTCAATGGAAATGATAATTTAGTTAGATCTCATTGAACGTAATAATCTAGATTTTATTAGAGCAGGTATGTTTTGTTTTCTACGGACCCCAATAAACACAGCATTTTTTTCTCCCTGGCTTTTATTCTGGAAGGCTACGTAGAAGAAATACACATTTAGCCAGGGTTCATATTTTCGTGAACCAGGTTCGTGCATCCGGTTCGTGGAGACATGCTACCGGAGTAGTAAGACTGCATATCCATAAGTGCAAATCATACCGGGGCAACCGGTTGTTATGCGCCGCATGAGTATTTTTGGGCGGAAACGAAAAGCAAGGGCAGGCTTTAAATGATTCGGGCAGCACGTGGCAGAAAGTAATTGTTGTGATACCATCGAATGACTTCGCCTTACACCCTTCACACTTTCCCCTTTCTTTAACCCCCTAACTCACGCCACTGCCGTTGCTCACGACAAGATCTGGATTTACAAATTGTAATGTAGCATCTGCATCTTCGGCCATCAGGATCATGCCATTGCCTTTTATTCCCCTCATTTTTTCTCCGATGTAGGTCTTCCATTCCCTCAACAGCCTACTGCTCAGCAAGCCATAGCCGATGTCCCGTATGCTTTCGCATTGGCACCAAGTTAAGGATTGTCCTTTTGAGACCCACAGCATTGCTACTATTTACCGTTGCGATGCACTTTTCAATGATGAGAATACGCTGCACCGGAAGAAAGTGTCAATAAGTGTTGAGATGTTGCCAGTTCTATCAATTCTCTCATGCAGCCCAACTACAGGCACGAATGTTGTTGAACAATTTCTTTTCACCATTCAAAAAGAAGTTCAATAACGACCACATGTCCTGGGTTACATTCACAGATCCTGAAGTAGCCAATTTGGCTTGCCGGAAAAACAACCGAATAAAAAAGGCATAAATACCGACGACTGGAAACCGAATGAAAGTTTCTTGTAAAGTAGGGGTCATTAAAAGCCCCGGCTCATTCTACACCCAAGACGACACCTGAAAGATGGGTTTATACATACCCGTCTGAACTGGATTTTAATAAAGAATCTGTACTTGGTGGCAATATCGCCGCAAAAGCTGGCAGACTGGTACAAGGATATTCGATAATAAGATTTTTAAACAGTAAAACAGAAACTATATGGAACCAAATATAACAGAAAGCAGACAGAAAGCAACCTATCTGCCTAAAGAGGAAAACAGTACTTCTTACCCGCCAGACCGCACCGTGCTGCTGATTATCGACCCGGTAAATGATTTTCTTTCAGAAGGCGGCGCAGCATGGGAATTGACAAAGAAGACAGTGCAGATGCATAATGTAATCGAAAACATACAGCGTGTTATTGCGGGTGCAAGAGTAAAGGGCATTCCAGTTTTTTACGGTCCTATGGCGTATACAGAAGAAGATTATGCCAACGAACAGCTTCAAAAAAGAAGCGGCATCAACCGTATTATGTTTGAAATGAAAATGTTCCAGGCAGGAACATGGGGAGCTGATTTTCACCCTGATCTGAAGCCGGAAGCAGGTGATATTGTATTACAACCACACAAAAGTTGCGATGTTATGCAAACAGACCTTAAAGAAGAACTAAAGAATAGAGGAACGACACATGTAGTAATTGCGGGCATGTCGGCTAACATTTGCTGCGAATCAACCGGGCGCCACGCCATGGAAGAGGGTTATGATGTAACCTTTATTTCAGATGCTATTGGGGCTACAGGCGTTATGGAATACGAAGCGGCAATTATTGTCAACTTCCCTATGATAGCCAATGCCGTCATTAAGACAGAAGATTTTCTGGCAGCTCTGGAAATGAACAACGGTGGTAACCTTCAGATACAGGAAGGCGACAGCGTACGTGGTTCTGATGGAGGAGAAATAGGCACAGTAAAAGAAGTGGTGCAAGCTTGTGAAAACTGCGAAGGATACATACTAGTACCTATGGGAATGATCTTTAAAGATGATACCTATATTCCGCTCGATGCTGTAATAAAAAGAGCGGGAACCGATGTTATAATAAATGTGCCCAAAATGATTGCAGGCAAGATGCCCTGGTCGGAGCCACCAACGAAAGAAATGGTAAAAGAAAAGCAGGGACAGCCTGCGGCACAAGTAGATAAATTATACAACTCATACGAGCCTACCAATGAGCTAGCACCTATTAAATAGATTGAGTAAACAAAGGAGGGGTTTGTTCACCGCCTCTCCTTTTTCATTATCAACTGGAATAACATAGCAACACAAAAAAGTTACAGGTTGTGGATTGAAGCTGATGAAACAGACAGCAGCTCTTTCACTTTTGCAGCAATTGTTTCATAAGCTTCTTCCTGCAGAAAATGTTTGCTCTCTACTTTTGTAACCGGCACTCCTAAACGTGCATTTTCAAATGCTACTCCGTTCTCTTCCCATGTTAGAAACGGATCTTCTTCACCCCATACCAACTGTACGGGGTACGCTTCATTTTGCCACGCCCTGTAACAGCTTTCAGTAAATTCCTTCGTTTCGTCAAAGCTGCGCATGATCTTTAAAAAAGCTTTGCCGTCATCTTCTCTTTTCAGCAGGTGCATATAAGCACCCATTTCCTCATGGCTAATAACATCGTTATCAACCACACCAGCGGTTTTCATCATCAGGGGAAAAGTAGTGGGAGTAAGCATTGCTAGTGCAGCTTCTCCTACAACAGGTATTGTAAAAGGGCGAAAGGGCAGCGGTTTTGTGAAATGCTCCAAATCCAGCATAGCGTTTAAAACAGTAATGGACTTTATTCGTTGGCTGTTTTGATCAGCCATAGATAAACCTACCGGTGCTCCAATATCGTGAATGAGCAGGTGTACTTCATCAATCTTTAATTCATCCAGAAAACTGTTGCAAAATCTACCAAAGTTGCTAAAGATGTAATTGAAATCTTCCGGTTTGTCTGATAAGCCCAAGCCTGGCAAATCAATTGCAATTGTCCGTAAACCTCTTTCCTGTAAAGCCAATGCTACTTTGCGGTAAAGGAAAGAAGAAGTGGGCACGCCGTGAATACAAAACACCACAGGTCCACTACCCATATCGAGATAGAAGGTTTTAATGCCATCAACGGTTATATATTTTCCATTGCTTTCGTGCTGCCGTATGAGGGCTTCTATTTGTTCGCTATCAGACATAACTAATGATTTTTAGTAAATGAAATCAAAAATTATACCATGCAATTTTTTAAACGCCCTTTTTTTAAAAAGGAATTTTATCCATGCATCCGCATCATTCATCCATTTGTAAATATTAATTAAAGGGTCTGCTTCGCCCACTCTCTTGTTTTAAAAATAGAATCTACTTCCGTATGAAAAACAGGATTACTGTATTTACTTACTGATGCAAACACTCTTTCAATCGTGTTACTTATACCAAGCTGCTATTACCTTTTCTGCAGGCTTGTTCTGCGGCGTAAAGTCAATTTTCTGTCTGCCGCTACGGCTCTCATCTACATACCACTTCCAAACATATCCCCCGGCAAACCAGCTTTTTCCTGCAAAGCTTTCGAAGAAAGCTTCTAAAGCATTTGCCTGTGCCTCGTCATTTTGCTCACCATCATTTTCTTTCCACGGTTCAGCAGTAGTATTATCAACATTGCGATAACCGTATTCTGTAAACAATATCGGTTTATTATATTGCCTGCTCACCTGCTCCAGTTCTTTCATGTATTTCACCCAACCCTTTTTTATAGTATTTACCTCTGGTGTTTTGTCTGCTGCTAACGGAAAATAAGCATCTACACCTATGTAGTCTAGTTTCTCCCAAAAGGGAACACGACTATAATCATCCCAATTAGCAGCGTAGGTAAGTTTGCCGTGATACACTTTTCGTAAGGTATCTATCAACGTACTCCAATATTGGGGCCTTGCTTGTATTGATGCACCCAACTCCGTGCCCAGGCAAAATAGTTTAGCTTTCAGGCTATCTGCAATGGAGGCAAAATGAAGGATATATGCTGTATAGCTGTTTTCCCATAATTGCCAATCGGCTTCAGCATTTAGTGTGAATGCACCGGTATACGCACCATGAGAAATCCACAAATGCGGCTTTATCATGACTGACAATTTTTTTTGTTGAGCCAGTTGAATACATGCAATCACACCTTCATCACTTTCTCCCCACCATTGACCCTTTTTATTATATTTTATAACCGGGTTTGCTGGGTTGAAAAAAGCATAAGGCATAAGTGCAATACTATTTGCATTTACATTCAAAATAGGATTGAGGGCCGTTTCATCAATGGGGTTTACCGGTGCTACCATACTTACTCCTTTAATTGTAAAGCCTGATGAACGCCCTGCTGCATTTGAAGGAACTTTATCCGTATCAAAACATCCATTAACATTTACAAGGATAAGCACAATGAATGGAAGCTTAGTAATAAAGGGTAGCAAGGGTGAAGTATTATCGGCTGACGAATGGTTGAAAGCAGAAGGCATCAATTTTCATTTACTTGTTAACTATATAATTTACATAGATAGGTAAGAACTGCATCTTAACCACTTTTTCATACGCCAAAGAATATTAGAGCTGTTGTTATTGCCTTTAATCTTTTAAATATATGGCAACAAATCACTTTTTTCTGTTTTAAAAAGAAATCACCATTCTATTTTTAACAACTATTCTTTCCCGACAAAATAATTAATAAACAAGGCTCCACTAATAATCAGCCATCCAAAAAACGCTCTTGTTTTTTCTATCCAGGGTTATAGCCTGCATACTTTCTGTTGCTAAAGTGCTTTTTTTTGCCCCCAGACTTCGGCGTGAGCTCAGTCGAACGGTTCCCCGTCCGCACCGGCACGGGTGGGCTTCATATTCCACTTCGCAATTACACCGTTGCTTTTTGCTAATACTCCCTACTGTAAAGCATATTCAGGACTTGAACCCTATAGCCGATATACATGCCTTACGCACTAAAAAAGAGGCTGCCCTTTTTTAGACAGCCTCTGTAGTTTTGATGAACCGGCGAGCCTGGTTTAATATTTTTGCACTACCCGGTACACGTACCTTTTTACTTCTCCCACAACGCCAGATTCAGCCCTCTTTTGTTTGATAATATCCGATTTCCAAAGAGCTGATGCCTTGGCCGTGTCGTTGATAGCCACTACTAAGGTTACCTTATGGTTGTCATCTGCATTGTAGCCATAAGCCCGGTCGGTTAGACCATTGTCTGATCTAAATTGCCGGTTGCTTTCAAAAGCGGTTTTCCATGCATCCCAGTCTTTCACGGTAAACATCGTCATAGATCTCAGGTCTGCCATGCTGGTTGACATATCCTGGTAGGCCATCGTATTGATGTTTATGGAAGGTTGCCCAATTACGCCGCCTTTTTGCATAGCAGCTTTAAGGCTGGGGTCTTTAATAAATGCTTTTGCCTTTGCCACATCGTCTGCCTTGATGGCTACCAGTACCAGGTTGGAATCTTCCACGCTGCGGCCTATTACATAACTGTGTATGCCGCCGGCTAATCGCATAGAGTCGTGGGCATCATAAGACACTTTCCATTTGGCAAAGTTTGCCACCTTATGCCACGCAGTTATTATTGTTTCAGGTGCGGTTACCACCGTTGATTCCGGCGCAGCAGGCGTGTCGGTTGTTACAGTTGTATCTGTAGTTTTTTCTTTTTCACCGCCACAGGATGAACAAAGGAAAACAGCAGCCAAGGCTACTGCTGGTAAAAATGTTGTTTGTTTCACGTTTGTAAATTTTAATTGGTTAAAATAAAATGAAATAGCAGCATAGGGCGATGTTTCAAGGGATAAGATTTGAATAATAAATATAATATTTAATTGCAATAATTTATAATAATAGGAAAAAGGTTGTACAAAAGAACAAGATCAAGGAATAGAGCGGGCGAGGGTGTTGCAAGGTTGACTTGCAGTTGCAACTACGTACCAATGGTAATTCCGAGAAATATCAATTCCTAACATTTCCTATAACCCTACTGGTTTTTTGCAGCTTTATCTACCTGGCTAAAAAAGGTTGCTGCAAAAGCTGATGTGTAAAATTCCTCTACAATTGTACATCCATATTCGCTATGTTAGGATAAGTCCCCGCAGGGACTAGAATTAACACAAGGTCCTCTGATTGCCTTCAAACCTATAAATGTATGGTAACATTTCACTTTCTACTGATTCAAAACAAATAAATCAACATGCTATTTTAAACAACTATTCTTTCCCGACAAAATAATTAATAAACAAGGCTCCACTAATAATCAGCCATCCAAAAAAAGCTCTTGTTTTCTCTATCCAGGACTTTATCCCTTAACCAGCGTGGCACCTAAAGGAATTAGCAGCTCTCGCTTTGGAAGTCATAAACAACTCTACCGGATCATCACCAGGTTTTTTATGAATACCTAAAACGCTGCCATAATCCGGTGCCCTGCTGTCATCTAATCAAAAGTAATACGTGAACCAACTTTTTTCATCTGCCATCAATACAAAATCACCAGCCCTTTCGTAATCAATATTAGACAGTTGAAGTGGTCGCTTTAGCATAACCACCAACTCAAATATATAGGAATCTTTTCGCCCTTTCATTTGTAAACTTTTTAGAATTGGGCAAAATTTTACTCATTCACCTAGATCGTGTTTTTACAAAATAGCGGTTGATGCCAACATCTTAATTTATCCCGATATTCAAACCCGCAAATTTAAAAAAGATTAGAGCTGTATGTAACTGTAATACTCCGTTAAAATGTTTTGAAATAGGAATGATATACTTATGAAAAAACTTTTTGGTACGGTGGCATAGTAATTGAGACAAATTCATCACTAAACAATCTAATACTTTTAAAATCTTTTCGCCCAAGGCCTACTAATAAGTGGTGTACCTAACAGCGGCGTTGCCAATCCTGGCCTTCATGGAATGTTTGCTTTGGGTGCAATCTCGAATTGCCCGCGGCAAACCTTGGACCGATCAAATAATGAAGTTGATTGACGCTGGTAATAAAGAAGTAAAAAAATTGTAAAACAGGGTATCCTTCTTTTTTAGCAAAGCGTAGTTAGAAGAATTTTGTTTCTTGTTATGCCTTATTCTGCGTTATTATCTTTCTGTAATAACACACACATAATCCAGTCCCATCATCATTTTAAGTAGTAATCATTCACAAAAAAAGATAATCATGGCAACGATCATCAACAAAGAAAGAGGGGGGAAACTTGAAAATTTTGGAACAGCTGTTCTTCGCTACGGTCTTGTAATTGTTTTACTATGGGTAGGGTTATTGAAATTTTCTGCTTACGAAGCAGAAGGCATTAAGCCATTGGTTGAAAATAGCCCCATCTTATCATGGGTTTACGATGTAATGAGTGTGCAAGTTTTTGCTAAAGTCCTGGCTGTAATTGAAATTATTTTGGCAATATTAATCGCCACCAGGCAGTTCTCTCCAAAGCTGTCGGCTATTGGTAGTATCGGCGTTATTTTTATGGCTCTGGTCACCTTAAGTTTTTTGTTAACAACGCCGGGTGTGTGGCAGCCCGAATATGGTTTTCCTTATCTTTCACCAATGCCTGGTCAGTTTATAGCCAAAGATCTTTTGTTGTTGGGCACAGCTATATATACCGCAGGCGAAGCGTTAGAAGCTTCTCAAAATACCGGGCATAACTATACGAAATTAAATACGGAATGACTTTGTCATTTCTAAAATTTAAGCTGTATAAATACAATTGTTCTCATCTGGATAAGCGCATGCTTTGCAGAGTCAAAAATTTAAAAATGAACTACAATAATTTAACCCCCGAGGAAGAAAGAGTAATCGTTCATAAAGGAACCGAGCGACCCGGCACCGGTGAATACAATGACAATAAGCAATCAGGCACTTATGTATGCCGCAGATGCAATACTCCACTCTATCGCTCTAATGATAAGTTTGATTCACATTGCGGATGGCCCAGTTTTGATGATGAAATAAAAGGAGCGGTAAAACATGTGCCTGATGCTGATGGAAGCAGAACAGAAATTGTTTGCTCAACATGTGATGCACACTTAGGCCACGTTTTCGAAGGCGAAAGATTTACTCCAAAAAACACAAGGCATTGTGTTAATTCCATATCCTTAAAATTTATACACGAAACAAAAATATAACAGCAGTAAAAACAGAACGTGCAATTTTTGCGGCAGGTTGTTTTGGGGCATTGAATATTTTTTTCAAAAAGCGGAGGGTGTTCTTTCAACGGCTGTTGGATTTACAGGAGGAGATAATCCTACCCCAACATACCAGGATGTATGTAGCGGACAAACCGGTCATGCTGAAGCGGTAGAAGTAATATTTGATCCGGCAGTGAC
>JBBSKH010000093.1:0-14709 GCA_038256495.1 Chitinophagales bacterium
AGTAATCTTTACTAGCTCCTTAGTGGATTTAGCTGATCAAGCGATTAAGACACTTCGGAAATCAGATTTAATTCCAGTTTAATAAAGCTTCGCCCTTGCCCCAGCCTTCAGACTGGGGATGTAAAATCATTTGAGATATGCGGGGCTTCAGTCCATGTATTGTACCGGATTCTTTTTTGCAAAATTTATTGAAGCGGGTAATAATTGTTAGTGAATTATTCGTGGCTCGTCAAAAGCCCAGGCCACAGCAAGTTGCTGCTGACCAAGGCTAAGGTATTAGTTAGAATACGTTAAATGCAAAGCTTGCATAATACAATCCCCCTACTTCTGGGTTGGCGAAGGCATTTTTATAATAGTTGTTTAAAAGATTGGTAGCACCAAATTTTATCATAGATTTTATGTTTGGCAGCCTGTAATTTACCTGGGCATCCAGGGTATGAAAAGCCTCCAGGTTTCCATTGGCTAACTCTCCATCCCAGCGGAATGCATCCTGCCAGCGCCAAACGATATTGAAGCCTACTCTTTTATTTTTACCCACTCCGGCATTTGAAAAACCCGCATTGGCCCTGTATTTTGGCGTGTTAAAATAAGATTGAAATCCTTCTGGCACATCCGTCAAAACATCGGTATAGCCATTTGCAAAAACTTTAAACCCGGCAAGCAATGCATAATCTATACTAAACCCAAAGCCATGAGTTTTTACATTGGTATTGCTGTTCACTACGGTCGAATACACTTCACCGGTAGCAGGCTGGAATAAGGCATTCCGGCCCAGGAAATCCTGGTACTTTCCAAAATAACCGTAAGCATCAATCATTAATTGTTCAGTTACCTGCCCTTTAAAACCTATTTCAAATGAACGCATATTTTCAGGCTTCAGTTCTCTATACTCAAAAACTTTTCCAGTACTGATATCTACAACCGGGTTGGCTTTAGATTGCATGGTATCCAATACCCATGGCAGTCCTCCCAGGATGGTATAATCCCCCACATCAAGCATTATATATTTTTGCTGCGTGGTAGGAAAACGGTAAGCCTGCTGGAAAGAAAGCCGGATATTGTTATTTTTTGCAACCCTTATCAGAGCTGTTGCACGGGGTGTAAACCTGCCTTTAAAATCTTCGTTCTTATCATAACGACCACTTACCGAAACGCTCAATAATTCCTGGAATAATCTTTTAGTTACCTGTGCATAGCCGCCAATTTCTGAAAATTTAATAGGCTCGCCCGGCTTATCTATAAACAAGGTTCCATCGGAATCCAGGATATAATTTTTAATATTAGCTCCCACAACAACCTCTGCAACTTTTACTATACTAGAAAGATTATACTGCCCTTCCGTCATCCATAACTGAGATTTTTCTACAAATAATCCTCCTTTAGGGATGGGAATTTTTCTTATGGCATCAAACAATTGTTTGAATTGCGGCGTACCTGGCTGGGGGCGACCTTCATCAGCAAAGGCACGGGCACCGTTATGAAATTGTTGTGCTCCGCCCTGTACTGCAGCTTGTGCCATAGCCATAGCTTGCTGCTGTGAATGCCCGGCATTTAAGGCCCCGGCGAATGTTTGTTGAAATACTGTAGCAGCCTGGGTTACAAAGGCCTGGGTATATTGAGGGTACCAGCTCCCGGAAATATTCGATGGATCGAAACTCCGTTTCCAGGCTTCATTCATAAAAATAGGAGTTGTGGTTGCACTGTAAGCTTGCCCTGCATTTTCCTGGGTAGTAAAACTTCTCAGGAACCAATTATTGTGCTTTAGTTCCAGCTTATACTGGCCCAGTTTGATATCTTTTAAAGCGTAGCGGTTATTACCGGTGTAGACCGAGTTACCTGTGGCCCAGTAGGCTGCAAAAATCGCTTCCAGTTTCTGGGAAAGTTTATAATGCAAGGCCCCTGAAAGCTTGATATTTTTAGTTACGGGGTCTATGATGTGCTTCTCGTGGTAACCGGTTCTGGAAACCCCAAGCGGATCATTTAAAAAACCGGAAAGTATAGGATTAAGGGCAGGATTGGCCGCTATGGCTCCTTGCAAAAATGGTCGTATATCCACAGATACTTCATCACCATATACATTTACACCATCATATTTAGGATCAGTTTGCCTGGTACCAGGGATAACTTTACCAACTGTTCCTGTACGCAGGTAATTGCTGCTGTCGTGTGCAAGCCAGTCAGTCCCTTTTATAAACTGGCCTCCAATTTTAAAGGCAAATTTGTTGTTGAATGATTTTGCCCACCGTAGCGAATAATCCTGGAATCCTGTAATATTATCCCGCTGGGTCTTATCAATATTCATAACACCCTGCTTAACCTGCACACTCAACCCAGGGTATTTAAACGGGCTTTTACTGTTGATAAGAACTGTGCCATTCATACCACCCGGGCCATAAAGAGCAGAGGATGCTCCCGAAAGTATCTCCATATTATCTACATCCAGTTCGGTAAGACCCAGGAAATTTCCTACGAAAAAATTAAGTCCGGGTGCCTGGTTGTCCATACCATCTACCTGCTGGTTTACCCGGGAGCTGCCGCTACCATTAAAGCCTCTTGTACTTATAGTTTTAAATGTAAGACTGGATGTGGTTAGATCTACTCCTTTTAAATTGCCGGCCATATCGTAATAGGAGCTCGCTGGTGCCTGTACAATTTGTTTTGAGCTGACCCTTTCCACCGTAACCGGCACATTAATATGTTTGATTGCTAACCTGGTGGCGCCTACCACCAATTCTTCAATAGGAAGTACAGCGGTTTCAAACTTAACCTGAATAGCTTTTGATGAGTAAACAGTTAGTTCTTTAGATATATATCCCGAAGAGGTGAACACAATCACTAACGGGTATGCATGGTTGGTTTTTAGCATAAAAAACCCTTTCTCATCAGTTTGTGTTGCATCCATAATACCTTTTATGGTAATGGTTACACCGGCAACCGGGCTCTGATCTTCGCCATTTAATACATATCCGGATACATCATTTTGCTGTGCAATAAGGCTGGAATTCATTAGCATGAATGCCAGCAAAGCGAGTGAAATTTGTTTCATTTTTTTTGTTTTTAGTGTGTTTATTCGCTCTTAGCGGTTTTCTGCAAATCCCTGTTGGCGAGGTATAACAATAGAAATGAAATAAGCGGTCTATAGGTTGGGCAGGTTGCCGTAAAGCCTATCCAGGGTATGTTTTTGCATGCGGGAAAAATTTTCTCTTTTCCCCCTTATAATAAATTTCTTTTTGGCTAGGGCGCCTGCCACTAAACCTATTATTGCTCCACTAGAACCAAGCATTACTGAACCAAACAACGCCTTTTCTCCAGCGGTAAACCTAAACATGTTTCCCAGACCGAAGAAGTCTTCCTCAGGTGGAACAGCCTTGTCACTACCGGAAATGAACCCGATTAAAGCGCCCAATGCCGCCCCACTAGCGGCCCCGTATAATGCTCCCCTGCCAGCACTACCTTTTCTTTTAATGTAGAGCTGAGACATGTTTGCATAGGATATTTTTTCGGCATAGGCAGCACCCCCATACATAACCGGCCGGGCTGATAAATAAATGGTGCTGTCATCCATATGCTGCAGGTAACCCTCCGAATTTTTTAAACCCATATCCCTTACAGTTACATGCAGGATTTTTTTCTTAGGGATGGAATCGATATTTATACCCATGCAGCAATGCGGTAGTAAAAAAAATAAGGAGATGACTTGTTTCATGATAAATATTTTAAGTATTAGTAAACTGAAATACTAAAGTATTGCGGAGATATCGGCTTCCCTAATTGGTTAATGCAAGGCCCTTATGAGGTTTGGTGTTTATTGCCCCAGGGATGTATTCAGATAGTTTGTAAACTTAAAATCTGCCGGTAAATTAATTTTACTACTTAATATTTGCATTTTTTACTAAACCGGACGGTGCAAAAAATGGAAATATGCTAAAAAAAATTAATTTAAAAAAAAGAAAAACATGCTTGCCTTATAGAATTTTTCACAATAACGTCACCGTCCATCCTTACTTTATCATTTCCTGCCATGGCCTCGGCTTTAACGAGCCATTATGTGGAGTTACAAATTGATTCTCTCCTTTTTTTCTGCACTATTGTGAAATATGTCAATATTAAATAACGGTGTGGGTGGTTATATTTAGCAATCCTGCTCAAGGTGACATTGCATTATGGATTTGGCACAATTTACCCGGTACTGGGTTGTATGATATCTTTTTTACTGGGGAAACCCAAGCGCTGATAAGGCAATGAGTTTTGCGTTGAAAAAAACACTAAGTTTATGGGGAAATATAGAAGTTGGTTGCAACCGTAGGGTCGACTGTAATAATTTCACACAACAGCAAAAATGGATAAACAAGTTAACCAGGAACGGCATCAAAAAATTCTTGATCTTATTAAAGATTTTTGTGCAAAGAAATTAAATGATGAATATTTCGGGCTTTCCGAACGCATTGTTCAAAAACTTGGACGAAAAAAAAGTCAACCCTTAGCGACAGGGCAATTACAAATATGGGCAGCGTCAGTAATACACGCATTAGGAACAATTAATTTTTTATTTGACAGGTCTTTTGAACCTTATGTTTCAATAGATGAAATCAACAATTATTTTGGAACAAATAAAACAACAACAGGAGCTAAATCAAAACAAATTAGGGACCTACTTAAGCTGAACATCTGGGACAGTGAATTTTCAACCAAAAGCATGAGCAACAATAATCCGTTTGCTGATCTTGTAATGGTTAATGGGTTGGCCGTACCGCTTGACACTTTACCAGAGGAATATCAAATTGCTGTTTGCCAGGCAAGAGCAGAAGGTAAAGATATTTCTCTTACAACAAGGTGAGGACGCAAGCCCATTAACAATGCCAAAAGTTAGTGGCAATTTTAAAATTTCACTTTTAACTATAAAATAAATATTATGAGACAGATTATTTTTGGTTTTGCAATTTTAGCTTTATTATTTATTTGTTCCTGTACTAAAGACATGGTAAATTTTAATCAAGACATAGAAGGCAACTGGGTTTGGAAATCCTCACATTCCTCGAATGGCACACAGATGTTTTCAAATGACACTACCAAAATATATAATATTCAATTTAATAGCGACCTGAGTTTTATAAATACATCTTTTTGCATCATTGGTGGACAAACAGCGGGAACCTTTGAAACCAAGGTTTTAGGCAATGACAAGATTTTAATTTTAAAATCTCAAAATCTTCGCCCAAACACATTAAAAATGAGTTTCGGAAATAACCAATTAACACTGACCGAAACAAATAATAATTATTCCTGGTTTCACGACTTTTATAAAAAATAGGCAGTATAGATGACAGCATACTTAATCCTATATCTATATGATTAACAAAGCTGCTACCAACAGTTGTTTTGGTGCTAGCGGGCCATGAGGTTACACGCTTGATACATGGTCTCTCGAACAAGCGGATAGGTATTATTCATTGATAGTGCAGGAAATAGCGTTTTTAGCTGCGAAGCCTAAGTCTGGAAAAATATTAGATCATATTCGTAAGGGATATCTATCGTCTAAAGTAAAATCGCATTATGTATTCTACCGATTTACCTCTCGTGAAATTGAAATTGTAAGGATTTTGCATGAAAGCATGGACATCCCCAATCGACTCAATGATTAGCAACTACAGCCAACCGGTGGCTTCTGGCAATGTCTGCACTGCCACTTGTTGCCTTCAATAATAAGATCACATTTTTATAGTGATAACAACTATTTTTCAGCACCCGGCGCTATCATTAACTATTATCACTACTTTACCGTGGCGGATATCTTTGCACCTTAAATATTGCAGTATGAAAAAAAGAATATTCATCACCCTCACACTTATGGTAACATTTGCATTGGGCTTCGCCTTTAAAAGCTTTCTTACAAGTATTGCTACTGACGAACCTACTGTGAAGAAAGTAACCGGCATTGGCGGTATTTTTTTTAAATGTAAAGACCCGGCCAAAGTGAGGGAATGGTACAGTGATCACCTCGGGTTTAATATTAATCCTTATGGTGCAGTGTTTGAATGGAGGCAGGGGGCCGATACCACAAAAAAGGGATTCACCCAGTGGAGCCCTTTTAACGAAAAAACGAAATACTTCGATCCCTCCACCAAAGACTTTATGGTAAACTATAGGGTAGAACACCTGGAAGCTCTTATAGGCCAGCTTAGGAAAGAGGGTGTAACCATCCTGGATAGTATTGAAGCCGTGGGTTACGGAAAGTTTGTGCACATTTTGGATATAGAAGGCAACAAGATTGAACTATGGGAACCCAACGATATAGCATATGAAAAACTTGGAGAACAAATGGGTCTCAAGACCACAAAATAGGGGAAAGGAAGGGCAGGGGACGAGAACGATTTTTTTATACAGATCATTAAAGTTTAGCTGCCAGAAACTTTGCAGGGTGTTACGTTAATTGCTAAAGAATAGCTAAGCACCTGTCGGTGCGTTAGCCCGAAACCAAAACCTATTACTGGTTATAGCTTTTGGCAGGGGCCAGTTTGGCATAGAAATACCGGGTAGTTTTCATGCAGCATGCACACTTATATAAACCACCCGGTATTTTTCCAATTGCATTACTGTTTTACAAACTGAATAGATTGTTGTTCGCTAACACCAGTAAGCAGTAACACATAATTTCCTTTTAATAATTGCTGGATATTTACGACTACCTGATTGCTGGCAATTTTTTGCTGCAGCATTATTCTGCCGGAAGCATCAATCACCTGTAAATAATTATATGCGCCTGCTTCACTTATTTTTATTTCATTGCTGGCAGGGTTGGGTGCAAGCCTTACCTGTGCGGTAAGTGCAAAGTCAACTCTTTTAGTTGGGCTGTAGGTAAAGCTGCCATCAATGTCTATCATTTTTAAACGGTAGAAATTTGTTCCCTCCAATGGCTGCCCGTCATGCATTTCGTATCTATGTTGGCCAGCGGTGTTTAATGCAGGCAGGGCTCCAATCTTTACAAAGCCAGCATTACCGGCTCTTTCAATTTCAAAAAGAGCAGTATTTATTTCATTGGTTGTTTGCCAGTTTAATGCCACTTTGCTGCCAGCCTTTTGGGCAGTAAAGTTTAAAAGGGTGAGCGGCACAGGGGCTCCAATAATTCTCCACATTTCAAACCCTTTATAGAATTCGTTGGCTGTAAAAATCAGCATATTGTTCAGCACCGTTAATTCAAAAGGATTCGATCCGTCGGGGTTCAGGTTTAAACTTACTGTGCCGGCGTCGGTGCCATCACTTTTCCATAATTCTGTATTGTTTAAAGCACCACGGGCTTTTAAATATAAAGTGCCATTAAAATCGGTTAAAAATTCGGGATTGGAACTTAAATTACCCGGCAAAATATCTTTCACCAGCACAGTGCCTGCTTCGGTACCATCTGTTTTCCACAATTCTTTATCTGTACCAACGGTATATGCGGTAAAGAAAATGCTGCCATTTGACAATGTGAATTCTGCAGGGTTAATTCCGCTGCCGGAAGGGCTGGTCTGTTTTACCTGTACCGTACCTGCAACGGTACCGTCGCTTTTCCAAACGGTAGTACCGCCTACAATGGTGGCGGCAAAATACATCATATTACCTATCACCTTAAAATTCTGGGGATTGCTGCTAGGGGCTCCGGTAATGATATCTTTAAAAATAACCGTACCGGCTTCTGTACCATCGCTGGTCCATAATTCATTCCCATTGGTATTATCTGATGCCGAGAAATACAATTTGTTATTAAAATTTGTGAGGCCATTTATGTTAGAAGAAATTGTGCCTGGATAAATATCTTTTACCAGCATGGTGCCGGCTTCCGTTCCATCCGTCTTCCATAATTCTTCATCCCTGTTGATGCCGGTTAGCCCGTTTTGTGCTGTAAAAAATACCGTTCCATTTACATAGATAAATTTATCGGGATTGGAATTGGTGGTACCCGGCATAATGTCTTTTACCATTACCGTACCGGCATCGGTGCCATCACTTTTCCAAATCTCCCTGCCGGCTCCGGTGCTTATGGCTGAAAAATACAATACCCCGTTTGCCTCTCTAAACGACAGTGGGTTGGAGCCTCCAGCGCCGGGTAAGATATCTTTTACCACTACCGTACCCGCTTCTGTACCATCCGATTTCCACAGTTCGTATCCCCTGCTATCATCATAAGCTGTAAAAAACAAGGTGCCATTTACATTCGTTAAAAATGCAGGATCGGAATTACCTGGCCCGGTCCTGATATCTTTCAACAGTACGGTGCCCGCCTCCGTGCCATCTGTTTTCCAGACTTCATTGCCAACAGTACCATCGTTTGCCGTAAAGAAAATGTTGTTGCCAACCTTGCAAAAGTTAAAGGGGTTGGAAGTGTTATTTCTTGTATTAATATCTTTCAAAATATCAGTGCCTGCATCGGTGCCGTTACTTACCCAGGGTTCGTTGCCGGTAGCAGTAGCAGGTATGCCTTCCTTAAAGCCATTGTAGGTGAAGAAAATTTTGGTTGGCCCGGCATAGGTGTTGGTAATGGCGCCGCCGCCCACAACCGCATCAGCAATTTGTACAGTACCAGCCGAAGTGCCATCAGATTTCCAAAGGCTTACCGGGTTGAATGTATGAAAATAAAGTGTGCTGTTTAAAATAGTCAGGTCAGCAGGAGAGGAACTGCCCGTACCTGGGGTGAGATCTTTTACCAAAACTGTTCCCGGTTCAGTTCCGTCTGTTTTCCATAACTCCCTGCCTGTATTACCCGTGGTCGCAATAAAATATAAAGTGCTGCCCATAGTTAAAAAGTTAGCCGGCGATGAAAAAGCAAACCCAGGGTTAATGTCTTTGACTATTACTGTGCCGGCTGTACTACCGTCAGACCTCCAAAGTTCTGCGCCAGAGGTGCCGGTGCCATCGTTGGCTGAGAAATAAAGATTGCCGCCAAATACATATAAATTGTTTGGTGAAGAAGCGAAGCTGCCTGTAGCAATATCTTTCACTAACACGGTACCTGCTTCAGTGCCATCGCTTTTCCAAAGTTCATTACCGGTAGTACCATCATTAGAAGAAAAAAGCAACACACCGTTAAGATTGGTAAGATACCTTGTTCCGGAACCTCCGCTGCCAGGCAGGATATCTTTTACCATAACTGTTCCGGCTGCTGTTCCATCGCTTTTCCATAATTCATTACCGTTAACACCGTCCCATGCAGCAAAATAAATGGTGTTACCAATATTTGTAATTTCACTAATGTTTGCACTCGTAGAACCCGGGTTAATGTCTTTTACTATTACCGTGCCCGCATCAGTACCATCACTCTTCCACAATTCATAACCGGTACTGCCGGTAGTGGCTACAAAATACAATACTCCATTTACATTGGTAAGAATGAAAGGGGAAGAGCTGTTCCCTATGCCGGGATTGATGTCTTTTACCATTACCGTTCCGGCTGCTGTGCCATCACTTTTCCATAACTCAACACCAAAGTTTGAAGCGAAAGCAGTAAAATATAGAACCCCATTCATTTCGGTAAGATTTGCAGGGGAAGAAGACGGCGCACCCGGTTGTATGTCTTTTAATAACATGGTACCCGCCGGGGTGCCGTCCGAAATATAAAGCTCCTTTCCGGTAACAGGTTCCGTGGCCGTAAAAAATACTTTTGTACCTACGGTGGTGTATTCTGCATTGCCGGAAATTGAGTTTTGGTTGAGTTTATTATTTATGTCTTTATACAATTCTGGTGTTTGGCTATTAGCCGTTGTTAGCATCGAAGTAAAAATCAAGAACAGGTAAATTTTTTTCATAACGGTGATTGTTTATTAATTTATGAATACTGAGGAAAGAGCGAACATATTTACGGGGCACAAGTAGGTTTTAAGCAGAAGATAAATTGGATAATAGGGGTAAACCCGCAAAACAAAACGGTACTGCCTTACTTTAATAAGGCAGAAGATCTGCCTGCAACATGCAGGAGAATTGGATCTTTAGTAGGAAAGGATGGATACATGAACAAGAAAGGCCGAATATATTGAATTATAAACCTCCGCCTTGTAATCCATTTGGATAGCAGCAGCGTACATTGTTATTGTATTTAGAGCTGACGCCGGGATGTTAATACTTGTTCTTTGCAAGCTGGCCAGGGGTTATACTGGTTAACAAAATCGGATGCGCTGAATTCTTTTCTTTGTGGAGGAGGCATTAGCTCGATGGCTGTATGCTTCTTACCCACAGGTTGTTCAGCACCCTGTCAGCCAATAATGCAGCGAATGGATCGCTACAGGAAACGTACGTAACCTGGACTATTTTAATTAAAAACCTTGAACCTTTCAAAACAATATTGCTCCAGCATCTCCCGGTCATCAGGATGAGCAATATCTATTAGCAGCTTTGCCCTTTGTCTCAGGTTACGGCCAAAGAGGTAAGCAACGCCATATTCTGTAACAACGTAATGCACATGCCCACGGGTAGTAACCACACCGGCACTTTCCTTTAAGAAGGGTACGATCCTTGGCAGTCCGTGTTTTGTTCTGCTTGTTAGTGCAATAATGGGTTTGCCACCCTGGCTCAACGCAGCGCCACGAATAAAATCCATTTGCCCGCCGATACCGCTGTATTGCCTGCTGCCAATGCTGTCGCTGCACACCTGCCCGGTAAGATCAACTTCAATGGCGCTGTTGATGGCCACCACTTTGGGGTTACGTTGAATAACCTGCGGATTATTTACATAATCAATATCCAGGAAAACTGTAGACGGGTTGTCATCTACATAATCATATAATTTGCGGCTGCCAAGGGCAAAGGAAGTAACACTTTTGTTGGGGTGAATTTTTTTCTTCCGGTTGTTGATCACATCTTTCTCTATCAGGTCAATCACCCCATCGCTCATCATCTCAGTATGCACACCCAGGTTTTTATGATTACCCAACAGGCTGAGTACGGCATCGGGTATAGTGCCGATGCCCATTTGCAGGGTGCTGCCATCTTCTATCATGTCAGCAATGTATTTACCGATCTTTAGTTCGTTCTCACCAATTTTGCTGGTATAACTTTCTTCCGGCAGCTCAGCTTCATGAAATACCATTTTAGTAAACCGGTCTGTATGAATCATGCCATCTCCATGGGTGCGGGGCATCCGGGGGTTTACCAGGGCAATGATCTTTTTAGCACAGTCAACGGCAGCACGGGCTATATCAACAGAAACACCGAGCGATACATAACCATGTTTATCCGGCGGCGATACTTGTACAATGGCAACATCAAGCGGTAGAATTTCATTCATGAAAAGATCGGGTATATCGCTTAAAAAAACCGGGACAAAATCAGCCCGTCCCTCCGCCACAGCATCCCTTATTGGCCCCGAAACAAACAAGGAGTTGATATGAAAATTGTCCTGGTATTCCGCCCTGGCAATTTCTACTTCGCCTTTTAGGGTAATAGAAACCAGCTCTACATTTGTTAGCCGGTCTTTTTCTTTGGCAAGTTCATTAAGCAGGTGGGTAGGGGTGCACATGCTACCGTGAACGAATACACGGGTATTACTTTCTATAGTGGACAAAGCTTCTTTAGCTGTAACGTAATTGTAGGGATGAATCATGGTGTTTATTTATATACTGCAAATTTCCGGTTTTATCAAATTACAGGAACAGATGTTCATCATATTGGGGTATGATTTTATTTTTTTTGCACGCAATGGCGCAAATGGCCGCTCTCCCTATCATCAAAACTGCCTGTTGTAGGTTGCCAGAAACTACTGTAAGTAAGCTGGCAGCTTTAGCTTTTTGTTATTATCTTCATCATCCCTGCAACAGCCTAATGATTAATTAATACACAATGGATAAATTATCATACCCCCGTTTCCTTATTGTAAAAGACAATTTTTATGATCATCCGCAGGAAGTATATACAACAGCATTGCAAGCAAATTTTTACGAGCCTGAACATGTTACGGGTTTCAGGAGTACAACGGTGTATCATGAAAAAGGAATAAAAGCCAAACTGGAAAAATTGCTGGGCATAAAAATTACACGTTGGGATACAGACCCGCTGGAAGAAAACGGCGTTTTTTACCAGGGCTTGTCAAAGGGTAAAAAAAAGGAATTGCCGGGCGTTCATTCTGATGAACCTTATAGTGACATTACCATAGTGATCTACTTAACCCCGGGCATACCGCTGGATTGCGGAACATCATTGTGGATGCATAAACAAACCGGCCTTATAGATCCGGTTACGCCGGCAGCGGCACGCAGGTTGAAAATTAAATTTCTGGATCTTAAAAATCAACTGGAAGCGGAAAGCCAGGACCGCAGTAAATGGATGGAGATTGACAGGATAGGGTACCGGTTTAACCGAATGGTAGCTTATCCTTCCGGCATTTTCCATTCTGCAACCAACCACTATGGCGGCACATTAAAAACTGGTCGTATCTATCAAACTTTCAGGATAGGAGTAGACTGGAATACTTTCCGCATGAAAAATGACGGGTAGTTTACGCATTGAAAAAATCAAGCAACAGTTGCTGATAAGCATAATCATCGTATGTTTTTTTAAAAACCATTTGTTTCATCAACCGCAGTTGATTCGGTTTACGAACAGCCAACGCAAAGGCCCACAAAGCGATCTCTTCTAATACTTTCTCTTCGGCAGCGGTTAATGCATTACGATCAATTTTTACGGTATTGCAAAACTTGCTGATAGCCTGCTGCCTGGCTTTACTGTAATTGTTTTCCCAGGATTTATTTATAACCGATAGGATTTTGGCAGTAACGTCCATTACATTAAGCGGGCGTTTTCCGCCAAGCAAAACGCCTATATTACTTTCTGTAAACCGCATTAGGGTTTTGTCGGTACTTCGGTAATTTTTTGTAGACTTTATTTTAGCGTGTTCATTTTCGGCCAACGCTTTTAATGCAGGATCAACTGGTTTAAATCCGTATTTGTAATAAAACCAAAATGCGCCGCTTGTGATTCCATCCGGGTTATCAAGGCCAAACTGCGAGGGTTCTATTTCAAAATAACGAATGCCGAAATGCTGTTTAAATACCTTCAGCAACTGGCACAAAAGGTAACCCGATTCGCCACCCCTGAATGGATCAAAAATGTTCAGGCCAATTTTTGCCATAGCTCCAAATGTCCATACTCCACCATAGGAAACGGGTATCCCGTTTTTTAAAAAAGTGAAACCGAAATAGGTTTCTAAGGGTAGCTGTCGCTGCGGAATCATGGAATAAACAGCCAGCACCAATCCTCGCTCCAGGTTATACAGGCGCATCGTATCCACCTTTAAAAATGTAGCCGGGTCAATTTCTCTCACCGTTAAAGCCATGGCATTTTTAATTACTTTATGCAACTGTTCTCTTGCTGCAACAGCGGGTATCCTTACTGCTTTCAGCGGCTCATTAAATAACGCTTCCTGGTTAAATTTCTTCAGCAGATCATGGTGATAATAGACCTGTTTAACGGTGGTGCGGTTAAAGGCCCGTGAAAACTGCCTGTTTTTGGGAACCAGTTTTACATAAAGGTCCATACGTTCAATAAAAAGTTCTTGTAATAATGGGCGGTCATCCAGTTCCCTCAATTGTCCGAGCAGGAAAGGAACGTACTGGCTGGGTTTAATTTTCAGCACTTGCAGCAGCGCTTCATTTTGTAAACCTGCTGTTGTTTCTGCTTTTAATACCGCCGGTAAAGTGATATTTAAAATATCATTGAGTGACAGCGATGGGTTATAAAACGAGTCAAAGGCTACCCTCAGATCTTTATGCTCTAAAAGCCAGCGTAAAAAATCCGGGGAAAAACGGGTTACAGTATTTGCAAAGGGTAAACCCTCATTTTCAATAAGCGCTTTGTTTGTGTTTTTATATTGCTTGCCATGTGCTGCAATCCGTTTCAATTCCTTTTCGGCCAGGTTCTGTAATTTTTTACTGCCGGGGTAAGCACAGGTAAACAATAGCAGGTCATGATAGGCCAGCACTTGTTTCCCTGCAGGTAAAGGCATAGCGCTTAACGCTGTGAGTAAAGCCGTTTTTTTTACCATTGACTCCTCATCAAAAAGGTTGACTATTTTATTGAGGGCGTTAACGGAGGTTGAAAAATGATGCTTCATATAAAAGTGATGTTTGAAGCGGGCTAATGGTAGCCGCTGTGCAGCTAATGTAATCAATCGGGTTTGAAGTAACAACGGGTAATGAATGCGGGATTTACAATTTGCACTTTTCCCATTCATTGGGGCATCGGTCAATAGGGCATTGGTCACCCGTACCGCTCGGCACGTTCGGGCGGGGTCATTGTCACTCCGAATTATGTGGAATGGTGCATTGGTCAATAGTCATTGGGTCATTGCCAACCCGTACCGCTCGGCATGTTCGGGCGGGGTCATTGTCACTCCGAATTATGTGGTATGGTGCATTGGTCAATAGTCATTGGTCATTGCCAACCCGTAACGATCGGCACGTTCGGGCGGGGTCATTGTCACTCCGAATTATGTGGTATGGTGCATTGGTCAATAGTCATTGGTCATAAACACTTCTAAATATTTCGACGTTCTTCCTAAACCCCTAAACCCCTAAACTTCTAAACCCCTAAACCCCTAAACTTCTCAACCCCTAAACTTCTCAACCCTTCAACCCTCAACCCCTCAACCCTTCAACCCTTCAACCCTTCAACCCCTCAACCCCTAAACCCCTAAACCCCTAAACTTCTAAACCCCTAAACATCTCAACCCTTCAACCCACAACC
>JBBSKH010000094.1:0-14413 GCA_038256495.1 Chitinophagales bacterium
AAAAACATTACTGGCAGTCAACCTAATTTGTTGCAACCAGACCAGTTTGCGGGTTTACAACTTGATTATGCGTTTGCAGATGTTAATGATTCTATACTACCCACCAAGGGCTTCACTTTTGTAATGCAAGGAAAGCATACACAGAACCTAATTTCACCTGGTAAATCTTTCCAAACGGTTGCCGGAAATTTACAATTCTTTATACCACTATCATCCAGGTTTTCCATTGCATTTAAAACGGGCGGAGCCACCATTGCCGGCACGCCGGAGTTTTACCAATATCCCAAGCTGGGAGAAAGCTTTAATTTGCGGGGCTACCGCCGCGAAAGATTCAGCGGCAAAAGCACTTTGTATGGCAGCAGCGAATTACGCTATATTAAAAATGTACGCTCCTATATTTTCAATGGCAAGGCTGGGCTATTAGCTTTTGTAGATAATGGCCGGGTTTGGATGCCTGGTGAAACGTCTGATAAAATACACACTACCTATGGAGGAGGCATTTTGCTGGCGCCTTTTGGTCTTGTTTCTGCTGCGGTTACCTATGCTATTTCAGAAGATTTTAATGCGCTTCAATTCAGGCTGGGCATTTTATTCTAGCTGAACAAATAAATTAGCCTATTAAAAAGAGTTGCTGGATTTTTTCTGCAACTCTTTTTTTAATTTAAAACCGAAAATGTTTAGTAATAACCAAGATTCCCTGCAATGCTGTTATCTAAAATATAGATGATAATGCACCCTGCAACCCGGATTAAACGCCGCCCCGCAGGATGGACAAATGTTTTCTGATACCATGTATTGGTTGATAGTCATTTCGTGGCCGCATACCCCACATAGTACTGCTTTGGTATCACGCTCATCTGTTTCCCACTGCTGTGCTTCATGCCCTGCATGTTCTTCGTGACATTCGTAGCAAGGGTAATATGCCTGGCAGCATTTAAACTTCAATGCAATGATATCTAATGATGACTGGTAGTGTTTACAACGGGTTTCGTCATCTACCAGGCTACCATAAACTGTAGGCTTTTGCTTTTGCTGCATAGTACAAAACTAACCCAGCGTCCTTATAATTACTACACTTATTTAGCACAATTAATTTCCGACGAGTAGAAATATTCCCCGCTCCTGCTAATCCATCAACCGGCAGGCTACAATATTGCCGGCAGCTCCTGTGGCAGGTTTCTTGTGGTATCATATGTAAAAAAGGATTATGAAATATACTATCAAGCAATCAACTATTTTATTGTTCACGCTGGTAATGGCACTCCTGTTTACGGCCTACGGTTGCTCAAAGAAGATGCTGGCATCTGGCGGCATCGAACAGGTAACAATGGCAATTGACAGCAGCCGCTGGACTTTTACGCCCACGCAGGTATTTCCGCAAAACGGCCGTTCGCAGCAGGTTAATGGCAGCAATTATTCTGCTACTTTAAAAGAAGGTAAGTTTAATGTGTACTTACCTTATTACGGCAGGGCATATGCTGGTATAGAAATGCTTGCAGGCCGTAGCCCGCTTTACTTTACCAGCGCTGATTTCAGCATAGAAAAAGAAGTAAATGCAACAGGCAAATGGAATCTCGTCGTAAAGCCGAGGGACTACGACAAAGTACAATCTATGAACTTTACTTTTTTTAATAACGGCACTGCCAATGTAGATGTGATATTAACCAACAGGAGTGCAATAAGTTTTAGTGGTTTGGTGGGCCCGGTAAATTAAAACGTAAAAAGTAAATGCTAACAAACAAAATAAGTGATTCCCTGTTTTAATGGTACATGCCTGCAATTTAAAAATGCCACATGCAGGCAACCCATCAGCTATGGTTAAAATTGCTTTTCACAAAATATATGCTCACCCGTTACCAGAGGGGCACCGTTTTCCAATGTTAAAGTACGAGCTCATACCGGGGCAATTACTGCATGAAGGCACCGTAACAAAGGAAAATTATTTCAGTCCAGAACCTGCAGAACTACAAACAGTTTTGCTTGCCCATGATGAAGCATACGTGCAAAAATTACTGCAGCAAACCTTGTCAGAAAAAGAGCAGAGAAAAATTGGCTTCCCTCAATCGCCCGAGCTTACCCAAAGAGAATTGATGATAACACAAGGCACCATTGAATGTTGCCATTATGCCATGCAATATGGCGTTGCCATGAACATTGCCGGCGGCACGCATCATGCGTTTAACGACCGCGGCGAAGGCTTTTGCCTGTTGAATGATTTTGCAGTAGCAGCCCGTTACCTGCTGGCTCGCAAACTGGCAAAAAAAATCCTCATTATTGACCTCGATGTACACCAGGGGAACGGCACTGCAAAAATATTTCAGCACGACCCGAATGTTTTTACATTCAGTATGCATGGCGGCAGCAATTATCCTTTTCATAAAGAGCAAAGCGACCTTGATGTTCCGTTGGTAGATGGTACTGACACAGCCACCTATCTGCAAAAATTAAAAGACATCCTGCCTGTGCTCATCAGCAATGAAAAACCGGATTTTGCTTTTTACCTGAGCGGTGTTGATATATTAGAAACAGACAAGTTTGGCAAACTAAAGGTTACACTTGAGGGCTGCAAACAACGGGATCATTATGTTTTACAGTTGCTTCAGCAAAAGGGCATACCCGTGGCAGTTTCAATGGGTGGTGGCTACAGTCCAGATGTTAGGACCATTACAGAAGCCCATTGCAATACCTTCAGGCAGGCTTTATCCTTGTTCGGTTAAATTTCACAAAACATTTGTCGTTTAGTTTGTACTTTATGGTATTCATTCACAATACTAAAATTATAAATAATGAGTACAGAAGAGAAGTTGATGACCACAACTGAGGTAGCCGATCGTTTTAACGAGCTGGCACAAACTGGTCAATGGGATGCAATACAAGATGAATTATACGCCGATGATGCTATCAGCATTGAATCGGAAAATGCTCCGGGTTTGCAATCAGCAACTGGCATAGAAGCTATAAAAGCAAAGGGAAAAAAGTTTGGCGAAATGATAGAAGAAATGCACGGAGGCTACTCTAACGAACCCATCGTTGCCGGCAACCATTTTGCAGTAGCTATGGGAATGGATGTTACTATGAAAGGACAGGGCCGGATGAAAATGGATGAGATAGCCGTGTACAAAGTAAAAGATGGCAAAATAACAAAAGAGCAATTTTTTTATTGATACTTCGTAAAATTGTCTTCATAGATCCCTGCCTTTGCCGGCGGGGATTTCTATGTTACGGCATCTTGCTAGATAACAATATGCTTACTATATCTTAATTGAATTTATTGAACGTAAGTAAACTTCATACTAACTACGAGTTGTTAAATAGTAAAAAAGTCCGAAAACTGCACTTACCCCAATCCAGGTTATCATATTTATTTTGAAGCGATACATTGCAATAAACGAAACAACTATCCATGCAAGAGAGATATAGTCAAGTTCTGTAAACGAAATTACTGTGGGAAAAATGACTGCTTTACCTAAATAAATTGTCAGGTTGAGAATCACTCCTACTACTGCTGCAGTTACGAGAGCAAGAATTTCTTTTACTTTTTTATTTTCCTGTGTGCGTTCAATGATTGGTGCTCCAATAAATATGAAAAGGAAACAAGGAAGAAAAGTATAAAATGTTGTTGCCACAAGTCCAATAGTTCCCATTGCAAGAGAATTGTCAAAATGATTATGCCCTGCCATAAAACCTACGAATACAAGCACCATAATCAAAGGACCAGGAGTTGTCTCGCCCAAAGCAAGACCATCTATCATTTGTAGATTTGTGAGCCAATGAAATTTTTCTACGCTTACTTGTGCTACATAGGGTAAAACGGCATAAGCACCTCCAAATGTTACAAATGCTGCCTGGGTAAAAAAAACGGATAATGTTTTCCAAAAGGGAAAGTCGCTTGTCAAAAAGTAAAATCCAATAAGCGGGATTGTCCAAAGCAAAATGCCTAACCCTATTTGCTTCAAAAAACGAAGAAGTTTAAAACCGATGTTTGGAATTACGGTGTTTTTGTTAATATAAAACTCTTTTTCGTCCGCTTCGGTTTGTGCTGTTTTACTATTGTTGGTTGCAAAGAAAGTTGGAAAAACTTTCCTCGTTAATGCTGCTATAATAATTGCTCCGATAATTATGAGCGGAAACGGAATATTCAGAAAGAAGATGCAGATAAAAGCCGCAAAGGCAACAAAATAATGGAATGTGCTTAAAAGAGATTTCTTGCCGATTTTAATAAGCGCAAGCATCACAATTGCAATTACAGCAGGTTTTAATCCGCTGAACATTGCGTAAATCCAAGGCACATTTCCAAATGAAACATATATTGCACTAAGTGCAAGCAATATGAACATTGATGGAAGCACAAACAAAATACCAGCTGCAAGCCCGCCTAAAGTGCCGTGCATCATCCAACCTGTGTAAATTGCCAGTTGTTGTGCTTCGGGCCCGGGCAGAATCATACAATAATTTAAGGCGTGCATAAATTTACTGTTGCTGATCCATTTCTTTTTGTCAACGAGATATTCGTGCATAATGGCAATTTGTCCCGCAGGCCCGCCAAAACTTATGAAGCCAAGTTTTATCCAGAATTTTAATGCCTCTTTAAATGTAGGCTTTTCCATTACCTGGTTAATTTCAGAGCGGTATCCAATCTTTGTGCTGCATTGTCCCAATTAATAATGTTGAACAGATTGTCCACAAAGTCAGCCCGTTTGTTTTTGTATTTCAAATAATAGGAATGTTCCCAAACATCAATTACAAGTAACGGAATTACGCCCCATTGAGTAAGTTTTTCATGGTTTTCACATTGCAATATGGTTAGTTTGTCGGTATATGGTTGATAACCCAAAATGCCCCAGCCGTTACCGTCAACATCTTTTGAAGTCTTGGCTAAATAAAGTTTGAGTTTTTCATAGCTGCCAAAGTCTTTATCAATACGTTTCAAAAGTTCGCCTTTTGGGTCAGTCTTTTTGTTGCTTAGATTTGTCCAGAAAATGGAATGTAAAATATGAGAAGATAGATGATAGGCTAATTTCTTTGTCCAGTAGTCAATGGTTTCAAGATTGTTGTCAGCCATCGCCTTACTAATCATTTTCAAATCATTATTAGCACCCTTTACAGCACCTCCGTGGTGAAAGGTATAATGCAAATGCAATGTTTCTTCGTCCATATACGGTTCCAAATGACTATTTGAGTAAACCAAAGGTTGATGAAAAAAATTGCCATCCTTGTCAACCAGTTTATCAATAGGATTATCGGTTAAGTTTTGACTAAATGCTGAAGTTGTTGGAATGATTGATGCACTACCAAGTATCAGTCCTGATTTTAAGAAGTCTTTTCTTTCCATTTTTATTTATTTAATGATTGCAGAGCCGTCTTTTAAGGTAGCACATAACGGTTGTGTTTTGCTGGATGTTAATTTAAATTTCAGAATAAATGTAAAACATTCTGCTATTATTTAAAACCTTTAAAACAATGTTTTCTTTTTAAAGCCCTGGTAAAAAAATGGCCGTATAGTTGAAATAGCGTTTCCTCCAGGCTAATATTTTCTATTGCTGGTAAAGCCTCAATTTAAAAAGCCAGCTGTCTGCTTTATCATTATCTGCTGCCAATACCAGGTCTGTATACTGGTCAGTCTCCAATACAACTGCAACTGATTCTATCTTTTGACCAACAAACTTCTTATCGATCTGCCCCAGGTCAATTATCCTGTCGGGACGCAAAAATGCTTCCCCCATTCTTTCATCAAAATTATTAATGATCATTAGAAAGCTCTTGCCAATGGCACCATCATTGTAATTATCTGCGGTATTTTCTGTTGACACGGTTAAGAATAGCCGCCTGCTAACCGCTGCATATTCTAAGCCTGATATGCCTGCAAAATTTCCCCCAGGGGCTGGTATTTCTATTTCCAGCAGCCGGGCACCTGAGGCACCAGGCGTTTTGTAAAAATCTAAAGGAGTAATAATGAGATGGTTTTGTGGATTTCCTTTATTACCCCTGTTGGCTAAGATAATTTGATCCTTTACTGTTGCTGCTCCTTCAATATTCAACAATCTTAAACCCATCGTTTTCAACTTAGCATAAAATGCATGCACATCAAATTGCTGCACATCATTATTATTCTTAGGGGATACAACAAAACACTGTTCCCTGTACGGTACCACTGCCCCGGAGCCCACAATCAATAACTTTACCTGTTGGTCATCATCAATTAACGTAATGGCTTCAAGGTCGGGTTTAATTGATTTTTCAATACTAAATCCATTTCCCGCTACCAGCCTCACGCTGTCCACTACACGTAATGCGCTGTCCATAATCAGCATCTGCGTGGCATTATCACCCACGAGGTACAAATGACTGTTGTGGTATACAAGTGCAGAGCCCGATGGGTACCAAGGTAGCTGTTTAACTGCCGACAATGTAGCGGAGGAACGGGTACAGGATAAAAATACCAACCCGGTTAGCAGTAAAACAGCTATTACAGTCTTTGCATTACCGGGATTAATTGTAAGCATGTTTTTTAGAATAATCAGGAATCGTTCATGAACGCAAAAAGCCGGCCACCAGTATGCAAACATAGCCAAAATAAAACGTGCATTTAATTCGGCAGTTTGGCGCTTTTTTTCCGCACTTGTTGCAGGCATTTTGATAGCCGGCAATACTACGGAAATTGCTGGCAGCCTGTGCCTGGTCAAATGGCAGAAGCAAGGTTTAAAAACGGCACCATTTTAAGGCTTTAAGCTGGCAGCGTTTTAGTGGGCGCACCGAAAGAAAATATATTAAAGCTGAAACAATTTATCATAATTTAAATTAATTAAAATGGCAAACGATAACAAAGGCAAACCATCTGGCATTAATAAGAGTGAAGGAACTGGTATTCCACACAAGCTGAAAGACAAAAACCTGGAGAAGGATAAAAAACTGACTGAAAATTATACTGATGGCGACACCAGTATATCCGACAATGTGCAAACTAATAACCCCAACAGAAATGTAGATAAGAGCGATGCTACCAATGCTGGGGGTTACAAGAATTAGCTGAAATATTTTCCAGACTAAAAAAGTGTTGTTGGTACACCGTAGGCAAACAAGTGATGAATCTTAGTTTATTACAATTTCCGTATGATTGGCTTTTCAGTTGCTGCACACAATTGAAGAGGTACACGGGGAGTGAATAAAATGCTTAGCAATGCTGTCATATACGCTCCTAAAGAAAGCCAAAGTCTCCATAACAACGAAGATGAAAAATGGTCTTATTAAATTTGAAGTAACTGATTTGGGAAAAGCATCGTGTTGAAAAAACCCGATCACTATTTTTTGCCTGTTGGGCCTACGGGTAATGAACAGATAAAAACAACCGTAAAACTAAAAGGCATACGATTAAGATAGCCTACTTATCACTTCTCTTTCCAGCGTGGCAATATCAAATGGCTTTTCAATGTAGCCATCTGCACCCGCCTCTTCTGCGAGCTTTTGTATATCCTTATTTGCTGTAAATAATATTACAGGAGTTTCGGAAATTCCTGGTTCTTTTTTTATGAGCCTGATAGATGCTACACCTCCTATATCCGGTATCCAATTATCCATTATTACAATGTCGGGAGAAAATGCTTTTACATCGGCAAGTACATTGGTACAGGTGAGCCTGGTAGCCACTTCAAATCCTTTGCTCTCTAAAACGAGTTTACAAATTTCTAAAATATCAGCTTCATCATCAAAGATGAGGACTTTCTTTGCCATTCAATTATAGATTAATTACCGGAAGTGTATGTATAAATTTATCAGCTTTTGGCATCCACTTCCGTTGGTTGCGGAAGCGAAAAATAAAAAGAAGATCCCTCAGCTTTCTTACTGCGCAGGCCAATGGTACCATTGTGACGTTTTACAACCTCGGCACAAATATATAAACCAAGTCCAACTCCCTGGTATTGCCTCGATGAAGCTTCGATCCTGTAAAAGCGATCGAAGATTTTGCTGAACATCTCTTCTGGTATTCCAATGCCTTTGTCTTGAACCGTTATTACAACATCCTTGCCACTTGCAACCACATCAATTGTAACCGGGGTGTCATCTGGTGAATACTTTATGGCGTTGGTGAGCAAGTTGCATACTACCTGCTCTAACCGCAGCCTGTCTCCATACAACGAAATGCTGAGTGCACCCTGCATGGCAATGCGGTTTTTGGGTGAAAGATGCTCTACGTGGGCAATGCATTCTTCCAGGAAAGGTTTTACAAGAAAAGAATCAAAATTGTATTCCAGTTTACCATCCTGTATTTTAGAAACGTCCAACAATTCATTTATTAACGATGCCAGCTTGTTAACCTGTGACTCGGCTTTGTGCAACAAATTCCCCATGGATTCCGGTGGGCATCCCTGTTTGTACATCCTGTCGATTAACTGAATGAACCCTTTTATGCTGGTTACCGGTGTTTTCAGCTCGTGGCTGGCAATACTTAGAAATTCATCTTTTTGCCGGGCAAGATTCTCCCGCTCGGTAATATCGGTGTTGGTGCCAAACCAGTGCAGCACTTTACCATTGCTATCTTTTACAGGAACTACCCTTGTTAAAAAGGGCCTGAAAACGCCATCGGCACCTCTTATGGGGAATACCATTTCTACAGCAGTATTGGTTTGTATGGCATGCTTCCATTTTTCTACTACCTGCTGCAGCATAGCAGGATCATGCACTTTTTGCCAACCCAAGTTTTTCATTTCCTTTTCATTGGTGCCCGTGTAATCGTACCAGCGGGAATTATACCAGTAGATATCCCCGGATGCATCTGCCATCCAGCAAAGGTTGGGTATATTATCAGCCAATGTTCTGAATTTCCCCTCACTTTTCACCAATGCTTCCTCAGCATTCTTCCTGCCGGTGATATCAGATACGACACCCGTTAAGCGCCCCTGTAGCCCTTGCGCATCATGGGTAGCTTTGCCCTTCAGTAAGATCCACTTAAATGTATTATTTACGCCTCCTACCCGAAACTCTACCAGGTAATCCTGCCCGCTATGGAGTGTACTGAATATTACATCCTGCACCATCTGCCTGTCGGCTTCAAAAACAATATCCAGGAATTGGTTATAGGACCCTTCACTATTTGAAATTCCCAGAAGAGCTGCGGCTTGATTATCCCAGGTGGCCTTATCTAACGAAGCATCAATTACAAAAATGCCCATTTGGGCACTTGAGAGGGCCAGGTTAAGTTTATCATTTGCCTGCTGAAGAGAAAGCTCAACTTCCTTGCGCTGTATGGCCGCTGCTACGACGTTTGCTACAGCCTGTAAAAAAATAATATCATCATTACTGAAATTCCGTTCATAAATAGAATGGATTCCCAAAACCCCGTATGGCTCACTATTTCTACCCCAAATAATGCAACTCATGCCGCTTATAACAAGATGCTGCCTTAACAAAGCAGGACCATTAAAACGAGTTTCCGTATTTAGATCTTTAACAATAACGGGTTGCTTGCAGGCAAGCGTAAAACCCGCCTGCGAATCTGCACCCGTGTCAACCTGCGACTCATGCAATTTTATATGTTCTTGCCATCCCAGCCCCGCCTTCAGTACCATATGTTCTCCACCTGGCAACAGTTCCAAAATTTTAGTGTATTCAACTTCTAATACCTCTTTTAATTGCAATACTGCCTTATCCATTAATTGTTGCAAGTCGCCATCAGCCAAAGCAATTAAACCCAGCGATGTTACTACTGCCTGTTGCTGCAAACGGGTTTCCAACGCCTTCATGTTATCGGGGGGCGCAATCAACTTCGGGGCATTGAGGCCACTGCCCTCCCCTTTTGCAGCAACTACTTGTTGATTTTGTAAATTATCTTTCATATTAAATACTGCTTTATTTAATAAAGATTGCGGGCAATATCTCTAACACAACTACTTGCAAACCAAAGTAATTGCCGTATATAAACTTAACAAAGGCTTGTTAATATATGCAAACAGCATTCCAAAATGTAGAAAAAATAAATGCAAACAAACCTTAGTATTCTTGGCAGGGAGGTTGCTAATTATTATTGTTGAATAAATTCACATTGTGTTAATACTATTGTGATACTGGTTGATTAGCTTTACTAAAAACTTACATTATGGTAACTTATGCTGAACTGGAAACGGGAACCTACTACCTGGTAAAAAAAGAAGCCGGTGATGATATTATGCTGGTAAAGCCCCTGATGGAAACGGGCACCTGTGTGCTACTCCTTTCTGACAATGGTGAAGAAGAATTCACTTTCTGGCAAGAAAAAAAAACATCAATACACCAGATTATTGATGAATTAACAGAAGAGGAAGCAGACGAATACGAGTCGCTATTTGAGGAGGAAGAAGAAGAAGAAGATGAATTTTAGCATGCGAAACTATTTCCGTTGATTAATCTTTTCACCAGGTGCTGGCTGGAGCCACGCCTGTTTTTGCGTAACTAAACCTTGCCAGGGGTATTGTACTGTAGTAGGCATCAATTCCTCCGCTGCACAAGGAACCTGCCAGCGACAGATCAACAAACCCATCGTCGTTGATATACTCAGGGTCTAAAAACGCATGCTCAATTTTGCCGATCACTAAAAAACTGCCATTTAGTTTTATAGGAATAATCTCCTGTAAGGACAATGCATATTTTATCCTGCTTTCTTTTACAAAAGGTGCCGTAAAATCTGCCAGGTATTCTGGTGTTAACTGAAGCGCTTCAAACTCACTTATATCTTCGGGATACTTTGCACTTGCCTGGTGCGCCTTTTCTACTAACTCAGCATGAATATGATTGATGGTATAATTGCCGCTGCTTTCTATGTTCGCAATCGTATGCGGTGCCGCCTTCACAGGCCGGTTGATGAAACCCACCAACGCCGGATCTGCTCCTATATGCACGATATTGCTAAAAACCCCAAGGTTAGTAACGCCTTCTTTATTAACAGTTCCTATTAAACTAACCGGTTTAAAACCAGATAAGCAGTTAATAAAATTGGCCCGGTAAAATCGTTCCCAGTCTTGTATGGTATTGCTGCTGACGTGTTGCATATGTTGATTTTAATGCAAACAAACAGGCGCTTCAAAAGGTTGTTGCCAGTCTTCATCACCATTTTAATTTAATACCGCCATTCCACACAAAACCTTCCGTATGATTCCATATTTCGTCAAAGCGGGGGTTTAATCGGTCGCCGCTTACAACCGGCTTGTACCTGCTTTGCCTGGTATCAGTAAAATTTTCGAAGTTGATAAAAAGGGAGAAATGTTTAAAAAGTTTCTCTGCCATAAAACCCAGTTCTTTGTATGCCGGTGTAACTGTGCCATCAGACAGGAACTGGCGCCCGGTGAAATAACCTTCCAGTCCTAATTTAATAACACCCTCTTTTTCGTATATCAATGCGCTGTTTAATTTATGCCTTGGCACCAATGGCAAAAACTGGTTACCTGCACGATAGGTTGCCACGGCATTGGTATAAGTATATCCTGCAAAAAGTTTAAAATTTTCCTTGTACACTAACCGGGCATTTGTTTCAAACCCCGTGCTACGCACATGGCCCGCCGCATTGCTGAAAACAAACTCATTCGAGGAATTTTTCTGCAGCACCAGCGGGTTGTTAATGCGGGTATAAAAAAACAACTGGTTAAAACTTACTTCACAATCTTCCGCAATTGCTGTTTTGAAATTTACATCAACCGTGCTGCCATAACTTCTTTCTGATGTAACATTATTTAACTGCTTTACCCGGCGATATTGAATGGATTCTGTTTCTTCTGTAAATAAAGTTGGTGCCTTATAACCCAACCCACCACCAAACCTGCTGCTCCATTTGGGGCTGTATTTAACGAGCAGGGAAACCCTGGGCAGCAAAAACCATTCGGTATTTTTATAGCTGCTGTTTTCATTATGCATCCTGTCAAGCCGCAGTCCCGATTCCAGCTTTATATTATCAGAAGCATCCCAGGTATGCTGGCCATAGGCACCGATGGTACGGGAAACATTATCCCTGTCTGCACTACTGCTCAACTGCTCATTAAAGCGATTGTAGATGTAGTTAGCACCAAAAACCCAGGAATGCTGATCTGCATTGCTTACATAAGAGAGATCACTGAATGCACTCAGGTCATCACCAGAAAAACTAAGGTCCGACAGGCGAATGGAACGATCGAAAAAACTAAGTGATTGCTTCACAACTAATTTCTTGCCAGCGCCCAAAGCTTTATCAAGCTCAAAAGTGCTGATGTTCCTGCTGGTTTCATTCTTCTCAAAATATTGGTGTGCGGAATCTGCTTTATCATTCAGCACTACCATATCACCTCCTGTTCGTTCTGCAAAGCTGGCACTATGGCCAAAGCTGATGGTTGTAGATTCATTTGGGTATAAAAATAACTTTGGGTTAAATGTTATATCATCAGAAAGCGGTACTTCAGAAAAACCATCTTCATCTACATCATAGGCTTTAGAAGTATTGTAAAGCGCCAGCATGGTAAAGCCCGCTTTCTTGTTTCGGCCAGAAGCAAAACCGCCAATGTTTCGTTGCCCAATATTAGACTGGTTAATCAGCAAGCTGTATTCAGGATCGGCACCTGGCGTTTTAGAAATAAAGTTGATAACGCCTGCAATGGCGCCACCGCCGTATAAAGTGGAGGCCGGTCCTTTAATGATCTCCACCTGTTTTAGGTCAAGCGGCGGAATTTCCAGCACACTAAGGCCACTAGAAAAATTTCCGAAATTGGCAAAGCCATCTTTCAGCAACTGGGTATACCTGCCATCCAGACCCTGTATGCGTATGCTTGCATTGCCTGATGTTGCCGAAGTTTGCTGCACCTGTATGCCGGTGCTTTCGTGCAACAACATCGCCACATTGGCCGGCCGCATATTATTCTTCTCGTCAATTTCTTCAAAGTCTATCACTTCTACCCTGGTGGGTACGTTGGCAATAGTTCTGCCGGTTCTGGTTGATTGCACTATAATTTCTTCCATCTCTTCTTCCTCGTGCTGCAATTGTATTTCAAAAACCGGTAACTGATAAGGGATGCTGATAATTTTTTCCACCTGCTGGAACCCAATGGCAGTAACCATTAACGTATAGTTGCCATTGGCAGGAAAATAAATTGAAGCCCGGCCATTGCTGACGGTAATGCTGCTTTCTCCTTTTCCTTTTACAAGTACGGTGGCAGAAACGGGGCGTTCATTTTCGGCATTCTTTACTTCGATAGTAACGGACTGTTGCGCACGGCAAAGCATGCTGCCGCAAAGCAATAATAATGATATATATACTCGCATTTTTACTTAAAAATATTTAATGTAGACTATAACGATTCACGGGTTTGCTTACCAAACCCTCCAATAATTAAAATGATCAGGCTAACCGGGGAGGCTGCCAGAAATCGATATGGTAAGTAAAAAGTAGCGACTCATCTATTGTTGCTGCAGGCATAGCGCTTACCGGCAACGGATGAGAAAACTGAAAAGATGTTTGCAAAGTAACACCCGCTGCACAGCCTGCACAGGCAAATAATGGAGAACAATGCCCGGGAGTTTCGGGCTTCTTTTCATCACTACAGCCGGCTAATTCCTGTTCATCGCATGAATCGTACTCACAGCAAGGGTAAAACGTTGCCGCCACGGTGATAGAAAGTAATAAAAAGAGGAACCAGGTTTTCATTAAAGGCAAATTTAAAGACTTCTCAACTTTTCACCATCGTAATTTATCATTGAAAGGAAATCTATTACAAACGTTTATATCGTCACCCGTTACCAGGCTCATGGTATTCCCAAAATGTTATGTGGGAAATCAACTTCCATTGCCTGTTTCGCTGTGCATATACCCGAACATATTTTAACTGGTAGCGGCTGATGCCTGCTGCATTCTTTTTTTGCACCATTAATTTTCCCCGTACAATGGCAGTTCCGGGATGCATTTCAACCGTAACCGAATCATGTTGCCGCAGCAGGAATCCGCCTTTAGCTACTGATGTAAACCAGCCTTTTTTTCCTTCTACCCTGCCGGAGCCGTGGCTGAAGACAAAATCATCTGCATATAAATCTTGCAGCGCTTTTACATTGGCCTGCACCACGTAGTTATCAATTTGCTGGTTGAGAAGTACAATAGCATTACTATCGCCAATAGGTTTTACCTGCGCCCGGCCTACGGCAATAAAAGCTAAAGAAATAAAGAAGCTGCAAAATAATTTTCTCATGTTATAAATTTACACAATTAAACGCAGCCGCTACATGTACAAAATTAATTTGCTGGAAGCTGCTGCCACAAATGGTTTATGCAATATTTTTTCTGTACTTTATAACGACGGTATTCACTAAAACAAACTAACATGATCAAGATCGCCTCCATAAAAGAAACCTGCATCTACGTTAAGGATTTGAAGCAGACCCGTAATTTTTACCATAGTAAATTGGGGCTCCCCATTATTTCATTGGTAGAAGA
>JBBSKH010000095.1:0-13664 GCA_038256495.1 Chitinophagales bacterium
GGCTGTTCCAGCAAGTGGTTTGTGGAGACACAAACCACGGCACAGGGGGCAGCAGAAAAATTAAAGGGTGCATTTCAAAATGTCGCAGCAGCAAGTGGTTTGTGGAGACACAACCCACGGCACAGGCTGCAATGAGGGCAGTAGAAAGATTAAAGAATATGATTGATTCCTAATAATATTTCTGTAATTTCAGGAGACCGAACTAGTTAAAATCCTTTCTTATCAGAAACTGCCTCTCAAACCACTACCACTAAATGGTAGTACTTATGAACAGAGTTATCTCGAAACAAAGCGACTGGGATGAATTAATTCGTTTCATCGCCAATGGTAAATTAACCCCGGTAATTGGGAAAGAAATGTACAAGTTCCGCCAGGACGGGGAATTACAGTCCATAGAAAGCTACCTCTCTCAACAACTGCTGCAACAAAGTGGTGTTAGTGATGCCACGGCCATGAGCCTGTCTGATGCGGTTGATTTCCTCGGCTACGAAAAAGGCCGCAAACCCAGAGAGATTAAAAGTACCTTGATCTCGATAGAGGAAGAGATCGCATTCGATTTTCCGCTCATCTCCGAATTCCTGCAGATAAAAGACCTGAACTATTTTGTGAATACCAGCGTGTATAATTCCGTGCTGGAAAAATTGCTGCACCATTCCAGGCAACAGGAAGTATCCTCCGTTAATTTTTCGCTGAACGAACCGTTTACTGACAGTACCAACCTGGACAAGTTAACCGGGCCCTTTGTCTTCAATGTTTTCGGATCGCTGCAAAAGACGGTAGACCCCGCCCTTGGCCAGGAAGATATGCTGGAGTATGCCGGAAACTTTAAGGAGAAAATGGCCGCCGCTATCAATATTGGTAATGCACTTAAAAACCGCAACCTGCTCTTTCTCGGCTGCGCCTTTCCCGACTGGATGATGCATTTCACCCTCCGGCTGCTTAGCAACGAACCCATGCACGAATGGGGCGATAACCGCACCATCATTGTAGTTAATGATAACACGGCTTACCGGGAAAAACTAAGTGATAAATTAAAGAACTACGACGTAATAACCTATGAAGGCAATACTGCCGATTTTGTGGAAGAACTGAGCCGGCAATGGCAACAGAAAAACCCGGAAGAAGAAAAAAAGAAGAACATTTTTTTAAGCTATACCCGTGCCGATACAACGATTGTAGAAAACCTGAAGCAGGCATTAGAAGGTATGGGCGGTGTAAACTGTTGGTACGATAACCGTGAACTGGAACCAGGCGATAACTGGCTTGAGAAAATTGTGGTAAGCATCCGCAAAGCCGATTTCTTTTTACCCATCATTTCTGAGAACAGCCTGCAACACAAGGATGGCTATGTGCATAAGGAATGGGCACAGGGACAAACAGAATGGGTGTACCGCAACAGTACCAAAAACAGCGGCAACTATCTTATACCGGTAGTAGTAGATAACAGCGATGCCAACAGCGACAGCATCTCCGAATTTTTTGATGGTGATATTAACCGGATCAAGATAGCGGGCGGTAATCCTGATAATGAATTTTTGACAAAGATGAAAGCAACCCTTACCAGGGCAACCTAACTATTATGGCATCAACCAGCAATATTCCAACAACAGCTACTGCCTTCATGGGGCTACAATCCTATACGGAGGAACAGGCAAGTATTTTTTATGGCAGGGATGCCGAAATAGAAAAGTTAACAGCGCTCATCCACTCCAATACACTCACCATTGTTTTCGGAAAATCAGGAACCGGAAAAACCTCTTTATTAAATGCCGGGGTGTTTCCCCGCCTGCACAAAAACTATTGCCTGCCTTTCCGCATCAGGCTTAATTTTAATGAGGACAGCCCTGGATTGATAGAGCAGATAAAAAACGTTTTAAAAACAGAGATCGACAAATATGGTTTTAAAGTAAAAAGTTATCCCGGCAAAGAAACACTATGGGAATATTTTCATAAAGAACCGCTTTGGAAATCTATCACGCCTATTTTGATCTTCGACCAGTTTGAAGAAATTTTTACCCTTGCCGGTAAGAATCCCAACCTTGGTGAAGAAGACATGAAGGAGTTCTGGGAAGTGCTGTCCAACCTTGCGGAAAATTCCATACCACAATCGCTGCGGGAACATTTTCTAGACCTTGAAAACGAAGTGGGTTACAATTATAAAAAGCAAAAAGTAAAGATTGTATTCGCCTTCCGGGAAGAATACCTGCCCGAGTTTGAAAGCATCAGTAAGATCATTCCTTCCATTAAAACATCCCGTTTCCGCTTAATGCCCATGAACGGGCACCAGGCCATGGATGTGATCACAAAAACATGGGGTAATAAAATAGCTGGTTCAGAAGCAAGGTTAATTGTAAGTTATCTCACCAAAGATGCGGAGCAAAATAATTACGACCTGATGGTAATTGAACCTTCGCTGTTAAGCCAGGTATGCGCCTATATTGATAAAGAAAGAATAGCCAAAGGGGTTGATACGGTATCATCAAAATTTCTTGCAGATTATCCCAAAGAAACCATCCTACGTTCTATCTACAATGAGGCAGTAGCAGCTGCAGCATTGATGATGCCCGGTTATTCAGCAGACAATAATAAGAGCCCTAACCCGGTAAAAGTATTCCTGGAAGAAAAACTCATTACCAGCGAGGGATACCGTAACAGGTACACTATGGGTCCCCTGGATGAACCGGTACGGCCCGGTCTGAATGTTTTAATGGAACGCTACTTTGTACGGGAAGACGACAAGAATGTAGAGCTTACGCATGATGTACTTACCCCGCTGATAAAAACTGACCGGGAAAAAAGAAGAAAAAAACAGGGGCAGGAAAAAATAAAACATAGGGCACTTGCCATTGCAGCTTTCCTGTTGTTGCTGCTGGCAGGGGCTGCGGCTTTCACTTACACAAGTACGGTAAGTGAAGCAAAAAAAGAAAAAGCAAAACTTGAAAATGAAAATAAGTTATTACATGACCAGTTTCTAAGTGATTCACTCCGCCTTGAAAATACCAGGCAGCAATTAAAGGATAACGAGAAAAAATTAAAAGACCTGAATAAACAAGCCGTTGATAACCCTTCCATATTAACTGATTCAGCCTACCTGGCATTGATGGCCGAAACAGACAGCCTGAATGTTATGTTGGTACGTGCAAACCAGGCTTACAAGGCATTGCAAATTAAAGGGCAGGAACAGGAAGACAGGCTGAACGAGATCTCCCGTTTTCTTGGCACATCCAATGTCATTTCATCTGTGCAGGCTATCCAAAGCAGGCTTGATGATTCAAAATATAGACATGATAGTTTGCTTGATGAATTCTACCGGTTAAAAAACAAATATGCTGCTCTGCAGAAAAACTATAATGCCACCAATGACCTGTTGAATAAATACAGGCCTTATCCTTTACAAGTAATAAACGAAGGCCCGGTAGATACCACTAACGCTCTTCAATTGGATCTTTACTATAGCCTGCCCCAGGCAGGTCTTGATAAGCCAGCGAAAAACACAACTGTCTTTTTGATCCCTTATAAAACAGGGACAAATAAAAAAATTATCCGCAAGGCAAAATTGTATGAAGTGTATTGCAACGAATCAGACATTGGTAAAGCGGATGGATTAAAGACCGCCCGGTACGCTAACGGAAAATTTGTTTTTGAGAATGTTGGCCCCGGTGAATATTTTGTAAAGATTTGTGGCTATTATGGCGGGTATGAATCCATATCAAAAGCGAAAGAAGGTGCTGTTACGGTGCGGTTAGATGCATCTCCGCCCATCAGGTAGTGTTCACTTTTTCAAACAACAAAACTTAGTGCAGCCTTGTTTTCCTGCAACTGCTTTAGCAAGGTTAGCTGGCTAACAGCTCTCACCAGGTTGTGCCCCTCGTACCTTGCACCGTAATACACATCATTGTTTAAGTAATCGGTTATAAAACGCAATGCCTGCATATAGGTCATCATCTGGCCCGAATAGAAAATATGCTGCTTTTCTTCCGGCGTCAATAGCTCGCCCATTTCGTCCAGGTAACCTTTTACCAGGGCATGGTAATATTCCTTCCTTACTACTATCTTACTGGTATCTCCTTCTTCCTCCGTTGCCGCAGCAACATAGGTACGGATCATATCGCCCAGGTCGCTCATAAAGTAGCCCGGCATCACCGTATCAAGGTCGATAACGCAAATGCCTTTATCATTTTCACCGAACAATACATTGCTGATCTTGGTATCGTGGTGTGTTACCCGAATTTTAAATGCAGGGTCTTTTGTAATTATTTGAAAAATGTCAACTATTACTGATTCGTTTTTTAATTGTTCGGTAATTTCCGCAGCAGCTTCAATGCGGGCTGCATTACCATGTACTACGGCGTGCAGGAACTGTGCGTATCGTAACGGGAGGTTGTGAAAATCGGGTATAGTAGTACGTAACTGGGTCGCATCAAAATCATGCAGCATGCGGGTAAACTTTCCAAACTGCCGGGCTGCCTCGTAAGCTTGTGCGGCATCATCCAGCGATGTTTTGCTATGGGAACCTTCCACGTATGGCCATAGCCGGTAGTAACCATCGCCAGGCAGGTAAAATTGCGCTTCACCGGTAACGGTTAATTTGGGTTGAACAAAAAAATAATGGGACTGATTAGCAGCAAGCCACCGCCCAATAGCTTTGATATTATTTGCAAGGGCCGCCGGGTCTGTGAAAACTGCTTCATTTATTTTTTGCAATACGAAATGCTGGTAGCCGCAACGCAAATCCCATGTATGGTTAATCAACCCCTCGCCCAGCGGCAGCAGGGTAACCGGTTCGTGATGCAACCCATAAGCCAATAAGATTTTCTTTTTCATGGCAGTTTAAAAATCATCATTTAAAGCAAACACCGGTTTGCGGTACATCCATTGTCCGCCGGTAAAATCGGGGAAGTCAACTGTTTCATTACCGAGTTCAATCGATTGTTCGCTCAGCGGTGTAATGGCGCTCCATGCTGCGGCATCATACACATCCATGGGTGTGGGTAACCTGCGTTTGGCAGCTTCAATAAATGCATGCACTACAAAAAAGTCCATACCACCATGACCTGCTCCCTGTGCGTCCTGCCCGTATTTTTTCCAGAGCGGATGATCATGCTCATCGAGCCATTTTTTTGCATCATCCCATTGGTGTGGCTTCGCCGATTTACCCTCAATATAAATACCCCTGTTCACATCCATCCAGATACCATGTGTACCCTGCACCCTAAAGCCAAGCGAATAAGGCCGCGGCAGGCTGGTATCATGTTGCAATAAAATAGTTTCGCCGTTTGCACAGGTAAGCGAAGTGGTCACCACATCTCCTAATTTAAATTTTACGGATGCATTTTTACTTTTTTCGCCGCAGGTATCTACAATGTAATTGTGCAACCCCCTTGCCTTGCTGGAAAAGGAACAAAGATTTACAAACCTGTTCCCCCTGTTAATGTTGATGTATTGTGCAATGGGGCCAATACCATGCGTGGGATACAGGTCGCCGTTGCGATGCACCGAATGCATGGTGCGCCAATGCGCTTCAGAAAATCCCGCATCCCCAAATTCGCAACCGCCACCATAGGGCTGCACCCCGTCGTTAAATTTCACTTCCCGCAGGTCGTGCTGGTAGCCGCCCTGCAAGTGTACCAGTTCTCCGAACAATCCTTTGCGAACCATATTCAGCACGGCCATTACATCCCTGCGGTAACAAACATTTTCCAGCATCATTACATGTGCCTTGTTTTGTTCTGCAGCTTTTACCACATCCCAATGATCCTGCAGCGTAATACCCAGCACCACTTCTGTACCTACATATTTTACACCGGCCTGCAAAGCACCAATCAGCATCGGTTTATGCCATTCCCAGGGCGTGGCAATAATGATGGCATCCAGCCCTTTTAGCTCCAACATTTTTTTCCAGGAATAATCATCGCCGGTAAAAACCGCCGGCATTTTTTTTCCTGATTTACTAATCAGTTCTTTTGCCATACCCAGCATCCGGTCATTGATATCACAAATAGCTACCACTTCCACATCCGTTCTTCTCAGTAAAAGATCCAGGTGATCCTGGCCACGAAGTCCTACGCCAATGATGGCAATTTTTACATTGACCTCTTTTGTACGTCCCGCTAATGTAGCCTCTGTTTTAAAACTGAGGGCAGCAGCGCCAAGGCCGGCTGCTTTCAAAAATTCCTTTCTTTTCATACCAGTTGTTTTACTATATGTGAATCAAGGTAATTAAAATAGCATTGTGTACCAACAGGTTGCTTCAGGCTCCTGGCTAAGCAGCTTTTTTGCCGAGGATTTTTGAAAATAAAATTGTACATTGATAGTCCGCAGCCATCATTTTCAACATTTAAATTAACCCCGTTATGATTGAAATTATCCAGGCAGATATCACAACAGTAAAAGCAGACGCCATTGTAAATGCTGCCAACGCTACCTTAATGGGTGGTGGTGGTGTTGATGGAGCCATACACCGTGCAGGCGGCAGCAGCATACTGGAAGAATGCAAAAAGATAAGCAACCGACAGGGTGGCTGCAAAACAGGCGAGGCTGTTATTACAACGGCTGGCAACCTGCCGGCAAAATTTGTGATACATACGGTAGGCCCTGTTTGGCATGATGGCGACAATCATGAAGATGAATTGCTGGCAAACTGCTACAAGAACAGCCTTACCATTGCTGCCAAACATCATATAAAAACCATTGCTTTCCCAAACATCAGTACAGGTGTGTACCACTTTCCGCTTTACAAGGCTGCTGAAATTGCGATAAACACCGTAAGCAATTTTATCACTCATCACCCCGAAATTGAAAAAGTATATTTCGTTTGTTTCGATCACCTGAATTTCGAAATATACAAGAGCATGTTTCATGAACATTCCGATGCCTGATAGCAACAGCATCAGCCTCAACTCTCTTAACCGTTTTTATTAATTGCCTGCGGCGAAAAATAATGGTTCGTTCATTATTAGATGCAAACTATTGTGCCTATCTTTTAAAGATCAACCACCAAAAAAAATCTTATGGCAACTTTAAAGGAGAACAACGGCAGCTATTTCAACCAAGCCATCTGGGAACAACAATTAGCTGCAAAACAATCAGGCAAGGAAACAAAATCTATCATTGGCCTGGAAAGTGTAGGGCTTGAATCGGCCAGCGACAGCCAGTTTATACTCCTTCAATTGTCTGATGGTGATGACCGGGTGCTGAGCACCAGCCAGGTGAATCCTGTTTTACAAGGCAGCGGCGAAAAGCCAGATATTAATATGCTGATAGACTTTGACGGCTTTAAAATAGGCAGCAATGAAAACATAGATAAAGACACCAAAGCTACTTTGCAACTGCAGATTGGCCAGGAAAAGAAAATGGGTTCGCTGGATAAATTATTTTACTGCGTAAATGGTGGCATGGATCTCTTCAACGAAATAAAAGGAAAGAAATCTGATTCAAAAGATTTTAAAAAAAGTACGGGAGAATCATTGGGCAATAAACCCATTTCCCTGCCGGGTGGCATTGGTCAAATCTCATTAAAAGTGATAAAACATGAAGAACCTAAATGGTGGCAAAAGGTTTTTTCATTTGCCAAAACCGATAAGGCAAAAGAATTGTTTTCGTTGATCGGATTCCCGGGTATTACAGAAAACGCCGTGAACTGTGTTAGCGGTATGCTGGATAGTTTATTTGATAAAGGAACCGAAGTGTTGTTTGAAAGCCAACCTGTAAAGCTAGGTTTATCGCAGTCGGCCAAAGATGAAATTGGCGGTGGACTTGCCACTAATATGGTAAGTTGTTTAAATCCCGGTTTCTGGATAATGGCACGCAAGGCTGATTATGAAACCATCATCAGCAACAAACCTATTTACTTTGGTGGCTATGGTATTTTGGCCCCTGATGGTATGAGTGAAATAGATGCGCTGAAGGACAGCGGTAATAATCCATTTTCTAAACTAACCTATGCTGTTATTAGAGCCCGCATGAAGGAAGTAGACCTAAACCAGGGTATGGTTGTTTGACCTAACAGTAATTCAGCTAAATATTTTTGCCTTGATGGCTTCTATCCAGATGCCCTCATTGGCGGCATAAGTGCCCGGTTTCCCGTTCAGGCAGGGCATTTCATCCGCACCTGCATGATGCAATCCTATCAGGTCCCATTGTTGGTTAAACAAAGGGCTGCCGGAACTTCCACCTTCTGTTGGCGTACGGTAATGTATTTTAGGATCTTCATAATCAAGCAACATATTATCCTGGAAAGACAACTGCAAGGTGCCACCAAAAGGATGACCGATAACATACACCCGCTGTGGATTATCAGGCGCCAGTTCCGGCAGGTATTTCGACACGGAATACAATTTCACTTTTTCCATCAGTTGCTTCAAGCGGTCAATATCATTGGCATCAAATTTTACAATGCTTACATCTAAAGCCGTGCTGGGCGAAGACCAAATAATTTCACCCAACCTGAATTCCTCATCCCGGTCCACCGCTTCAAAAATAACGATGGCCTCCTGCGGCCGCAGCGATTTTTCGTTGGCATCATTACTCAACACATGCGCATTGGTAAGCAGCACTAGCTCGCTTGCCAGCGTTTCGTGAATGTCTTCTCCCCTGAGCAAAAAACCAGTACCAAAACCTTTTGAAGCATCCCTGCCTATGCGTGCTACTGCCAGGCAACGGTCTGCGCCCTGCATATACCATTTGTAAGTTTTAAAAGAGTCATCGCCAAAAACTTTTTCCAGCACTACGGCTCCCTTTCTGCTGTCCTGCTTCGCAATGCTGCCTTCGTAAGTCTCGGTAATGGCTTGTTCCGATGCTTTCATTTGCTGGATAGCAGCGGCATCCATTTGCACTACGCCAGCTTCCCTTTTCAACAGTTCAGCCCGGCAGATTGGCAGCAGCAATTTTCCTAAAGCAGTATCAAGGTTCAACTGCCATACTTCTTCCAGTTGCCGCAGGGTACTGGCAATTTCAAAAGCATCGCAATAAGGCATGCGTGCATAACCACTCAGCCATTCAAGGGCTTCGTTGGGCCTGTTCAAAGCAACACAGGCTTCCGCTGCCGTTGCAAAATCCCATGCATCTGCAGTACTGTCGTTTACCCTTTCCTGTATGGTTTGTAGTATTTCGGTTGCCAGTTGGCCGGGCGGAGTAAAACCAGCGATATCCACTTTATCCCGTTCTGCCCTATTCAGTAGTGCTACGGCATTAATACCATGCCAGGTAAATTTTCTATCAGTAGTATATACCTGTAAGTAAAAACGAATGGACTGCAGCAAATGCGATTGGGCATGCGCCACACCCGGCTTAAATGCATTTACATATAATTGCTTATGCGCTCTTCCGCATAACCCCATTGCCTCATAATAGGCAGGCTTGCTATCATCTGTGGCATTGATGGTACTGGCCAGCAGGTCATCCAAAATGGCCAATGCGGCGGAGTAATTACCAGTATCTATCAGCGCCTGTGCATAACGATGCTGTATGCTGGCGGCACCACGCCCACTCTGCAGCAGCGCATCTCCCAGTTGAAGCATCAATGGAAACATCCGCTTCTTTTGCAGCAACAACATGGTACTCGCTGCGCCTTTTGCATCAAAAGCTTCGTCAGAACTATTTAAATCTTCTATAAGTTCGGCTACCATAGCATTGACCGCTTTTACATTAAGATCCTTTAGTGCTGCTGATATTTTTGTAGCAAATTCCTGCGATGTTAACATGTTCAATATTTTTTCCGTTAAACAATTGGCACCTACTTCACCTGGAGCTGCAGGTCATTCTTATATTTTTCCGCAAGGCCTGCCGGTTCGTTCCGCTTCTTTCTTGCTGCGGCAATCAGGTCAAGGTTATTGATGGTTGTGGTAAACATCCAGTCTCCTTCAATGGGTGTTGTGAGTGCCTTCAGGAAATTATCGGATGCCATGGCCTCGTCATTTGTTATTACTGCAATTTCAAGCAGGGTGGCATAATCCCAGTAGTCTGGCGTTTTTTGCGTAATTTTTTGTTGAACCGCATAAGCCACTACCGGCGCAAGTTTATCAATTGAAGCCTTCTCGCCTTTCAGTTCCAGCAGCGTCAAGGCATTTACACCGGGGTAGGCATCCCGCCAGTCTGCTTCAAAACCTTTTTGATAAGTTTCAATGGCTTTGTTTAAAAATGCCAATGCCAAAACTTCATTACCGTCTTGCAAGGCATCATCATATTTATCTTTATACACCCTGCCTAAAATGCCATAGGTTTCGCTGCTGGCACCATGTTCCTCCAGCACCGCTTCCAATACTTTTATGGCTTTATCCCTTTCCTTCTGGCGGTTCAATGCAAAGCCCAACTGCTCCTGCACCATCACCGTATTTTTAATATGCGTAGGCAAACTTTCTATAAAGCTTATCATCTTATCATATGCTCCCAGCGACCGGTAACTCAGCATTACATCTATCAGCACACCTGCTTCTTCATCTTCTGTTTTTATTTGTTCCTGTAGCAGCTTATCCAGTTTTTGCAGCCGCTCTTCTTTGGGTATCTTTTCTTTACGAATACTTTCCAACAGGTCTTTCAACTTTTTATTATAAGTCACCTGCTCACGAAAGATGTCTGTTTTTTGATGCGCCACGCTGTTTTGAAAACCGATGCCATCTACCAACTGGTACACAGGGCTATCGGTAGCCTTCATCCTTTTTGCATTTTGCAATTGCTGGGTTAGTGCTGCTATATCGGCTGCAAGGTTTTCTAATTGTTGGTTCTTGTAATGGTAGGGCATGCAACGCACCGCATTTAAATCGAAGGGTAATTTAGAACCGGCAGCATAAATATTTATCGTTGACCAGGGTTTTACCGCATGGCGGATGCCGAGTTCATAAAAAACATTGGCATTTGCAGTAGTCAGATCGGCCACCGCATAATCGCATAGTATCAGCCGCTCGTACATCGGTTTATGAATAATGCCGTTGATGGTTTCTTCGTCGGCCCTGATGGGTTCCATGCCTGCCGCTTCAATTGCAGGGCGGATAAGCTGCTCATGAATTTCATTGAAGTTGATGAGGTTGCCATCTGCATCTGGCTTGGTATTAAAGGGCATTATTACAAAACATAATGGCTTCATATCTGAATTGTTTGCTGTTGCGTGAGTAAAATAAAATATGCGGCAGGCCAGAATGTTATGCCGGGTGACTACAACATGTTTATATCAATAAGGCGTACATCAGCGTTATTGCTTTTTGCTATTTCAATCATATGTTGTGTGCCGCCTTTTCCATCGCCGGCGTTGCAATCCCATACGGCTATCAAAGTCATATTGCTACCGCCATTTGCCAATGCATTTTGCAACATCCAGGTATTAGATCGTTCCCAAACTGACTCACTTTCTTCCGCATCGCTTACCTGCAAAATATGTGTGGGCAAGGTCTGCAGCAAATGATCGTAGCGTGCTATCCATTCGCTGCCCGCAAATGCCACCGATGCTTTTTTAAAATCCTCCGGCGGTAGAGCAAGGAATATTTCAGATGCCATATTTAATGCTATACAGCATTCGTGGAAAAGGATATCAGCGCCGCATGCTGCCGCAGCTATCCCCTTTATTTGCCCGTTAATATTTTTTATGCATGCTTCCAGCAATTGGTAAACAGCGGCCCGCACTTTCGGTTCTAATCCGGCAGCGAAGCGGGGTACCTTTCTACCGGCAGCATCTATCATATGGCCGGTGAACAATATGTTGTGCATTTGTTAACTGTTATCATTTACGCCGCAGCCTAAATAAAATTTTTAAAATGTTCTTTTACATTTACCTGCTTCTCCCCTACCACATTTCCTACACGCCTCAGTTGCGGAATGAATTCTACCGAATCCATCTTTCGCACATCTTCGCTATCTATATCCGTTAGTCCCAGCGCTTCCAGGCCCGCTTCACTCAAGTCTGCATTATAACGCACATAACTAAAATGGCGTTCTGCATCACTATCCAACGATAACATTTTATCATTACTGTCCAGCGGAATCATATCACCCAGTTCCCGATCAATGGGTGCACCAAAAACACAACGGCCCACCGTGCGGCAATTGATGTCCTGGTCTACCTGCATTGCATACATCAGGTTGTTGGGTAATTCTGTTATGGTATTGATGAGGTTATTGTAAGCGCCCGGGCTTGGTGCCGAACCCGTGCCTACAGAAACGATCAGCATTTCTTTTTCGCCGGTTTTCCAGCTAAGGCCATAAGGCTGCTGTGTAGCCATGCGGTACATTAAAAATGAAGGATTGTTGTAAGGCGTTACGCCGCCATCTACAAACACAAAAGTCTTTTCCGGATTTGTAGGATCCCATTGCAGGGTTTCTGCCCTGAAATAAGCCGGTGCTGCGGTGCTGGCACGCACCAACTGGTAAAGTGGTATCCTGAGGTTGCAATCAAGTCGATCGGCCTGGTTGTACTTTGCATTAGGGTTATTGCTGATGGGCCAGGGAGAATCCGTAGAGCGGTTCATGGTTACCACCAGCAGCAGCGATTTGAAGATGCCGGTTTTCAGATCAATGTCTCCTGCACCAAAAGTATTTTTCAGTTCCTTCAGCAAGGGGCCGTCATTGTAAAAATATTTTACCCGCTTTAAAAGAAATGCTTTGTCAAACATGGCTTCGCCCTTCTCCTCATAAAAATTAAGCAGGTCCTGCACACTCATGCCCATAGAAAGGCCGGCGGCTATAATAGCGCCGGTGCTGGTACCACCAATATAATCGAAGAAATCACTCAGCCGGAAGGCATCATCTTTTTGAAGCGCCGCTTTTAACTGCTGCTCCAGCTCCAACAAAATTTCGAGTGTAAGCACGCCGCGGATGCCTCCTCCATCCAGCGATAACATTTTACGTGGTTGTTCTATTTCGTAGCGTTCTGCTAAGGGGCCCCATTTTGACATAATATTCTTTTTCTTAAATATACTTCCCCTTACGCAGAATAGGAAGCGGATGGGTGGATATTTTGAAATGAAGTGATTGGTTTTGAAATGTAGCGTAGATTCGATTGCCATCCCGGATATTACGGTGATTTGAGAAGGAGCTGGAGGGCTTTGTTGTGCTAATGATAATAACAGCAGAAGGAGACAATTAAGCCGGAAAAAAGGAGCACCGTTGCATTTAATATTGGCCGCTGGCGGCGAAGCACAAGCGGCGGCAGTGAACTAACTGCTGCGGCAAAAGTGTGACGTAGACCTTGTATTTATCAATGTCTTTTTTACATAAGCAACCCCTGAACGTTTTGAATATTTCGGTTGGTGCGGACAGCAACCGATACCAGAGGCCTACTTTAAACAATTCCTTTTGAACAGCAAATGCAGCAGAAGTAGTTTGTTGAAGCGTTACTTTTTTTCCTGTTTTCATTAAAGTTTTATTATTTACTATTAATGGCCAAAGGAGCAAAATATTTGAATTAAGTTCGAGGCTATCCCAAAGGCCATTTACATTTTACTAAAAACCCAAGGTGACCGCCACGCCCATATGATCACTTATTCTACTCCTAACATTTGTTGCCTGTTTATTCAAGGCAATTGGGTTGGTAACGCTGTTGCCCGCAAACATTAATTAATTGTGTATTGAAACCATCATAACGGAGGCACGAACCTGTCAATTATTACACGATCGTCTTTTGGGCTTGTAACAAGTAAATTCTTAAATTTGGAACACTCATAGATATCATGAACAAC
>JBBSKH010000096.1:0-13528 GCA_038256495.1 Chitinophagales bacterium
CTGTGCATCCTGGCTAACACCGATGATGCGACCGGGAATATTTCTTTTGAATTCATCCTTGCAGGCAAAGAATGCCGCATGCGGTCCGCCGAATCCAAGTGGTACACCAAAACGCTGTGAGTTGCCAATAGCTACATCAGCACCCAGTTCGCCGGGAGGGGTCAGCAGGGTTAGTGCCAGAAGGTCGGTAGCCATCACCACCAAAGCATTTACTGCATGAGCATCGTTTATGAATTGTTTGTAATCGCAAACAAGGCCATTGCTGTTGGGGTATTGCAGCAGCGCACCAAAATATTCTTCTGTTAGCTGTGCAGTTTTATAATCGCCAAATACTAATTCAATATTGATGGGCTTTGCCCTTGTAACCAGCACGTCTTTTGTTTGTTCGAAAATGTTTTCATCTACAAAAAACTTAGGGGCAGTAAGCTGGTCGTGGTTTTTATTTTTATGGTTCAACAACATGGCCATGGCTTCTGCTGCGGCAGTACCTTCATCCAGCAGGCTGGCATTCGCAATAGGTAACGCTGTAAGATCGCTTACCATAGTCTGGTAATTCAGCAGGCTTTCCAGGCGGCCCTGTGCAATCTCGGCCTGGTAGGGTGTGTATTGCGTGTACCAGCCTGGGTTTTCAAACACATTGCGCAGGATAACACTCGGCACAATAGTATTGTAATAGCCACGGCCAATGTAGTTTTTGCAAACCTTGTTCAGCGAAGCGGTATGCTTCAACTGGGTAAGGTATTCATGTTCGCTAACCGGAGCGCCGGTGTTTAGCGGTGCTTCTAAACGGATAGCAGCAGGAACTGTTTTGTCAATTAATTCATCAAGACTTTCTACTCCCAGCAATTGCAGCATTTCTGCAGTTTCGCTTTCATTGGGGCCAATATGACGTTGAATAAACTCGGCTTGTTGTTGCTCAAAAAGATTCATACAATAATTTTTATGTAGCCGGCCGTAGTAACAACTTCAGCATTGGTGGCGTCGCACTCCCGTCCGATTGGCCTTCAGCCGGGCGGACTTGTACTTCAGCACTTTATTCGGCTTAGCGTTTTATTTTGCCGCAAATTTACGGCAAGCAAACTACATTTAAGGCGTTGTTATGATAAGTTTATGGCTTGTGGAAAACAGCCTCGTGATAGTGGACATCAGCTTAAACAAGCCGGGATATATTAGATAGTTTCTGCAGGTTTCAACGGCAATAGTTTAGGTATCTTTGCGGCATGAGCCACCCACTCTTAAAAAACTGGCAGAAGAAAAGCGGCGAGCGCAGCAAATTGCATAAGCAGTACCTGCAGCGTGCCGATAAAAAAGTAGTGCTGAAGCAATTGCCCGACCTGCACGAAGAAGCTTTCAGCCATATCAACTGCCTGGACTGCGCTGCCTGCTGCAAGAATTATTCACCCCGATTTAAGGGGCCGGATATTAAGCGGATATCAAAACACCTGGGTATGAAAGAAGGTGCATTTATTGAGAAATACCTGGCAGTAGATGAGGATGGCGACTTCGTGGTGACAAGCAAGCCCTGTCCTTTTTTAGGTGCTGATAATTTTTGCAGTATTTATGATGTGCGCCCTTCTGACTGCAGCCGTTTTCCTTATACCGATGAGGATGTGCTGATTAAAAGACCGGCCATTACTTTAGAGAATGCCAGCTTTTGCCCGGCGGTTTTTTTCGTGCTGGAAAAACTGATTGAAAAGAAATAGGCTACAACCCTTGTTGTTTTTTAGGAATAGAAAGGCTGGTAAAATTTTCACCCTTTAATTGTTTTGCATAAAATACCAGTTGACCTACGTGGTAAGCATAATGCGTAAGCTGTCGGTGGATGGCTTCCAGCACGGTTTGCGGCTGCTGCCTGATAGTGATAGTATCTTCCAGTTGGCCGGAGCGTAATCCGTCGATGGCATTAAACAGGCAGGCCCATCCGATTTCCCATAGCTGCATTAATGCATCTTTACTTGTTATTATTGTTTCAAATTCCTCATCTCTTTTGCGCCATTCTTTCTCACCGTCGGTGGTTAAGAAATCGGTCCACCGGCTGAGCATATTGCCCGCCATATGTTGCATGATGAAGGCCATGCTGTTGCCATCGCCGACCGGCAATATGAACAAATCTTTTTCATCCAGTTGTACGATGGCTTTTTCTGCCAGTAGTTTATATGCTGAGAATTGTTGCCGGGCGCTTTGGAGAAAATGTTGTGCTGCCATCTTGTTATTATTTCATTTTAGCACTTAGTTCTTCAATAGCGGCTGACAGCGGCCTTTGTATCCCATCGCCTTTCCATTGTGGAGAGCCGGGAATTTCGGAAGCTTTCAGAATATCTTCTTTAGGTTGACCTGCCTTAAGCGCTCCTTCAGTAAATCGCAAAACGTTACCCAGGTAATCCTGGAAAGCTACAATGTCTGAAATATTAAGGATTACATCGTACCCATTGCCCGAATGCCCGGAAACGAAAATGGTTTTCTTATCAAAAGTTTTGATGGTTTTATCAAGCACCTGTATCCAGTTGGCCATGTTGGCACCTGCGGTTTTATCTACATAAGGATGCCGCCTGTTAAACACCAGGTCGCCCATATGCACCACATTATTTTTTTGAAAGTGCACCAGGCTGTCACCATCTGTATGACCAGCGCCAAAGTAATGGAGTTTTAGTTTTTCGTTGCCGATCTTTTCTTCCCATGTATTGGTATAGGTCTGATCGGGGAACAATTGTTTGTCGGTACTGTTTTGTTTTACAGCTACTGCCTCCAGGTTCTTCTTGCAGTTGGCATGTGCCAGTACATGCGGTACCAGGCCTTTGAAGGCAATATTGCCTGCCGTATGATCGCCATGGTGGTGCGTATTTACCAATAGCCTGAAAGGTTTTGCTGACCTGTTTTTGAGTTCATCTATCAAGTGCCCTGCAGCATCAGGAAACTGACTGTCTACCACTACCACCCCTTCTTTACTCAGCATGAAAACAATGGTGCCTCCTTTTTCTGTAAAGATGCCGATGTCATCAGTCAGCATTTTTATTTTCCAGGCGGGGTCTGTTAGTAATTGCGCAAGGGCAGATTGTTTGAGTATGGCCAAGGCACCCAGCGTAATGCCGGTATTTTTAAGGAATATTCTTCTTTGCATGTGGATGTTTTTGTGATTACAATTTACCTTTTAAAATGTTCATTGCAAAGGGCTGTGCATAATTGTGTTTTGTGAAATTCTGAAGCGATCGATCAACTAATATTCCATCTTCCTGAGCGAAGGTGCTTTGAACCAGGTAATGATCGTGATGGCAAGCGTCATGCTTCCGCCGAAGATAACAGAGGGGACCACGCCCATCAGTTTGGCCATTACACCACTTTCGAACTGGCCCAGTTCATTAGAAGAATTGATGAACATGCTGTTTACACTCATTACCCTGCCCCTTAATTCGTCTGGTGTTTTTAATTGCAGAATGGTGCTACGTATGATAACGCTGATGCCATCCAGGCAACCGCTTACGAGCAGGGCTGCAAAGCTTAGCCAGAATATTTCTGACACGGCGAATAAGATGATACAAACACCGAAACCAGCAACAGCAAAGAACAGGAGGCGCCCCTGCCTGCGCTGTAAGGGCCAGATGGTAAGTGCAGTTACCATAATGATGGAACCGATATCAGCAGCAGCATTCAACCAGCCAAAACCAACGGGCCCTATCTTTAAAATATCTGCAGCAAACACCGGCACCATTGCTACCGCTCCACCAAAAAGCACGGCAAAAAGATCGAGGCTGAGGGCACCCAGTATTTCTTTTGTTTGAAAAACATAGCGCAGGCCTTCCTTAACACTATGCCATGTTTTGGCACCGGCTTTTTGCAGGATAGGTTTTACTGATAACTGACGCAAGATAAAAAAGCCTGCTACCACGAAGGTCAGGATCATCCAAAAGGTGCCGTGGATACCCAGGTAGGCAATTAAGAAACCTCCGGCCGCATGGCCGGTGATGGAGCCGATGAGCCAGGTAGCGGAACTGTTAGCGGCCGCTGCCGGTAAAAGGGGTTTGGGAACGATCTGTGCGATCATGGCAGAAAAAGTTGGTCCGCTAAAAGCCCTGATGGCACCGGTGAAGAAAATTACCAGGCAAATAAACACCGCGATGGTCCAGTCTGATAAGTGCTTTGCAGTAAAGGCAGAAGACAAAAAAATAAGCATACCGATGCAGATCGCATAAAGGCCGATGGTTGTGAGCATCAGCTTCCTTTTTTCATTCAGGTCAATATAATGCCCGGCGTACAATGCCAGCGATAATGCGGGGATCACTTCGGATAGGCCTACAAAGCCGAGTGCCAGCGGGCTTTTGGTTAGTTTGTATATCCACCAGCCTATTACGGTGCCGGTCATACGCAGACCCATGATGAATATGAACCTGCCCACGATAAAAAACCGGAACTCCTTTATTCTTAAAGGAGCGTAGGGGTCTTTCTTTTTGGGCTGTTCTGCCAAGTCTTATAATTTAATAGTAAAGTATTTTTACGGTAGCGTTAAATAGTGCTGGCCGTTTTCGTATTCTTTTTCCAGGGCATCTGTTATTACTTTCAGGTGTTTTTCATTGCCCAAAAAATCGGCATTGCTGGCATCTACGAAAAGGGTTTTTATATTATGTTGTTTTATATACTGAGTGTATGTTTCCTGTAGGCTAAACAGGTAGTCGTTTGGAATGGCCTGCTCATATTTGCGGTTTCGCTTTTTTATATTTTCCTGCAAACGGTTTACCGGGGTATGCAGGTAGATCAATATATCCGGCTGCACGATCTGCGGATTGATGATGTCGAATAATTTCTGGTAGAGCCTGAATTCTTCGCTGGGCAGGTTCACTTTTGCAAACAGCAGGCATTTGGTAAACAGGTAGTCGGAAATAGTGTTTGTTTGAAACATGTCTTTTGTTTGCAGCAGTTCTTTTAGTTGCTTATAACGCTCTGCCATAAAGAAAAGTTCCAGCGGAAAGGCATATTGCTCCGGGTTTTCGTAAAACTTAGGGAGAAATGGGTTGTCTGCAAAGCCCTCCAGGATGAGCCGGGCATCGTAGTGTTTGCTTAATAAATGTGCAAGGGTGGTTTTGCCGGCGCCGATATTCCCTTCTATTGTTACAAAATTATACTTCATTAAGGCTGCAAAATAAATGGAAACATTGGTAACCTTCTTAAATTTTTTTCACATCCAATGTATCGGGGCAGTTTGTTAGTAACTGGTGGTTTGTTTGTTGCAGCACAGGGTGTTTAAAGGCAGGCGCCAGCTCGTTGAGCGGTACCAATACAAAGCGGCGCTGTGCAATAGCAGGGTGGGGTACCTGCAGTTGCGGCAATTGTATAATGTCTTTGTTGAAATACAAAATATCCAGGTCGATGATACGGGGTGCGTTTTTCACCGTTCGGGTTCTGCCCATTTTTTTTTCGATATCCAGTAATTTTTTAATGCAGGTGGCAGCATCCCATGAGCTGTTTACCACCAGCACCTGGTTCAAAAAATCCGGTTGGTCGTGGTATCCCCAGGCGGCAGTCTGGTACAGCCTGCTTTGCCGCAGCACGGTGCCGATATCTTTTTTAATATGTGCTATTGCTGTGGTTAATTGTTGCCGGCTATTGCCCATATTGCTGCCCAGCAACAAGTATATCCTGTTCATTTTTATCGGCGTGTTTTGTAGCATGGTGATGAAGCCTTTTTGATTGAGCCTTACTGAAAGCCCGGCAACAAGAGCTGCAAGTTAGTTGTTCCTGTAAAAATAAAACTGTTACAAATAGATAGCCCCCGATGGGGCAAATAAAGTTGCGACAATTGGAATGCACCCCATTCCAATGTTCATTGAAAGGAGTGAAGCCGAACGGTATTGATTACTGTTTTTTAGTTTTTTACCGATAGCTTTGCGGCTGAATAAAATTTGTTTATGAAGTACAGCCAGTTTGTGGCCATGTGGGCAATTACCAAGGCCAGCCTGAGATCGATCATGCGAAGCCCTTCGGCGGTTGTATTTAGTTTTGTTTTTCCCTTTGTATTCATTCTGGTGTTTGGTTTTATAGGCAATAGTGGCGGTATGCGTGCATTCGTGGTGGTGATGGAGAAAAGCTCTGATACCAGCAATGCTTTGTACAGGGCGCTGGTAAAAACGCCTACCTTAATCTTTAGACAATATGATTCCGAGGAAGACCGAAAGCTTGACTTACAAAAAGGACGTATTGCCGGTACCATCAGCATCCGCAAACACAGCGCAGGTGGAGCACCATACCAACTGGAAATGAAAAGCACTACTTCCAGCAACGACAAATGGCCTCAGTTAAAATCTTTATTAGAAACAACCATCAGCCAGGTGAGCGACAGCCAGTACAGCAACCGGCCGGTATATGCCCGTTTTGATTTTGATTATAAAAAGGATGTAACCGAGATAAGGCAGTATAAAACGATCGACTTTATTTTGCCTGGACAGTTGGGCTTCTCCCTGTTGAGCTCCGGTGTGTTTGGTGTTGCGTTCATGTTCTTCAACCTGCGGAGCACTTTGGTACTGAAACGTTTTTTTGCAACACCAATCAGCCGCACATTTATCATTTTGGGTGAGAGCCTTAGCAGGGTAATCTTCCAGATGATAACCGCTGTTGTTATTATTGGTGTGGGATACCTGTTCTTTGGTTTTACGCTGGTGCACGGTGTGCAGACTTTTTTAGAAATGCTGGTATTGAGTTTTATAGGCCTGGTACTCTTTATGGGTTTTGGTTTTATTGTTAGCGGTGTTGCCAAGAGCGACAGCACCATTCCACCATTTGCCAACCTGATAACTTTACCGCAGTTTTTGCTGGGCGGCACTTTTTTTTCCATCGATAATTTTCCTTCCTGGCTGCAGCCTATTTCCAGGGCATTGCCATTAACCCACCTGAACGAAGCCATGCGCAGCGTGGCGTTTGAGGGGCATAATCTCTGGGATGTAAGAGCAGAGATCGGCATCCTGTTATTGTGGAGTGTGGCGGCCTATGCCGTTGCATCCAGGGTTTTTAAGTGGGAGTAAATATGTAATTATTATGAAAGCAGTTAAAGGATTTTTATTTGTGTTAACCGGGTTGTTCATCCTGGTTACATTGTTTTCTTTGTTGATGCCTTCCCGCATTATTACGGTGCGTTCCGTGGATGTGGATGGAAGTAAGGCAGTAGTAATGCAGGCGCTGAACCAATTGCCTGCATGGAAGCAATGGCACCCGTTGTTAGAAAGCAAAGAAGTGATCTTCACTAATAGCGACAGCGGTAAGGGCAGCAAGGCATCATGGGTAGAAGGAGGTAAAACGGTTACCCTTACATTGACGCAGGTGCTTGATGATGGCATTGCGTTTACGGTAGACCGTAAGGGGGATAATACCATTGATAACAATATTATCGTTGCACCAATAAACGGTACTGATTCTTTACAGGTAGAATGGCGGGCAGTAACTAAATTGAAATGGTATCCCTGGGAAAAATTCTCTGGCATTTTTGTAAGTGATATTACGGGCCCTGGTTACCAGTCAGCGCTGAACAGCCTTAAGGAATATGCAGAACAACCTGCCCTTACCATGGGAAACTGATCTTACCCATACTTGTTGCGGGAAAATTATTGATGCCGGATACAAAATCATCGCTGTTGCCGGCCACACATTCATTGGCCAAGATGGCAAACAATATCGCTTCCTTGGCATCGGGATTAATATCTTTTTCGCTGGTAGATTTGATGCTGGCTCCTTTTAATTGTGTGGTTAAAAAATCGAGCAACATAGGATTGTGCATACCACCGCCGCTCACATATATTTTACAGGGTCTTTCTTTTATCAAAGGCCTGATGGCATCTGCGATGGTTTGAGCGCTAAAGCGGTTGAGGGTGGCCATCACGTCTGCAACCGTCAGTTCATTGGTGCCCGAAGCGGACTGCGCTTTTGCCAGGTACTGGAGGTTGTATAATTCTGGTCCGGTGGTTTTGGGTAAGGGGCTTGCTAAGAAACTATCCCGCATCAGTTGCACCAATAATGGCTCGCTAATGTTACCGCTTAGCGCCAGTTTTGCATCTTCGTCAAAATACATTCCGTCAAAATTTTGCTGCATCCATGCATCCATCATGGTATTGCCGGGGCCGGTGTCTGAGCTAAACATCCCCGTCGAATTGTCGTTACCCGGCAGGTAAGTAATATTAGCAATGCCGCCGATGTTCAGCAGGATCACATCTGTGCCAGCTTCCCTAAACAGGAGGTAATCGCCGTAGGCTGCAAGGGGTGCGCCTTCGCCACCGGCGGCAATATGCTTCTGGCGAAAATCGCTGAGGGTAATGATACCCGTTAGTACCGCAAGGTGATCACCATCGCCTATTTGCAAAGTGCCGTTACCATACTTTGTAAGGCCATGCAACGAAAGCGGCGCATGGTATACCGTTTGCCCGTGGCTGGCCAGCAGGTCAACAGCACTTGCAGGAATCTTCCATTTTGCCAGGCAGATGTTAATGATGGCAGCATGCTCTTTTGCTATCCACTCGTTTAGCAGGCAAAGCTGTTGCAGGTTTACCATTTCTTTTGAGAAAACCGATTTCACTTCATCTTTAAACCCGCTGTTGTAAGGCACAGTTTCAAATTCAACAAGATGGAGTTTAGAACCTGGCCCTGCGCCGGTTATCCGGCAGAGGGCTACATCAAGCCCGTCTAATGATGTGCCGCTCATCAAACCAATGATATGGCGTTCTTCCTTTTGTGCGATGGCTGCCAGCCTGCTGATATTTTTATTCATGGTAACCGAAAATTACAATAATTAAACCGCAGTTGTTGCGGTTATATGCAGTTTATTTAAAAATATTTGCCATTTATTGCAATAGTTGTGAAAAACTTGTTTAAATTGTAGCAGTTACCAAAACTGTTGCGATGCTTAAAAGAGAACGGCAGGCATATATTCTCCACCAGGTAAACCTACATAACAAGGTGTTAATAGGAGACCTTAGTACAGCCATTAATGTGTCTGAGGATACTGTCCGCAGGGACTTGCAGCAACTTGCAGAAGGTAACCGGCTCATTAAGGTACACGGTGGGGCCTTATCCAATTCTTTTCATAGTTCCTTTAATACATCAAAAGTTTACGCATTAGAAAGCAAGCGGGGTATTGCGCAAAAAGCTGCCGCACTTATAGAGGATGGTATGTTTGTGCTAACAAGCGGCGGTACTACTATCCTGGAGATGGCACGAGCCTTGCCGGAGAGCCTGCGTGCTACTTTTATTACCCCAAGTCTTCCTGCTGCCTTAGAATATGCGCATCATCCCAATATAGAAATCATTGTAATTGGGGACAAGCTTTCAAAGAATTCCCAGATAGCGGTAGGCGGCGAAGCTATTTCCCGTATCCGGCAGATAAAGGCTGATATCTGTTTCCTTGGGATAAATGCCATTGACATTAATCATGGTTTAACGGATAACGACTGGGAAGTGGTGCAGTTGAAGAAAGTGATGATAGAATCTTCTGCCAGCACCGTAGCGCTTACCATTTCTGAAAAGATTAATACCACGCAGGGTATCAAGATCTGCGACGTAGATAAAATAAATATTTTAATAACCGAACTGGATGCAACAGCAGAAATGTTGCAGCCATATAAACAGGCTGGATTACAGATTTATTAAACCAATTTTAAAAACAAAAATGTATAACATGAAAAATTACATTTACAAAAGAACAGTCGTTATGTTACTGCTTTCTTTTATTTGCCTTGCATCTTTTGCGCAGGTAAATATTTCGGGCAAGGTAACCAACGATAAAGGCGAGGGAATCGCAGGAGTATCAGTTACGCTGAAACGCAGCACAAGCGGCACCTTTACCAATGCAGAAGGATCGTACACATTAAGTACCAACGTCAGGCAGGGTGCCGCCACCGTTGTATTTTCTGCCATTGGTTACAAGAGCAGCGAAAAGCAACTCAGCATCGGTACCAGCGCCAGCTACCAACTGGATGCGCAGCTTGGACAGGATGCATTGGGTATGGATGAAGTGGTAGTAACCGGTACTTCGCTGGGAACTACCCGTAAACAATTGGGTAGCTATATCAGCACCGTAAAAGCCAGTGAGCTTAACAAGGGTGCTGCGGGCAATGCGCTGCAAGCCCTGCAGGGAAAAACGGCAGGTGCCCAGATATCGCAAAACTCTGGTGATCCTGCGGGAGGAATTTCAGTAAGGTTGAGGGGAACCAATACCGTGCTGAGTTCAAGCGAACCATTGTACATCATTGATGGGGTGATTGTAAACAATGCCACCAACCGGGTAACCAATACCAGCGGCAACTACGATGGTAACAATTTTGTGGGTACCATCGGCCAAAACAGGCTGGTAGATATTAACCCCGCTGATATTGAAAGGGTGGAGGTGCTGAACGGTGCTGCTGCTTCAGCCATTTATGGTTCAAGGGCAAACGCCGGTGTAGTACAGATCTTCACCAAACGTGGACAAAGCGGTAAGGCCGTGGTGAATTTTTCATCCAGCGTAATGATCAGTTCGCTTAGAAAAAGTGTGGATGTAAACCGATCGCCTACAAAGTTTGGCGGACCAACCGACGGGCCTGGTGCACAAACACAGGATGTTTTAGTAACTTCTCTTACCAACACCACACCTGTAACAAGGTACGATTACAATGACTATATTTTCCATACCGGCATTGGAACCGATAACAATATTTCTGTTAGCGGTGGTACCGATAAAACCAAATATTTTGCCTCCGGAAGTTATTTTAATAACGAGGGTATCGTTAAGAATACTGATTTCAGGCGCTATGGTTTCAGGGTAAACCTGGACCAGGTACTGAACAGTAAACTGAACCTGACCATGGGGCTTAATTACATCAACAGTGCTGCCAATGAGAAGCCGGATGGTAACTCATTTTTCTCTCCGCTTAACTCCATCAACATCATCGGTAATTTTCATGATATTGAAACAAGGGATGCATTGGGAAATATAAGAGCCATTGGTGAAAGGGGCAGGGTAAACCCGGTTTCTGTAATTGAAGACATTAAGCAAAAGAACGAGACCAACCGCATTATTGCCAATGCCGGTTTGAAGTTCAGGCCGATGAAGGGATTGACCTTTGACTATACATTGGGTATAGACCAGTACAACCAAAGAGGTCAGACTTTTATTCCGCCATTTGCCTACAATGTGAGCACAGGCTTTTTTGGTGGTGGACCGAGTTTGGATCCAACCTTGAATGGTTATGCCAGTACTGCCAGCAACGATTTTTTTCAGGTGAATAACGAGATCAATGGTACCTACCAGTTTGATATTTCCAGCAAGATCGTTTCTACCACACAGGTAGGTTACTCTGTTCAGTACGAGAAAAACAATTTTTCATTGCTGCAGGGTCGTGGCCTGGCGCCATTTGTTGAAACAGTAAATGGTGCAAGTACGCCATTGCCATTGGCAGATGGCAGGAGCACCTTATCAGTATCCGGTGCTTATCTTCAGCAAAACTTTAAATTCAATGACCAGTTCTTTATTACCGGTGCTGTTAGGGTGGATGGGTCTTCCGTTTTTGGCCAGGACCAGCGTAACCAGGTGTATTCTAAGGTAAGCGGTAGTTATGTTATAAGCGAAAGCAATTTCTGGAAGAACGGCAGCATCAGCAAATGGTTTGAATTTGCCAAGATCAGGGCGGCTTATGGTCAAAGCGGAAACTTAACCGGTATTGGTGCTTACGATCGTTTTAATGCATACAGTACCAATTCATTCCTTAACAGGAGTGCCTTATTTTCCAGTTCCCGCCTTGCCAATACCAACGTGAAGCCAGAGCGTCAGGAAGAAACGGAAATAGGTGTTGACCTGTCGATGTTTAAAAACCGGTTAGGCCTTACCGTTAACGTGTATGACAAAACAGTTAGCGACTTGTTACTCAACAGGCAGATTGCTCCAACAACCGGCTTTAGTTCTTTGCTGGATAATTTCGGCACCCTGCAAAACAGGGGTTTTGAAGTGTTGCTCTCCGGTAAGCCGGTTCAGACCAAGAATTTTACCTGGACTTCTACGCTTATCTACAACCATAACCGAAATAAGGCACTTAAAATTGGCCAGGGCCTAACAACGTTTGCCACCAACCAGGGCGCTCCCGTTGCTATCATTGAAGGGCAACCGATCGGAATATTTTACGGAACTTTCTTTGCAAGAGATGCTAATGGAAACTTAATTACCACCGCAGCAGGGTTAGGACAAACGGAAAGAGGAACCCAGGTAAGCCCATTAAATTATACTACTGCAAGGAATGCAGGAGGACTGCCAACAGGATCTGTGTTGAGGAAAATTATTGGAGACCCCAACCCGGATTATACAGCCACTTTTACCAACGAGTTCAGCTACAAAAAGCTAAGCATGCGGGTTCAGTTTGATGCGGTGCAGGGGGTAGATGTTTTTAATGCAGACTGGCGCACCAGGCAAGGGGTTGGTAATGGGTTAGAAGCAGAGAAAGAGCAGAGAGGTGTTTATCCAAGAGGCTATATCCTGTCTATTTATGGCATTGAAGAATGGCGTATTGATGATGGCTCTTTTGTAAAACTGAGAGAAGTGTATCTTGCATATAACTTTGGCAATTTTAAAAAGATCAGCAATATTACCCTGGCATTAAGCGGTCGTAACCTGGTAAGTTTTGATAATTACAAAGGATACGATCCCGAGGTAAATGCAGGTGGGCAAAGCAATATTCTACGAGGTATTGACTTTGGTGCTGTGCCTATTCCAAGGACTTTTTCTGTTAGCCTGAATGCAAAATTTTAAATCATAAAAAAATTTAGATATGAAAAATTATTTTTTAACAACCGTTTTGTCGATGTTGCTTATTGCCACATTGATCTTTACATCGGGCTGCAAGAAAGATTATGTTGATCCTTCCCGCCCGAGCCAGGAGCAGGTTGAATCAACCGTTAAGGGTTTAACCGGTGCGGTAATCGGTTTGCAAAGGGTGTACACCCTTGGGCGTGCCAGTTCGTTGTATAATATTATTACCATCAACGGACTTGTAACCAACGAACTGATAGTAGTAAATACCGGAAATACTGCCGAAGTGCAGCTTGCAGCAGGTGGTACTCAAGTAGATCCTACGCACACGATGCTGGCCACTTTCTGGTCCAGCAACAACAAAGTGATCTACGATGCCAACCTGGTTATCAGGAATGCAGCAGCGCTGGCCGATAAAAATTATGCCAGTGGTTTAATTGCATATGCCAGTATTTTTAAGGCATTGAGCATTGGCAATCTTTCTCAAAACTGGACCAATGTGCCCGATACGATTGGTACCAACGTTACCTTTATTTCCAACATCGATGGTTATAAAAATGCGGTAAAGGTGTTGGATAATGCGATTGCCGCTGTAGCCGCAAACCCGGTGAGCGCCAGCTTTGTGGCTAGTGTGCCTGCGGGTATTGATATTACGAACACGCTGTTTGCATTGAAAGCAAGGTATGCGTTGTTTGCTGGTGACCTTGCTACTGCGCTTGCAGCAGCTAACGCAGTAGACCTAACCAAAAAATCGACTTTTAATTTTGATGCGCTTACGCTGAA
>JBBSKH010000097.1:0-13522 GCA_038256495.1 Chitinophagales bacterium
GGCTCTTATTTGTGCAATCGTACCGTTAGGATCGGGAGCAGCGCCATTATTTTGCCACAGATCGTTATTCGTGATGCCCGGCTTTTCAAAAGACCAGGCGGGTAATGCGTGGGAACTGTTCAATATAGAATCTCTTAATAATTCGGTTAACGGCAGGGACGAAGAAAACAACAGTTGTTTGCCATCGGGCGACCAGCCGGGATTGCCGGCGCCGTTTTTCATATTGGTAAGCTGCACCGCTTCGCCGCCATCCATCGATAAGAGGAACAGTTGGGATTTATCATTTACCACACGGGTAAATACCAGGTGTTTACCATCGGGGCTCCATGCAGGCTGGCTGCCACCTTCGGTTGAAGTGGTGAGTTGCAATGGCACGGCACCGGCTATAGTTTCTGTCCTGTACACCTGCGTGCGATACTTGTAATCCCTTTTACTTTTTTCGTCGGGTTCAATTGAAGTAACGGTAAAGGCAGCGTTCCTTCCATCATTGCTTAGTGTGATATTACCGATCGTTTTTATCTTAAGCATATCTGTTACCAGTATGTGTTCGGTACCATTTTGGGCAAGGGTAGTTTTATGCAATACCAGCAGCAGTATCACAAGTAAATATTTTTGCATGCAGTTTATTTTGCAACAATTTAGTCAAAAACCTCAGGGTTATGTGACCTTTTATAAAATTGTTTATTTAAAAACTGATCAATGGAAATAAAATTTTATTAGCGTTGAAGCAGCAGGACCCTGGTGTAGGTTGTGACTGAATTGGCCGGCTATAACTGGCCTTTCTGCCATTTACAAGAATTTAGCAATAGGAATAGCTATAAAACTTGTCTATATTTAAGAGGAGCCTGCTAAAAAAGTTTCCTTTTCTACTATGCCTATCTATATGGACCGACATGATGTTTCTGAAGTGGTTACTGCCGAGCATGTGGCGCAATTGCACCAGGCCGATCTTAAGGTACAGGATCAATTTGGATGCACGGGATTGACCTATTGGTTTGATGACAAAAGAAGAACAGCCTTTTGTTTGATAGAAGCGCCGAACAAACAGGCGATAACAGCTATGCACAACCATGCTCATGGAGAAATACCTCACAGCATTATAGAAGTGGATACTGGCATTGTAGAATCATTTCTGGGCAGAATAGCTGACCCCGTAAAAGCAGGCAGCAGCGGGTTACATATTATTGATGACCCTGCTTTCAGAACTATTTTGGCGATAGCGTTGGCGCATGCATCTCCAGGAAAAAAAGCCACTATTCCGTTTACTGTATTGGCAAAGCAGTTGGAAGAAATTATTCGGGAAATACTGAATGAATTTGAGGGAAGCGTGGTCAGGTCTATTACTGGCAGGATGCTCGTTTCCTTTCAATCCGTTTCAAAAGCTGTTGATGCGGCCCTTGCAATTCAGGTACAATGCCATAAACCGGCATTTGAAAATCTCGCTTTAAATATGGGCCTGAGCGCCGGTGTACCGGTAACAAATAAGCAATCAATATTTGAAGACAGCATCACCCTGGCTCAACGCATTTGTGAAATAATACCAGCGCAACTGGTTGTGTCTGCAGATGTAACTGAACTTTGCAGCAGCGATACTTTGCATTCCTTTAATACAGCAGGTAAAGTTGTTACCCTTACACATCATGAAGAAACATTCATTACGCAGCTAATGGATTTTATAGAATCCTCCTGGAGTGATGCAGCACTAAAAGTAGATGACCTGAGTAAGCCTGCAGGATTAAGTAAATCGCAATTGTATCGCACATTAAAATCGCTGACGGGGAAGTCGCCCAATACTTTTCTTAAAGATTACCGCCTGGCAAAAGCGTTGGAATTATTGAGTAAGAAAAACAGTAATGTTTCTGAAACTGCCTTCCAGGCTGGTTTTAGCAGCCCATCCTATTTTTCAAAATGCTTTCAGAAAAAATATGGCCATACTCCTTCAGGCCATTTGCCAGCCGAAACTTTGTAATATTTTACGGTAAAGCCAGCATAGGTCTGAACTAAAATTACATGCCTTTGAATTAAAATTGACAGGTGGCAGAGACATTAGTACTTACTTTTAATGGTAACATAAAATCAGTAAAAAGTCATAAAGTTTTTACTGTTTACTTAACTTTTAAATAGAACATTTTGAGCACAAGTCTTTTTGAAAAGCTGAGAGTAGTAGCGGGTATCACCGCAATGGCAGATGAAGTAGTGGAAGCACACATGAACAGCCCATCCTTTAAAACGGAAGATTTAAAATGAGTAAATAAGATTTAATTTTTAAAACTATTATTATGAAAATCAAAAAAGAAGAAATTCCTGTAATTATGCAAGCTCCCGGCACTATTATTCGTGGATTACCAAACTGCGGAGGAATAACCTTAGGTTTTAACGAATTGCCAAAGGGGACAGATTTTACGCCTTTATTGAAAGGGTTGAATAATGACAGTTGTCATAGCCCGCATTGGGGTTATGTTCTGGAAGGAAGGATACAAGTTATATATGATGACGGGAAACAAGAAGAAGTAGGTGCCGGAGAGGTTTTTTATTGGCCCGCAGGTCATACTGCGATTGTCCTGGAGGATTTAAAATTTTTGGAATTAAGCCCTACAAAAGAATATACCGAGGTTATAACACACGTCGGAAAAAAAATGGCGGAAATGGCAAGTTAGATACTGGTAGTTAGCAAGGTGGTATGTAACAATCAATAGTTGGGCGGTTAGAGCTATCGGCTTTAAGTAGCTCGCGGCTTTTGTTCCGGCTAATGAACTTCGTTTGAGCCTTTGAATATATTTTTTCTTTTCAATTTATTTGTGCTTCAGTCAACTGGCTCGAAGTTCAATGCATATCCAAACCATCGGCAATACGATGAACACAAATTGCTTGCAACTGCAGAGCCTTGACCACAACCCACATGAATAAATATCAGTCTGGCAGAATACCAGCAGATGGTGGATGATATCATGAAAGCGTTGAACAAACATAATATCGATGGGCCCTCGCAGGTGAATGTGCTGACCATTTTAAGTTCGCTTAAAGAATCTATCGTAGCGCAATAAATATTTCTTCAAATAAAAAATGAATACCATGTCAACTATAGTAAAAGAATTGGACGCCGCCCTTGTTGAAACATTTGCGGCGCAGTTGAGAGGGTCCATCATCATGCCTAATGATAAGCACTATGATGAAAGTCGTTCCATTTTTAATGCAATGATCAATAAACATCCGGGCATGATCGTTCATTGTGTGGATGTGGCAGATGTAATACACGCCGTAAATTTTGGAAGGGAAAATAACCTGTTAATAGCTGTGCGTGGTGGTGGCCATAACGGCGGCGGACTCGGCCTTTGCGATGATGGAATGGTGATCGATCTCTCGGGAATTAAGTTTGTACTGGTTAACCAATCCAATAAAACTGTGAAAGTGGGTGGCGGTAATCTCTGGGGCGAGGTAGATCATGCCACGCATCCTTTTGGCCTGGCCGTTCCGGCAGGAATTATTTCTACTACCGGCGTAGGCGGCCTCACACTTGGTGGTGGGGTAGGTTATCTTTCCAGAAAATATGGACTGACTATTGATAATTTATTGGAAGCAGACATGGTATTGGCCGATGGTACTTTTGTAACAGTAAACGAAAAGGAAAATTCAGACCTGTTTTGGGCCATCCGTGGTGGTGGTGGTAATTTCGGAATTGTTACTGCCTTTACCTTCCAGGCACATCCTGTTAAGAATGTTTATGGCGGTCCTACACTTTGGCCCATTGAACGCACCAACGAGATCATGGCCTGGTACAACAAATTCATTCAGGATGCACCCGACGAATTGAATGGTTTTATAACCACTCTTGAAATTCCGGGACCGCCGTTTCCGGAAGCCCTGCATCATAAAAAGTTTTGCGGCATAGTATGGTGTTATGTAGGAGATGAATCAAAAGCTGCAGAATTGTTCAAACCCATCATGGCCCTTCAGCCGGTATTTGAACATGTGGGTACCATGCCATATCCTGCTATCCAAACATTGTTCGACGGGCTGTTTCCCCCGGGATTACAATGGTACTGGAGAGCAGATTTTTTTAATGACCTGGGTGCCGATGCAAGCGCACGTCACCAGGAGTTCGGATCTAAAATTCCTACGCCATTATCGCAAATGCACATGTACCCAATAACTGGTGCCGCAGGCAGGGTGGCCGCCGATGCCACAGCGTGGGCTTACCGGGATGCTAAATATGCCGGGGTAATTGTGGGCGTTGATCCTGATCCTGCTAACGCAGGCAAGATCACTAACTGGTGTAAAGATTACTGGGAGGCCATTCATCCCTATGCTGCCGGAGGCGCTTACCTTAATTTTATTATGGACGAAGGGCAGGAGCGGATAAAAGCAAGCTACAAGCAAAATTATGAGCGGCTAACAAAGATCAAAAAACAATATGATCCCGGGAACCTTTTCAGGGTAAACCAAAATATTAAGCCGGCCGCATAACGTAGGGCGGTAAAAATACAGATGCGGGTTGAAGCTCCAGTTAGATCTAACTTTTAATGTGTTGCTATAACCCGCATCTCTGTTTGAACCCCAGCCCGAACATAGCTATCTTGTGAAAAATATTTTATGGACGGAACAATAAGGGCAGACATTAAACCAGGTGCGCTGGTGAATATTGTTTTAAAGAAAGACCAGCGTACTGGTACGCTTACAGAAGGTATTGTACAGGATATTCTAACGAGCGCACCCCGCCACCATCATGGCATAAAAGTTCGTTTGCAGGATGGACAGGTAGGCCGGGTAAAAGAAATTATTGAAGGCTGATGGGCCAACTACAAAAAAAAGATCCTCCTAGGTTGTCCTGGTAAACATTTATAAAGAACGATGAATCAAATTATTTATATTATGGGGGTTGCGGGTTCGGGAAAAACAACCATCGGAAAGTTGCTGCATCAAAAAACAGGTACCCCTTTTTTTGATGCAGATGATTTTCATCCGCAGGCCAATAAAGAAAAAATGAAAGCAGGCCATGCGCTTAATGATGAAGACAGGTTTGCATGGTTGCAGGAGATGAGCAGCCTTGCTCAACAACAAATGCATTTGAATGGTGCTATCATTGCCTGCTCTGCTTTAAAAGAAATATACCGCAGTATCTTAAATATCGGTATTACAAAACCTGTATGGATATTTTTACATGGCAGTTTTGAAACGATTAGTGAGCGTATGAAAAACCGGCCCGGGCATTTTATGCCGGCATCGCTATTGCAATCGCAGTTTGAAAGTTTGGAAATTCCTGCGCATGCATTGTGTATCAATATTGATAAGGAACCTGCGGCAGTTGTTGAAATTATTTATACATACCTGATCTCAGCAGTGGTTTAATTAAATTTTGTTGTTGATACTTATTAATTTTGCCGCATTTTAGTTGATTAAACCTGCTTTCATTTTATTACTACATCCAGCAATAAAACGCCCAATAAACCCATTACCGACACAATCGTTTCCATTACTGACCAGGAACGCAGGGTATCCTTTAAGGATAAATTAAAATATTCTTTAAACATCCAAAAACCTGAATCGTTCACATGAGAAAAGAAGAGGCTGCCTGCACCAATGGATAAAACCATAAGGTTAGGATTAACGCCAGCACTTATTATTACAGGGGCAATAATGCCTGCAGCGGTTAGGCCTGCAACAGTTGCAGAGCCAATACAAACTCTTATGGCAGCCGCCAGCAACCAGCCCAGCAATAACGGATTGATGGCTAAACCCTGCAGTTGCTGGCCAATTATGATGCTTACACCACTATCTACCAATACTTGTTTTAAAGCACCGGCACCTGCAACTATTAATAAAATGGGTGCAATATCTTTCACTGCTTCGGTATAAAAATGCATGATTGCTTTTACCCCAATTTTTTGTGCAATACCTAAAGACCAGGTAGCAAATAAAAGTGCTGCTAATAAAACAATTACAGGATCGCTGATAAAAGAAAGCATGGGCAAAGCTTTTTCTTTTATTAGAACAACATACGGCAATGCTGTAATAATAATGAGTAACAGCGCCGGTAAGAGTGCAGAAAAAAAACTGTTGCCTGCTCCGGGTAATTGAGCAAAAGTTTTTGGCTGGGTTTGAAATATTGCTAGCGGTTTAGTGGTAATATCTTTTACAGTACGTGCAAATAGGGGACCGGCCACGACCACAGCGGGAATAGCCACCAGTATGCCATATAGAAGCACTTTGCCTACATTGGCATGTAACTGAATAGCAATGGCAGATGGTGAAGGATGCGGCGGCAAAAAACCATGCGTTACAGAAAGTGCCGCCAGCATAGGCAAGGCGGTGAACACAGCAGGTAAACCCGTGCGGTAGGTAACAGAAAATACCAGGGGCACCAGCAATACAAAACCCACATTATAAAACAAAGGAATGCCCACAATGAAACCCGTAAGCATCATGGCCCAGTGAAAATATTTTTTACCAAAAAGTTGTATGGAGGTATCTGCAATTTTTTGTGCTGCCCCACTTTCTGCTACCAATTTACCAATCATTGCACCCAGGCAAATGATAACAACAAGGTCGCCCATGATACTGCCAATGCCGGTTTTTACTGAGCCGGTTAATTTATCTATGGGTATGCCCAGCCAGAAACCTGCCAGTAAAGACACGATTAAAAAAGCCAGGAAAGTATTAAGCTTTGCCCAGGCAATCAATACAATGAGAAGAATTAAACAGAGCAGCACTATGGTAATGATCATATGTTCTTGATATTTATTTTAAAAATCAGCGTACTCCATCGGCTGTAACAACATAATATCTATGTGCGATACATTATGTTGATATTGGGGCATGGCAGATAATTTTTTCCATTCAGGAGAACCAACAAAGTTTTTCCAATGAGCGTCCCGGTCTGTTTTGTTTTCAAAACTGGTCATGTACATTAAGTTGGGCATATGGCTGCCTGCAATTACTTCTGCATAAAACACGGCATTAAAATTTAAGCGGTTAAATAATTCTATTTCGCCGCCTTCATTAAACATGTGCACCTTATTGGCAAATATTTTTTCTGTAGCACTCTCATAACTGCGCAGTTCATAAATTCTTTCATTTTTCGCTGCTGTAAATTCAGGCAATTTCATTTGCGGCGCTAAGGAAAAAGCTTTCAGCAGTATTACTTCCATTCTTGTATAAGCTGCATCAGTGTACGCCGCATTAATGTAAGCCGCACCTGCTTTTTGATAGCTGCTGTCCCTGGTTAATTTATCTGCTATTGCTAAATGATGTGCTACATTTTGTATGGGTATATAAACCACCATTGTTTTTAATGCAGCAGTATCATTGGCCAGCGCCCTGAATATGCCAATATTTTTATACCCATACCTGTGCAACGCAGGCAGCAAGGCATTTTTAAAATAATTATTTAAAAGCGTTTCCTGTGCAGTAGTGGTATAATGATAAAACGTAAGCTGGTACATTTCTCTTTCGGATCCAATGCTGCTGTAAGTAGAAGAGGCGGTTAAAAAAAAGCAGCACAACAATAAAACTTTATATGACAATAATTTCATGACGATAAAATATTTTAGTTAAAGTAACAAATTAATTGAATAAATCTGTAACCGCATATTTGTAATTGCTGGATGTTTAATTAGTAAAGTATTTATATTCGTAGTTCGCACCTATTGCTGTGCGGTAAAAGTTTCCACTCTGGAAAGAGTGGGTGTGTTCTACCTTCTTCATATTGGAAGTTAGCGCCCATAAATATAGTCGCTCTTATGTAAACAGTATATTACACCAGTAGCAATTTCATTATCATGAACAAAAATACTTTATTGCAAAAAGCCATCAGCATAGCTGCTGAAGCGCACAAAGACCAGTTTGACCGATATGGTGCACCTTATTTCGGGCATGCATGCAGGGTAATGAATGGCGGGCAAACCACGGATGAAAAAATAGTGGGCGTTTTACATGACGTGGTGGAAAAAACAGCCTGGACCTTTGAACAACTTACGGCTGAAGGTTTTTCATCCAATATCATTGATGCCATCAGAAGTGTAACCAAAACAAACGACAAAGAAGACTATGAAACATTTGTACAGCGAACAAGCCGTAATCCGCTGGGGATAAAAGTAAAATTAAATGACCTGGCTGATAATATGGATATCCGCAGGATACCTCAAATTAGGGAAGAAGATGTTGAAAGGTTGAATAAATATTTGAAGGCATACAGGTTCCTTGTAAGCCTGTAATAATTGGATAGTTGCGCATGAACAACAACAAGAAAAGTATTTTATTTAGCTGATGAGTTTTTATTAACTGAAGCTATTTACTTTTTTCGAGTGCTACGCCAGTTTCAGCATTTGCATCCGGTCCTTTAAAAAGTTTTGTGTCAATGCTAAAGTGGCGGGTGTAAATATTGCTGCGTTCAAATTCATTCTTCAAACGGGTTGCAGTTGCCTGGAAAGCTTTGCCAACAGAAGTTTCGTAATCATTTAAAATAAGTCCATTGGCTTCTTTCATCATTGTTTCAGGGTTGTCAAGATGCTTGTCAGGGCAAAATAAAATCTGAAACTGCTGACTGGGCTAAATTGTTATCTTTATTTTATTCAATTAATAAAATAATAGGAGATGCATTGCAGGCAAGCAATATTAAAAGACATACCCCAATTGCAGGAAATACGAAATGCTGTAAAGGAAAATAGTTTGTCTGACCCCGGCCTTGTAACCACCGGTGATTATGAATTATATCTTACGCAAAAGGGAAAAGGCTGGGTGCTTGAATCTGCCGGTCAAATTCTTGGTTTTGCAATTGTGGATGTACAAGACAATAATATCTGGGCGTTATTCGTGCGGCCAGGCTTCGAAGGAAAGGGAGTAGGGAAGGAGCTGCATCAGCAGATGATGGACTGGTATTTTTCAGAAACACGCAAAAAGGTTTGGCTCAGTACATCACCCGGCACAAGGGCGGCGGCATTTTATAAGCAGGCCGGTTGGCAGCAAAATGGTTTGTATGGAAAAGGGGAACTCAAGTTTGAAATGAGTTACGAGCAATGGTTAAATAACCGGCTGTAAAACTTGTAAATTTTTTGCAAAAAATTAATTTCGGTTTATTTAGCGCCAACCTTTATTTTTAACTTCTTGAAAATACCAGCAACTATTTTTACGGTTATTAAAAAATTCCTTGCATGTTTTTGCCTGTTGGGTATTACGCTATGTTCTGCTGCGCAGGATATGACCAACAGCACCCGCAACAGCATATACCTGGAAACGGCCAGCAAAGGAGCCCTTTATTCTTTGAACTATGAACGGGTGTTTGCTAAGGATGGGCGTTTAAAGAAAAGCTTCCGGGCGGGTGCCGGCATCTTTAATAACACATTGGCAATCCCGCTGGGAATCAGCCTTTTTAAAGGCAAGGCACCACACCATATCGAATTTAATTTGCTGCTGACGCCCTATATAGAACATTACCGTTCATTGTTTAACGGAACCAATACATCCGATAAAAAAGGGTACGTAATGCCCGGCATTGGGTACCGCTACCAACCTTTACAAAAAAGTTTTTTTGCAAAAATTATTGCCGGACCTGTGTTATACCTCGACCCGCCTTCTAACGATTTCTGGAATATGCAATCAAAATGGTATGCAGGAATAAACGCAGCCGCAGGATTTTCATGGTAAGATAATTGCAACTCAATAACGCATAGCTGCTGTAGCTTTTTTAAACCAGGCTGTTAAAATTGATGTTGTAAAAAAAGGCATTAAAAGCTGTATATTTCTACTTATACAATTACTTTTATAATCGGTTGAAACTTGAAGGCTACAACACAGCTTCATTAATTGTCATCCTTTTTTACTCCAATTTTCGCTAAAGGCCAGCACCTCGGCACCAACGCATGTTTACAAAATTGTTTCTTAAAACTATTTATCATGAAAGGAAAACAATTTACACAGGAGGGAGGCGAAGAGTATCCCTTTGATGCATTTGTTTACCCTGTTGATCTGAATAGTGACGGAAACGATGAAATATTTATTTTATTCATAAACAGCTATACTTCCGGGGCGACAGGTAGCAGTATTGCGGCTTTTTTTTCAGATAAAAAGGGTGGTTTCGAAACACAACTCGGTTTTCATGGCACACTACCAGAGGTATTAGCAACCGGCAACTTTGGCTTCCCTGATCTCTTGATAGGCGGCCCGGGATTCGAATTCCCTGTGCAGCGCTGGAATGGGAAGTCGAATGAGTTTTATCGTAAGGTTTCCAATAAAGATTATGAAAAGCTAAAAAAGACCAACCTGGAAGATTTGAACAAGGTATACACCAGTAAAATAAAATAATACTGCTTCTGCATCACCTAACCTAAATTGATGCCTATGCGTCCCATTGTACAAACAATTGTATCTTAAATTAAGGCTCAGGGGAACGAACGGCATTATAGTTGTTTACTATAGCGGGAAACCATAGATATAGATACTGGAGATGAGATTTTTTTACCGCATATTTTTTTGGACTTGTTTACTTGCCTGCAGCGTTGAGGCTCTGGCGCAGGTAACAAACAGCAGCACAGATACCCTGGTAAGTGCCGGTAAACAATATGACCGTGCTAATTTATTCCGGTGGATGTGGGGGCACAATCGCCGCCAGGAATGGACCACGCCTGTACAAGTGCCGTTGTTCTGGCTGGAAAATGTTCGGGGTGGCATGAAGGTTTATGGGGCCAGCAGCGGTGGCAACGAAACGCAATCGCTTCGCCTAAGATCCCCGGATAATAGGGAATATGTGCTTCGTTCTATTGATAAATCCAGGGATGAAGTAATTCCAACAGCATTTAAAGGGAGTTTTGTAGAAAAAATTATCCAGGATGGTGTTTCTATGTCACATCCTTACGGTGCTTTCGCATTGGCTGGTATGCAGGAAGCAGCCGGCATTTTGCACACCTTGCCAAAGTTGGTTTATCTGCCAGAGCAGCCTGCTTTGGATAGTTTTAATCAACAATTTAGCAACAAACTGTATTTATTTGAAGAAAGGCCGGATGAGGATTGGAGCACGGCACCACATATGGGAGGCTTCTCTAATTATAGCGGTACAGAAAAAGTAATGGAGAATCTTTTAGAAGACAGCCGTAATCACGCCAACCAGTATGCCTATGCCAAAGTGAGGTTATTTGATATGATGGTGGGCGATTGGGATCGCCATGCAGATAATTTCAGGTGGGGTAAAGCTGATCATAACGGTGCGGTGAAATATGAACCGGTACCAAGAGACCGTGACCAGGTTTTTTATACCCATGATGGCTGGCTGATAAATTCCCTGATAAAACTGGGTGGCTATGGTTTTATGAGCCATTTGGATAAGGAGATAAAAAATGTGACCACCGTACCTGCGCAGCAAAAGGATGCGGATATGTTTTTCACCAACAGTTTATCACTCCAGGAATGGGTGCGGGCTGCTTCCGAATTGCAGGTTTCCCTTACCGATAGTATCATCAGGGAATCGCTCAGGGGTATGCCTGCCGAGATTTATGATATTAATGGAGAAAAGTTATTGGAAATCCTGGTTGAACGAAAGACGCAATTAATTTCTGTTGCTGAAAAGTATTACCGCTTTCTTGCAAAACAAGTAATTGTTGCAGGAAGTAAACAAAACGAGTTGTTCAGCATATCTGAACCTGCTTCAGGGCAATTAACATTAACGATCACGCCGCTTGAAACAGACAGCGGACAAACGCTTTCACCAGTATACTCCCGCAGTTTTGCTGCTGCTGAAACAAAATCAATAACTATTTACGGTATTGATGGAGCTGACAAGTATCGGGTGGAAAGTAATACAACGGGCATTACCCTGAAAATAATTGCAGGCCCCGGTACCGATTCTGTCATTGCAAATAATGCAGGCAGCCTGGTAGTGGTCGACTCAGGATCAACAGCCATCACTAATATTAATACACGGCTAAGATTACTCGTACCAGATAGCTCCCCGGTTTTTCATTTTCGACAGCAACAACCAAAGCAACTTGGTTTTGGCATAACTCCACATCTTTATTATGATGCAGATCCTTTATTCAAAAGGTCACTTGGAATTTCATTAAATGGCTACAGGTTGTTGGGCAATAATAAATGGCGGGCAACCGCTACGGCGTGGTTTACCCCCGTGAAATGGATCAACTTTTTTGGTATAGGAAATGAAACCATGGCACCAGACTCCAACCGTTCTTTCAACAGGTTTAAAGCTACGGAGTGGGGTGGCAGCCTGGGTTTAAGAGCAAATTGGAAAAATACTGAGCTGAAGATGGAGGGGCTGTACCTCCGGTCTGCTTCCCGGCAGGATGAAGATGGTTATCTCTCTAAAAACTTAGCGAGTGATACTGTTTTTGCCGCATTCCAATACGCCGGGCCAAGACTAGTTGTTACTACCGGGAAACAAAATGATCAGGTGTTACCTACAAGCGGCTGGCTGCTAAATGCCGAAGCCGGGGTATTTCGCAACCTGAAGCTGCAACATTATTTTGGTTCCTACAGGTTGAATGCACGAGCCTATATTCCGCTTAGTCCTAAATTTTCGTTTGCATTAAAAGGAGGGTCAACAATAATAAGTGGTGGTGAGCCCGACAGGTTACATGCGCAATGGTTTCAACATGCCATCATTGGTGGACCGGAAACTTTAAGAGGGTATCGTTGGAACAGGTTTTGGGGCAGTAGTGCTGTTTACAATCAAAATGAACTTCGGTACATAACAGATATCAGGTCTTATCTTTTAAATGCCAGGGTTGGCGCATTTCTTTTTACTGATAACGGCAGGGTTTGGCAGCAAGGCGAGCTTTCTGATAAATGGCACAACTCTTACGGAGCCGGATTGTTGTTAGTGCCGTTTGGTAAAATTTATTGTTCATTCACCTGGGCCATGTCAGGCGAGGAAAATCCTTTACAATTTGTGATACAAACAAAGTTGTAGCATGTTTCTATTCATTCATCCCATACACCTGCTTCAATTATTTCTACCAGGTTATTATCAGGATCGCTGAAGTAAAACGAACGAAGGTTTCCTTTCCAGGTCTGTTCATGCTGAATGGGTATATCTAGGTCTCTTATTGTTTGCAGGGCTTCGTCGTAATGAGTGGGATTTACTTCAAAAGCAAAATGGACAATGCCGGTTGCTCCATGCGGCGGCAGAATGTTTTCTTCCATTGTTGTTTCCGTAATAAAACATAGTAACACGGAATTGCCCGCCCTGAAAAAAATATGGCGGTCTTCTACCAATGAAATAATGGGGAGCCCCAATTTACTATGGTAAAAATTACGGGTCTGCTTCAAATCCTTAACGTAGATGCAGGTTTCTTTTATGGAGGCGATCTTGATCATGTTGTTTTGTTTTAGTGAATACCGTCGTTATAAAGTACAGAAAAAATATTGCATAAACCATTTGTGGCAGCAGCTTCCAGGAAATAAATTTTGTACATGTAGCGGCTGCGTTTAATTGTGTAAATTTATAACATGAGAAAATTATTTTGCAGCTTCTTTATTTCTTTAGCTTTTATTGCCGTAGGCCGGGCGCAGGTAAAACCTA
>JBBSKH010000098.1:0-13431 GCA_038256495.1 Chitinophagales bacterium
GTTTCCAGTATGCATTCCCCGGCTCCTGAAGGATTGATAATAATGGTACTGCCTTTAGGCAATAATGCAGGTGGCACAATGTTGTTATCCCAGTTGGCAGCGCTAGACCAATTGCCGTTCCCTGTAAAAGTGTAAGTGAGGCAACCATTGCTATGATTTATTACAATTGGCGAAAAGTGAAAACTGGTGTCCCCTCCAATATTCATCTGAATGCGATAGCTGATAGTCGCAGGTGGGGCAATTGTAGTAAGGTCATCGGTAAAACTGATCCTCGTTTTTGCAAAAGCACCACTACCATTTATGGTTTGTATGGTAACAAAATCCAGATCGGCTGTCAATTTTCTTTGCACATTAAAACTCATATCGCTGCTGCTTTTTATATCAAAATTTATAAAAACATTGCAGCCCGCCTGCCTGATATCCTGCAGGTAAAATCGTTTAAGTAATAATACAAATGCCTTTCTCATATCAGGAATACCATATCCAACCCGGTCGTCGGGGTTGGCAGCCTTGCTGGCAGATTGCTGTAAGGCACTAATGATGCCCATATTATTTTCTTCGGGAAATGCCTGCCAAAGGCAGGTGCTCAAACCCGCCATATTGGGGCAGGCAAAAGAGGTTCCACTGCTGTAGGTTGGCTGTCCTGTGGTAGCATTGGCAATAACGGCACTTAAACCAACGGCTGCAACGCCCGGTTTCACCTGGCCATCGCTGCTGGGCCCATAACTGCTGAAACTGGCTACATTGCCCAAGGTGTCAACCGCACCAACGGCCAACACGCTATCAGCATCCGCAGGGGTTATTAAATACTGCCAGGGTTTTATACCCTCATTTCCGTTGGCTATTACCAACAGCATTCCCTTTTTTGCTGCCAGGTCTGAAGCACGTGCAGATAAAGAGGTATTACCATCCATATCTGCATAAGTATAATTGTAAACGGAATTGTCAAAATCGTAATACCCCAGTGAAATGCTGGCAATATTTACTCCGGCGCTATCAGCTCTTTCAAGACCGGCGGACAGGTTCTGTTCTTCAATGGGAAATTCAGTATCTCCATCTTCCGTACGAAACAGGTAAAAAGATGTTTGCGGCGCAGTGCCAACGAAGTTTCCCGGCATATTGGCTGCAATGGTGCTTAAACAATGTGTGCCATGGGTGCTATATGCGAAAGAGCCATTTACATTTGCATTATTTGTAACAAAATCCCAGGTGCCTAATACCTGGCCATTCATTCTTATACTGTCAAACGTTGGTATGCTGAGGTAATTGGTGAATCCAGCGTCCAGCACAGCCATTTGCATACCCTGCCCTCTGAAACCCAGGTTATGCAGAAAATCACCCCTGTGAATTTTTACCTGCCCGTTAGACATACCATAATTATAATATGGCTGCAGGTTGCTGCTGGTAGGAGGTGGGGCGCTGTTATTTACCGTAGCCTCGTTTATGGTCAACTGGTCAAATTTATTTGCAACCTGAATCTTACCTGTTCCTTGCTTATTGGCCCCATTGGTATTTTTTACAAAAGGAAAGCTGTTTATTTTAGCCAGGGCATTATTATCAGTTGTACGAATAGCCACCTGGTTCAGCCATTTTGAAGTGTTTAAAATAGTAACATTCCCTGCAAGGCGGATACTGTCAATGTATGCTGGCGTAACCGGCAGGTCGGTACTGTCAATAGCAATATGGTATAAACTTCTTCTTTCCAGCGCACGTGCGCTGAGGAATTCACCGGGTCTTGTAATGCTGTAAGTATTGAATGACTTGTTGGTCAGCTCAACTATATATATGTTGGTTTGGGCCCGGCTTACTACCGCAGCACCTATCATCAACATAAAAACAATTGCAAATTTTTTCATTGTAACCAGGATATTGCTTTACTATCTAACGTAAAAAAAACGGGAACAGTTGTATGGTGCCGCTATTATTCCTGATTTTTCAGGAAAAAATCTTAGTTGGTATCATACGCCCACTTTATCCACGTAGCCCCCCAGGTAAAACCACCACCAAAAGATGCAAGGATGATATTATCGCCTTTCTTAAGTTGTTTTTCCCATTCCCATAAGCAAAGGGGTATAGTGCCGGCGGTAGTATTGCCATATTTTTGAATATTCACCATCACTTTCTCTTTCGGCAGGTCCATCCTGTTGGCAGTAGCATCTATAATGCGGAGGTTGGCCTGGTGTGGTACCAGCCACGCTATATCATCTCCGGTAAGGTTATTGCGCTGCATCAGTTCGTGACTAACATCAGCCATGCCCTTTACAGCAAACTTAAAAACTGCCTGGCCTTCCTGGTAAACGAAGTGTTCTTTTGCCAACACTGTTTCCACCGTTGCAGGTTTGGCAGATCCGCCCGCTTTCATATGCAGGTGCCTGGCGCCACTACCATCCGTTCTCATAATGCTATCAAGTACACCATTACCATCTTCACTGGCTTCCAGCAAAACAGCGCCGCCGCCATCGCCAAATATAATGCAGGTGGTACGGTCAGTATAATCAACAATGGCACTCATTTTATCAACCCCAACAACAACTACTTTTTTGTAACGGCCGCTTTCTATGTAAGCGGCACCGGTGGTTAAGGCAAACAGGAAACCAGAGCAGGCAGCGCCAAGGTCGTAGCTAAAGGCATTCTTCATGCCGGTTTTATCGCAAATAAGATTAGCTGTTGCAGGGAACACCATGTCTGGGGTAACAGTGGCACATATCACGCAATCCACCGAAAGCGGATCAATATTTTTATTGCTAAACAAATTCTTAACGGCTTCGGCACCCATATCACTGCTTCCCAAACCTTCTCCTTTTAATATCCTTCTTTCTTCAATCCCAGTCCTCGTTTTTATCCATTCATCATTAGTGTCTACCAAGGTTTCTAAAATCTTATTCGTTAACTTATATTCTGGTACATAACCCCCCACACCTGTGATTGCCGCCGTTTTTTTTTGCATGAAAATTAAATTAAATACTTTATTGCTATACTATTTTAAAATAGCGGTAAAATTAAGGTTAAATATGAATACTCGTATTTTTAGGTGGGCTTCCTAATAAAATATCCTTATTTTCGCTACCAGTTTTTTACCTGTTTATTTATGTACGCTTACCTTGAAGGAAAATTTATTTATAAGAGCCCTGCGCAGGTGTATGTGGACGTTAATGGCGTTGGGTACGAGGTGAATATCAGTTTGAATACGTATTCAAAATTGCAGTCATTAGAGCAGGGAAGGTTGTACACGCATTTACAGGTTAAAGAAGATGGTCATACATTGTTTGGTTTTAGCGAACTGCAGGAAAAGGAAATGTTCCTGATGTTGATAAGCGTTTCCGGTGTTGGTGCAGCAACTGCACGTATGATGTTGTCTTCGTTAAGGGCCGATGAAGTGCGGCAGGCCATTTTAACCGGCGACGTAAAATTGCTGGAGCGTGTAAAAGGAATTGGCAAAAAATCGGCCGAAAGGCTGGTATTGGAACTGAAAGACAAGGTTGGAAAGCATCATGCAGGTGCCGAATTTGCAGCACCGGCCAGCAATAGTTTAGAACAAGATGCGTTAATAGCTTTAACTGCTTTGGGAATTTCCCGCCAACAGGCTGAACTTTCCATTCAAAAAATAACCCGTACAGAACCCGGCGTATTGCCATTAGAAGAATTAATAAAAAAAGCCCTAAAAGCCATTTGAGAGAAGTCTACGTTAATTAATTACTGGATGTCGCTTATTAGAAAATCACTTTACTCAGTGTTGGTTGGCAGCGCTTTTCTTGTTATGCTCTTGATGTATAATCCGGAACAAGCCGTTGCGTTCCCGCATGAATTTAAATCTTTCTTCCAGGATACACTAAAACCTGTTAATGCCGGCGATAGCCTGCACTTCCCGATAAAAGACCGCAGGGGAGATTTCATATCTTCCGGTGGTCGCAGTACCTACGATTTTAATACCCCTTCCAACATCAGCGATTCAGTAGTGTATGATGCCATTAACAGGCGTTATGTTGTTTATGAAAAAATAGGAAGCAGCTACTACCGAATTCCTACCACTTATAGTTTTGAGGAATACTGGCAGATACGCAACCGCCAGGCAGAGATAGAATATTTTAAAAGAAGGGCCAATACTACCAGCTTGCTGAACCGCAACCGCTTTACAAGGCCAAAGCTTTCTTTAACTGATAACCTTTTTAACCGTTTATTTGGCAATGGCGAGATAGAGATCAGTCCACAGGGAAACGTTGATATATTTGCAGGCTACCAGGGGCAGAAGATAGATAACCCAACCCTGCCGGAAAGAGCCCGTAGAAGTGGTGGACTTGATTTTAACATGAACGCCCAGGTAAATGTAAATGCCAATATTGGTGATAAATTAAAATTCCCCATTAATTATAATACGCTTGCCAACTTCGACCTGGAGAACCAGCTAAAACTGGACTATACAGGTAAAGATGATGAGATTCTAAAAAGATTTGAGGCCGGTAACGTTAACTTCCCGTCAAGGGGAACGCTGATACCTGGAGCGCAGCAATTGTTTGGTTTGAAAACACAATTGCAGTTCGGGAAATTATTTGTTACTACCGTGCTGGCCAATCAAAAGTCTCAGCGCCAGAGTGTAGACCTGCAGGGTGGAACGGCGGCACAGCCTTTCGAGGTAAAAGCAGATGAATATGAAGAAAACCGGCACTTTTTGGTAGCCCAATATTTTCGGAATAAGTACAACCAGGTAATGAGTCGCCTTCCGGCGGTTATCAGCCCTGTGCAAATATTACGCATGGAAGTATGGGTAACCAACCGCAATGGAACAACTACAGAAACCAGGGACGTTGTGGGATTAATGGACCTTGCTGAAAACATGCCTTTTCAGCAACCACCCACCATCAACGTGTTGAACAATGCCGAGATACCTACCAATACGACCAATGATCTTTTACAAAAAATACTGAGCCGGCCCGACCCAAGGAACCCGGCCATGGTGTTTAATAACCTCGTAGGCCTTGGCCTTAGCCCTGTGCAGGATTTTGAAAAAACTTTTGCCCGTAAACTGGATTCCACGCAATACATATATAACAGGCAGGTGGGAACGCTTTCTTTAAGTCAGCCGTTGCAAACAGACGAAGTACTTGGTGTTGCTTATCAATACAGCTTTAATGGTAAAATTTACCAGGTTGGTGAGTTCTCGCAGGACGTACCGCCAGACAGTACCACGGCAACACAAAAAGTACTGTTCTTGAAATTATTGAAAGCTACCTCTCAGCGTCCTAAATTACCTATCTGGGATTTGATGATGAAGAACGTGTACTCAATTGGTTACGGAACACTTACTCCAACAGATTTTAAACTTGATGTGCTGTATCAGGAACCAGGCCTTGGTGCAAAAAGATATGTGCCATTTGGTAATAAAAATGAAGGGTTCCCTATCATCACTTTGTTGAATTTAGACCGACTGAACAGCCAGAACGATCCGCAGCCCGATGGCGTTTTCGACTATGTAGAAAACTTCACGGTTATATCTGAATACAGCCGGGTAGTTTTTCCCGTACTGGAACCTTTTGGCCGTGACCTTGCCACACAGGTTTATACCACTATACCTTCCAATGTGCGTGATACGGTGTTCTATGCATTATATGATTCCATCAAAGCAGTTGCACAGCAATTTCCCAACCTTAACAGGTTTGTATTAAAGGGAAGTGCAAAAACATCCGGGTCTTCGGATATCAGCATTGGTTATAACATTCCGCAAGGATCTGTTACGGTAACTGCCGGAGGCCGTTCGCTGCAGGAAGGTGTTGACTACGATATCAACTATGACCTTGGAACTATTAAAATTATTAACCAGGCTATATTAAATGCCGGTTTGCCGGTGCAGGTAAATTATGAGAACAATGCTTCCTTTGGTTTGCAGCAACGTTCTTACCTTGGTCTTCGGTTAGATTACCTGGCAAAAAATACCGCAAAAGAACAGTTATCTTTTGGTGGAACCATCGTAAGGCTGAGCGAACGACCTTTCTTTACCAAAGTAAATTATGGCGAAGACCCCATCAGGAACGCCATGTATGGCCTTGATGTGAACTATCGTAAAGAAATGCCCCGGTTTACCAAGTTGTTGGATAAATTACCTTTCTATAACGCAGCCGCACCAAGCAATATAAATGTATATGCCGAGGGTGCCATGCTTGATCCTGGTCATGCACCACAAATAGGCAAGGGTAAAAATGGAATCGTTAATATCGATGATTTTGAAGGCAGCAAGTCAGGTATTGATTTGCGTTTTCCGCCAATAAGTTGGGCACTTGCATCTACACCTTTAGGTGCTACAGATGGAAATGGCAACGTGTTGTTCCCCGAAGCGGCCTTGAACAACGACCTTGATTATGGAAAGCAGAGAGCAAAAATTGCCTGGTACCAGATAGAACAAACCCTTCAACAATATAAAGGAGTAAACAATCCGCTGTCCGATAAAGCAGATCTGCTGAGTGACCCACGAACCAGGCAGGTGTACCAAAAAGAAATATTTCCTCAAAGAACTACTGGTTTTGGAGAAAGCCAACTGGTAACATTCGACCTTTCATATTACCCTACCGACAGAGGACCTTACAACTATCTTTCTGCTGCTGGCAGGATAAATACCAGCGGCAAATTAACCAACCCGAAAAGAAATTGGGGTGGTTTGATGCGGGGCATCGACCAAAGTGATTTTGAAACCAGTAATATTGAGTTTATAGAATTCTGGGTGCAGGATCCTTTTATTACCACGTCATTAAATCCAAACATCGGGAACTCAACTGGTGGCAAATTGTATTTCAACCTCGGTAATATTTCTGAAGATGTGTTGAAGGACGGCCGCCGTTTTTACGAAAATGGTTTGCCAACACCAAATGCACCGGCACCAACTGACACAACAAGCTGGGGAATCGTACCACGAAATCCCATACAGGTGACCAATGCCTTCAGCAATACTCCGGAGGACAGGTTGTTCCAGGATGTTGGTTTTGATGGCCTGAACGATTCCTTGGAAGTTAAAAAATTCCAGGCATACCTTGCCGAACTGGCGGCCAACTTCGGAACCAACAGCAAAGCATACCAGGATGCCCTCAAAGATCCCGCATCTGATAATTATAGAAATTATCGTGACGGAACATTTACGGATAACGACGGCATTTTACAGCGGTATAAGAATTACAATAGTCCGCAAGGAAATTCGCCTATTTCTGATGGCAGCCAGTTTAGTAGTGCGGCAACATTATATCCTGATGCGGAAGACCTGAACAGAGACAATACCCTTAACGAAACAGAAGAGTATTTTCAATACATAGTTGATATTAAACCAAGCGGTGCGCCGGAAATGAGCGTAGGAACCAACTACATTGTTGATAAAAAAGTAGTAACGGTTAACCTGCCCAACAGCACGCTACGGAATGAAACATGGTACCAGTTCAGGATACCGATTGGCAGCTACAACCGTAAAATCGGTAACATTCCCGATTTTAAATCTATCCGGTTTATCCGCATGTTCATGACAGATTTTGAAGACAGCGTTACTATGCGTTTCGGAACATTGCAACTAACCCGTAACATCTGGCGCAAATTCCAGTACGCAGTAGATTCTACAGGCATGTTCAACACACCATCTTCCGCTACGCTGAATGTAGGCGCTGTAAATATTGAAGAAAATGATAAGCGGGTACCATTGCCTTATCGTACACCAAGAGAAATTCAAAGGGTACAAACCTTGAGTAATAATGGCGTGAACCTCCTGCAAAATGAGCAGGCCATGCAGTTGCAGTTTTGCGAATTATCCCAGGATGATTCTAAAGCAGTGTTCCAGACATTTGGCAACAGGGACCTGCGCCAGTACCGCCAGTTGTCAATGTATGTTCACGCAGAGCGTGCCCAGAAATCAGATCCTAATGCTTTAAGGGATAAAGACCTTACAGCAGTAGTAAGAATAGGTACCGATTTTGTAAATAACTATTACCAGATCAGGATACCGCTGATATTAACGCCATTTGGTGCAGCCAGCCTTAACCCTGATTCAGATGAATACAATGATACTTTGTGGAATCCACGAAATTCCCTTGATCTTGATCTTACCGCATTAACAAAGTTGAAACAAAATCGTAACCTGAGCTCCACTCCGCTCAATCAGATCTTCCGCCAGTTGCAGGATAACGGGCATGAATACTCTGTAATGGGTAATCCAAATCTTGGTGAAGTAAAAGGCATCTTGATTGGCGTAGAAAATACCAGGGCCGAGGAACCAGTGTGTGGTGAAGTGTGGGTAAATGAATTGCGCCTGTCTTCTTTAGATGAAAAAGGCGGTTATGCTGCATTGGCAAGGGTAGACCTTACCTTATCTGACCTTGGTACCATCTCTCTTTCGGGGAGTATGCATACACAAGGATTCGGAACACTTGAACAACGGGTAAACGACAGGTACAGGGATAACTTTACACAGTTTGATATAGCAGCCAATCTTGAACTGGGTAAACTGTTGCCAAAGAGTATAGGCATGCAAATACCTGTATTGGCGAGTTATTCTCAAACGGTAAGTACACCGGAATACGATCCCTTAGACCTTGATATAAAATTAAAAGACAAATTAGGTAATGCAGATCCTGCCGATAAAGATTCTATCCGCAATAACGCCGTAGACTATACTTCTATCACTACCTTGAATTTTACCAATGTGCGTAAAATAAAAACGAATGGTAAGAAGCCGAAGATTTATGATATAGAGAATGTGGATGTGAGTTACTCCTACATTAAAACCAGCAACCATTCTCCGCTCATTGAATACAATGATGTAACAAGGCACCGGGCTGCATTGGGATATAATTATGCGCCACAGCCTAAATACCTGGAGCCGTTTAAAAACATGTTCAAGAAAACCAAGCATCATTGGTTTGATCTCATTAAAGATTTCAACTTTAATTACCTGCCTTCGCAGATAAGTTTCCGTGCCGATCTTAGCCGCCAGTTTGGTGTGGTGAGGCCGCGGAGTATCGGGGCATCTAAATATGCTATTCCCGAAACCTATGACAAATATTTTGTGTTTCAACGGGATTATATTGTAAGATGGAACTTTACCCGTTCGCTAACTTTTGATTATACGGCAACCAACAATTCCCGTATTGATGAACCGGCGGGCCGGATTGATACCAGGGAGGAAAAAGATTCTATCTGGAGAAACTTAATGAAAGGTGGCAGGAATACTTTATTCAACCAGACTGCTAATTTCTCTTACACTTTACCAACTAATAAATTGCCATTGCTCGACTGGACAACGGTAAACCTGAAATACCAGGCTACTTACCGTTGGATCGGTGCCAGCAGGCTGGCAGTAGAACTGGGCAATACTTTAGAGAATGGCCAGCAAAAGGAAGCAAATGTTCAGCTTGATTTTAACAGGCTGTACCAAAAGTCTAAATGGCTAAAACAACTGGATGTAAAGAGCAAACCAGAAGATATAGCAAAATGGAAGAGCAGGTACACCAAGGTATCTGATAGCGTTACGCTCAAGAGCGGTAAGCGGGTGCTGAAAACAAGGCGCATCCTTGATAAAACCGCTGTGCCTTATGTGGGCACCGTGCCAAGAATATTTGGCAAAATTCTTACCAGTGTGAAGAACGTAAACATGAGTCTGTCGGAAAATGCCAATACCCGGTTACCAGGTTATACAGATAGTACTGAGATATTGGGGCAGAACTTGAGGAGCATGGCGCCCGGTTTCGATTTCATATTGGGTTACCAGCCGGATACGAGTTGGCTGAACCGGAAAGCGGCAGAGGGGCTCATTACAAAGGATACGAATTTTAACTATTTATTTCAGCAAAGCCTCGATCAGCGTTTAACGCTAAGCGGCCAACTGGAGCCGGTGAGGGATTTGATTATTACGTTGAACCTGACGAAATCATTCACCAAAAATTATAATGAAATCTTCCGTTTTATTGATACAAGCGGCGGTACCAATCGTAAGTTCCAGCACTTGAATCCTTATGCAGGTGGTGGTTTCGATGTGTCTTACATTGCGTTTAAAACATTGTTCGGAAGTTTTGATCCTAACCGTGTTTCTGAAACCTTTAAAACCTTTGAAGCAAACAGGATCGTTCTGTCCCGCCGACTCGGCAACCTAAACCCTTATTCTCAGAACCAGCCAATAGGTGCCGATGGCTATTATTATGGGTATGGAAAGTATGCGGTAGATGTGCTGATCCCATCCTTTGTGGCAGCCTACACCGGGCAAGATCCTGAAAAGGTTTTCCTGATAAATCAGAGCAATCCAAAGCTGCGTTCTAACCCCTTTAAGGCCATTATGCCAAAACCAAACTGGAAGCTGGATTATAATGGGTTGAACAGGGTAAAAGGCTTCGATAAAATATTTACAAATCTTACTTTGTCTCACGGATATAATGGCAGCCTCAGCATGAATGGATTTACGTCTGCCTTATTATACCAGGATGTATCGCAGTTTGGATACCCCTCTTTTTATGATACGGTTTCCCGAAACTTTATTCCATATTTCCTGGTGCCCAACGTTACCATTACAGAGCAGTTTGGCCCGCTGGCTGGTTTTAATATGTCCTTTACCAACCAGATGGAAGCAAGGTTTGAATATTCTAAAAGCAGGACCTTAAGTCTTAGCTTATACGATTTCCAGTTGAGTGAAGTGCGGAGTACAGAATTTATTATTGGTGCAGGTTATCGTAAAAGAGGGTTGAAATTGCTGGCTGGCTTAAAGCTGCCGAAATTCCTGGATAAGGAAGGTAAAGGCACTTTGGATAACGAAATTAATTTCCGCTTAGACCTTCGTATAAGGGATAACGTTACGGCCAACAGCCGCCTCGATCAGGATAATAATTTCGCAACAGGTGGCAGCAAAGAAATTACCATTTCGCCAACGATTGATTATTACCTGAACAACAGGGTGAAGTTGCAGCTCTACTTCGATCAACGCAAGATAAAGCCTTATATCTCCAGTAGTGCACCTACTACCAACACAAGAGCGGGGGTGAAAGTGAGTATTTCATTAGCGCAGTAAGGCGTTGAAAATGTTGATCCCGATAGATATCGGGAGAATTATGAATTGATAGTTGGGAAAATCTTCCAGCGTTTGCGGCGCAGGACTGAGTGATGGCAGAACCTGGAAGCGTTTATCTTTTTATGGTAATTTGGAATTCAGGATTGGGAATTGAGAAGGCAAAGAAATCATCCCATCTCTCAACTCACACCATTCAACTAAGTTCAGACGACTAGCACCTGTACTTCTTTTAATAAAAATTCCCTGCATTTGTAATAATTTCCGAGAGCGTATATCTTCGTGTCCCTTTGTGCCTCCGTGCCTTAGTGGTTCCCTGCATCCAGCATTCAGCATCCAGTCCCTTCCACAAAAAAGCCCCGGCAATAAAACCAGGGCGAGTGTACTAATCTAAAATTACTATTTTACTTTCTTCAACAACATAACATAACCGCAGAGGTCTTTCTTTTTTTGTTTGTTAACCTGCACGGGTTTTATCATGTGGTATTCGGTGAACTTTGGAATGTAGTCGTAGCGGATCACATTTCCATCTACATCTCCCCACATTTTTTTCTGGTAAACTACCTGTTTTTCGTTCCAATCAAACATGCGCACTTCATACAGTTTAGACGAAACATCACCAATAAATACAAACTGGTACCAACTGCCTTCGGTAAGTGGCACAATAACCGGCATTTCGTATTCGCTTTCCATGCTTACGCTGGCTTCTTTTACAACCACGAAACCTACCAAAGCAAGATTGGCTTTAATACTGTCTGCCTGTTGAATAATAGAAGTGTTGTTGCATGGATGCTGCCTTATCACATTGTTTTGGGCTGCAGCGGTTAAACCGGTGAGAACAAGGGCTGAAAATAATATAGGTACGATAAGGTTTTTCATCTGTGGTAGTCTAGCGATAAATGGATAAGCAATGATAGAATATTATGGCTGCCCGGCCAAAAACTATCATCACCCATGTAACGTATTCACATAACTTTATATTGTAGCGGGGGGGCAAAATTACAATGCCGGCTTTTTATAGGCCGGCATTGTAAATTATCTGGTAGCATGTTGCCAATCAGGTTTTTTTGTAAAAATAGTAGGTGCCGGCCTGTTGCAGGCAGGTAATCACCAGGTCGTTAATGCATACATGGGCCGGCAGGCTGGCGCAATAATACACGGAATCGGCTATATCTGCCGCTGTAAGGGGCGTAAAACCTGTGTAAGCTGCATTTGCCTTATCCTCATCCTGTTTAAAACGTACCAGCGAAAATTCTGTTTCTACAGCACCCGGTTGAATAGCGGTTACTTTAATGCCATGTTTCAACAAATCTATCCGCATAGCCTTACTGATGGCATCCACAGCAAATTTGCTGGCGCAATACACGTTACCGTTTTCATATACCTCTTTGCCTGCCACCGATCCCATATTGATGATGTGCCCCTGCCCGCTTTTCTTGATAAGAGGCATTAACGCCCTTGTTACATACAGCAAGCCATGCACATTGCTGTTCAGCATGGTTTCCCAGTCATCCATATCTGCTTCATCAAAAGGCTCTTTGCCCAAGGCAAGGCCTGCATTGTTTACCAGGATGTCAACCTGCTGCCATGCTTCCGGCAGGGTAGCTATGGCATTGTTTACGGCACTCCTGTGCTGCACGTCAAAACATAAAGTATGCACTTTAATGCCATATTGCGTTGTTAGTTCCTGTTGAATGGCAGCCAGCCTTTCTGCCCTTCTTCCCGTGATGATAAGGTTGCATTGCGCTGCAGCAAATTTTTCGGCGCAGGCTTTTCCAATGCCAGAAGTAGCTCCGGTGATGAATACATTTTTATTCATAAATTTTAAGGGGGTAGTTGTTAGTTTTTATCGAGTTAAAATCCATTTTTTCTTTTACCTGATCAGCACCAGGTTACCTTTCATTTTACGTACCTGATTTTTGTAGGTTACGCCTTCAGCCACCCAAACAAAAGTGGCAGTAGCCTGCGCCTTTCCTTTATAAACACCATCCCAGCCTTTACCAATTTCTGAGGTTGAATAAACCAGTTCACCAAAACGATTAAAGATCTTGAAATAGGTTAGCGATTTCATCCCGATCATGATGGGCCTTGCCAGGTCATTTAACCCATCTCCGTTGGGCGTAAATGCCGTGGGCACATACATATCCGGGTCTATCTTAAAAATTCTCACACGGATGGAATCACTACCAATACAACCATTTGCATCCGTACCAGTAACGGTATAAGTGATGCCAGATAACGGCCTTGCAACCGGTTTGGAAATGGCTGCATTGTTGAGCCAGGTAACCGGGCTCCATTGGTAATTAAGGGCGCCAGTAGCATTCAACAACAACACTTCATCTTCTACTATACTGGTATCGGACGGCCCCGCATCAACACGTAACAAAGGAATCACAGTAATGATAACTGTGTCTGTA
>JBBSKH010000099.1:0-13282 GCA_038256495.1 Chitinophagales bacterium
GGGACTACCTGGTTTATTCATTAAGGTTTAATTATTTATTCTTTTACAAAACGTATCATTTTGGTTGTTTCGCCGGCAACACGGCCCTGTATGGTATAAGTGCCTGAACCCAGGTTACCCACAAACATTGGTATGCTGTTGAAACCGGCAACCAGTGTAATGCTTTGCCTGTTCATCAACCTGCCCTGCATATCAATAATGCTAATTTCCATTTTTGAGGCCTGCGCACTGCTGATGTTGAGTTTAAAATTACCGTCGGTAACAGGGTTTGGTGCAATGCTGATGATCTCAACACCTTTAACTGCATTAAGTAAAGCAACTATGCTGCTGTACGTAACCTTACCATCTGCATCAATCATTTTTAGGCGATAGTAGTTCATACCCGGTAAAGGCTGTGCATCGGTATAACTGAATGGCTGGTTACACCTGGCTGCATCGGCAGTAATGCTGGTAATGCTGTTGCTAAAATTGCGGCTGTCGGCGCTGCGTTCCAGTATCATGGTGGCCCTTGGCGTGCTGGTGCAGGTAACTTTCCAGTTAAGTACATGGGTGCTGCCTTGTTTGGCACCGGTAAAGTAATTGATGGTAATTGGTAGTGGCGCACCAAAAATATTGCTATGTATATAAAAACCACCAAAGCCGGTTATATCAAATGTTACTGTCCAGTAGCTACCGTTAAAGGTAATATTTGCATCAACCGGGTTGATGACTGCCCAGGTAGTAAGGGAATAAAAACCAGGTTTCGATGGCGTTGTAGTAGGCGTACCATGGAACTCGGTAACCAGTATATTGGCCCTGTTGGGATCAGTACTTCCACCACCTGCAAGCGTAGGCATTGGAGGCCTTGCCGGGTTATTGCTGTTATAGAGCATAAACTCAGCATCCGTAAAGTAAAGAGAAATGGTAGCAGTGGATGTAGTTGGATTTGTAAGCGGTGCTATATCATGGTGACGTTGTACATAAGGTTCGCCATTAAAGTACAGCTGAGCTGCATCCAGTGTAACACATACATTAATTTTACCGCTTACTGCCGGAGTACCAGATGGTAAAACCCTGGCAATAAGATCACATACGCTGGTTGCATAAGTTGTTCCTGAAACCGACACTGCTTTATTTTCACAAACTGCCGAGCCTGCAATACCAGCAAGTGTACCACTGTAGGTAGCTGTAAATTCATCAGCACCAATATCAGGTGTTGTTACATCACGGGTTTGTGCATCATAATCGGTAGTGATACCGGCTATAGGTGTACCTGCACCATCGAGGCCGCAGTTGGATGTGGCAACAAGATGAAGATTGGTGGCGGATAGGAAGTTTGGAAGGATGTTTAATGAATTTACATCCTGTGTAACTGCAGCCTGCCAGGTAGCCAATGTTGTATAGAAAGTTCCGCCGCTACCACCTACACAGCCAATGTTTGATTGTGTATTAGCAGTAAGAATATAAAGATCATTATAATCGGACCCTCCCGTACCCCATGCAAAAGCTGCAGGAATATTTATAGCTGCATTTTTCAATGCTGGCGCACTGGAAGAACTAAGGTCCATGTAAATGATATTATTCTTTACAACAGGATTAGTAACTGATGTTGTACTTATTGATAAACCGAAATTGCTTACGGTTGGCGTACCAGCCGAGGCATTGGGATCTGTGTCGCCTGTAAAGTAAATTGAATTAAATACCAGTTTATCTCCATTACCAGAACTTGCAGCAATACCAACAGCCTGATCACCAGCAGTACCATTCGCTTTAATATTGAACATCATATTATTAGCTATAATATTATTTGTAGCATTGGCACCATCTGCGCCTGTTACTACAATACCCGCAGCTGTAAATGTTCTTTCATCTACAATATCATGGATATTATTTCGTGTTATGAGCGCATTCTTAACATATACGCTTGTTGGAGCAACACTACCTGACCAGGAGGCATCAGTTCCCATAGCAATTGCTATCCTGTCTGAACCTGCACTAGTATTGGCATAATCACCTCCTACAAATTGTATGGTATTGCCTGTGATCTGAATACCATCTTCTTCTCTTATTAATATTCCCGCTTTGCCTATTTGATCAGCACCAAAAGCCGATGGGCCAAATGTATTATTGAGGATGATTGTACCGGTGTTTGCATTTGTTGTAGCACCGCCTCTTGTATAAACAGCATACCTCACTTTTGTAAATGTATTTCCCTGGATGGTATTATTGTCATTATCGTCACCTGCTGTAACAGAAGATGTAGTACTGCTTAAAGTGGAACCTGCCATTACAATACCATAAGTTGTAGAGGTTGCAGCATTTTGAGCTATTCCTGCTTTAATACTGCAATTCCTTATTGTATTATTGGATGCACCGAGACCAACACCATTGCTGGATACCCAGAATACAGTAGTACCCGCTGTTACTGAAGTATTTTCAACGGTAAGGCTAGAACCACCTGCATTAACTCCATCAAAAATTATATAGTCAGCGCCGTTGAGCTTAATTAAAGCAGAGACGCTGGCACCTGATGTACCTGTAATAGTTGCGGCAACGCCTGTTGCAGGCCTGATGGTAAGCGTATTGGTACCAGCAACAGCACTTGCATTGATCACGATCGGGAATGTTTCGCTGCTGCTATATATTGCATCTATTAAACTAAATACAACGGGACCCGTAAAACAGGTAGCCGAATTATAGGCTGCAACTGCCGCAGTAAGCGTTGTATAATCACCACCAACTCCTACAGTTTTTGTTCCTGCTAATGCAGCTACATTCCGTAAGGCCGGGGCCATCGCATTATTTGCTGGGGCAATATCACCTGCAACAACTGTATTGGCATTAAATGTATAAAGACCATTCACACTCATATCAATCGTAGCCGGCATGGTTACGTTCTGGCTGGCTCCACTCGCTAAAGTGCCTGATGTAAGCACCACACTACTGCTGTATCCACCTGTTGCTGTAACATTTACTGTAACATTATCTACTGCAAAATCAATTGATGTAGTCGAATAATTTCTTATAGTAACTGTTACTGTTTCCGTAGCAGTATAACATCCTGAAGCAGCCGGGGAAACCAATGCCGTTGCTCCCATATCAACTCCTGCAGCCGGTGTAAATTCATCCGCACCCAGATCTGGTGTTGTTACGTTCCTTGTATCTCCATCAATATCTGTAGTAATACCAGCAATCGGTGTTCCCTGTCCATCCAGGCCAGTATTACCAGCTAATAATAAATGAAGATTTGTTGCACTGGTAAAGAGTGGCAGCACATTTTCAGAATTGATATTACCTCCAAAGCCTGCTTGTATATCACCAAGGGTAGCCCTGTTACTTCCGATAAAACCAAGGTTAGGTCCTGTTGTATAATAATCATTATAATCGATTGTGGAGAAAATCGTATTTGGAGCGCCACTGTAAATGGCATAACGCTCTGTACCCACGGTCTGGCTGTTTGCAAAAATATTATTGCGAAGATCAATAGCTCCTGTTGCTGAAACACCCGATGTAATATTTATTGCTGAAGATACCCCTCCTACCAGGATTTGGTCGGTATTTAAGTGAATTGAATTATAGTAAAGACTGTATCCTGCACCTCCGGTAATAACTATTCCATATCCATTATCTACAACACCGGCTGTGACCTTACCATAACCCGCAATATCAGATATCATGTTATTCTTAACAACAATATTTGCCGTTGCAGAACTGCTGCTCAGTTGAATACCACTTGCACCAAAACCATTGATGTTTGTATTTTTCATATTCTGGATAATATTATTTTCTATGGTCACACCTGCAGTAGCGCCTGAAACATAAATACCGGTTGTTCCAACACCCGTCGCTGCACCCGTAGAGGTAAATTCTGACAAAGTATTATTAACAATACTGATACCTGATGTTGCATTTGCCGAAGCTACCCAGATTCCATAAGCATTTCCTGAAGCGCTGACCCCATTGAAACCTAGAGTACTGATCGTATTGCCCGAAACAGTTGTATTGATAGTTCCTGATTGTAACCATATCCCTTTATCTATTTCAATAGTTGACTGATCAAGGTTACCGATCGTATTATTACTAACCGTAGCCCCGTCAACGCCAACGAGTGTAATGCCTGATTGTTTAATAGCATTGGTACTCGTTCCTGCAAAATCATTACCGGTGATAAGCGTACCGTTGCCATTATTGGCGCCTACTACCAAGGTGATAAATATACCATGATTGGTAAACCGGGAACTGTTATTCTGGAAAGTGAAATTGTTAGAATAGCCCGTTGTTGCTGTGGATGGTGTGGAACCGGAACCACCCACCACTATATTGCTGGTTGTATTCAAACCATTGATTAATATCGTGTTCTTTACAGTACCCCCAACATTGGGAGTAGTGCCTGTTGAAGCATATAAAATGGCTGATGGCGCTGTGGTAGCGGTATTGGTAATGGTCATGTCACGGGTTGTTCCGCCAACGGTATTTGAGCCATCAAAAATTACATAGTTACCATTTATCCTGAATAAAAAATTACTCGCCATCACCCCGCTAATTGTCGGACTAATACCAACAGCAGGTTTTATGGTCAGTGTATTTGTTGCACTGGCATAACTGTTTGCATTAACGGTTATCGGGTAAGTTTCTGTAGGGTAGGTTGCATCAGTTAAACTAAATATGACCGCCCCAGTAAGACATGAAGTATTATATGCAGTTACGGCAGCAGTTATAGTTTCATAACCACCTGACCCGCTTTGTCCCACACCTACTGGGTAAGTCCCGCTGATTGATAATTGTATGGTAAATGAGCTTGGAGTTGTAGGAGCTGTTGAAGCAGCAGGAGGATTTGCTGTAAAACCACTGGCACCTGCAGACGGGAATGCACCTACATTTGGTGTGGCTGCTAGATCCTGTGCAACGATGTAATAAAAAACATTATCCCCTGCAACAACACCTGCACCAAATGTAAAGTTATAATTATTGCCACTTACAAATACGCCTGTTGCGGCTGTGTATCCTCCACCATTTATGTTCCAGTAAAGTACCGGAAGGCCAATACCTGAAGTTGGTACACCACTGGCATCGGTAATGGTTGCATTTAAGGTAACCCCGGTGGTAGTACATGTATTGTTTAATGGCGAATAACTGATAGTTGGCGGGTTAAGATCTGCAGATATCCCTGCAAATTCATCTGCACCAATATCGGGTGTTGTTGCATTCCTGGTATCGCCATCATAATCATCAGTGATTCCTCCAATGGCAGCAGCACCACTTTCAACCTGTGTTGCAATTGTTGGATCGATTTGTAAAAAGTTTGCATTACCGCCAACCAAACTTAAGAATGGAGGATTTTCAGTAACGGAATTTGCATCCCTGGGAGTTACCCTTGTTTTATAAGTAGCCAGTAACTGATCACTGTTTGTTCCATCGTAGAAAATCAATTTATTCGCCGAAGGTGTACCAGCATAGAACAGGTTATTGTTGGATACACTGCCATAATTAGTTAAAGTTGTACTTGATCTCCGGTAGGCAACTGTAAATCCAGTTGCCCCATTAGGTGTTGAGGTATTAACAATGATGTTATTCCGTAAATTCAACATTCCTGTAGTTGCCGTGGTACTTGTAGAATGAAATATACCTGTAGTTCCAAAAAGGGCTCCTGAGGAACTTGCATTTATATACACGGTGTTATAGGAGACATTATTAGTTCCTGAAGTTGTTAAATTGGTAATACTGATACCCCGGATGGCATCCGCAAGGTTTGCCTGGGCATTCGTAAGGTTGCCTATAAGATTATTATAGATATTTGAAGTGGTAGTGGTTGTTCCATGGGTTATCCCGATCACTGATGAAGAAGCTCCATTGGAAGCGGTAAGACCATATATTTTATTCTTAAAAATATTAACGGTATTGGCAGTTGTATGATTGATGCCGGTGATCGTTACTGATCCTGTCGAGCTATTAGTATACTGAAGGTTATAAATCGTGTTGTTGTTTACAAACTTAGTAGAAGCACTGCTGGGCGATAACAATATACCATTGATCAGATGGGAAGCAGAAGTGGTAGCTGATGATATTGTTTGGTTGAAAATAGCATTATTGCTATAAGTTTCCTGGGTACCGGCACCAAGCGAATTATTTATACCATTAAGCGTGCAAAAAGATGTCCCGGTTAAATTAATCGTATTGCCTGAAATGGTATTCCCGTTTACTGTTACAACACCAGAGGAAACAGATATGCCATGCATTGTACCACTCGTACCATTTTTTGTATTATTCGTAACAGTATTATTATTTACAGACACTACTGAAGTTGGAGCTCCTGTTGTAGTTATCGGGGTAAATGTGCCAGAGGTTCCTGTCCCCGAAACACCAAGCGTGTTATTAGTAACAACATTATTATTCATATTAACCGTGGCTGCTGTTCCTCCATTATCAATGCCGGTAAACGTGGCGCTTGTTGCCGTGGTATAAGTGGAATTCTGAACGATATTATTATTAATATTTATTGTATTCCCTGCGGCAGTAGAACCTGCATTGGATTCTATTGCGGCTGAAGCACTTGTTGTACCGCCACCATGTAAGGTCAATGTATTATTATTGATGTTTCCGCTTGCGCTGGTGGCTGTGCTCATAAAAATACCCCTGAGTGTTGAAGTATGATTTACACCTGACCCATTATTGCTGTTGATCGTATTAAATGAATAGTTGAAACCATTCTGATAAATACCACGGATAGCATGAGCCGAAACAACCACACCGCCACCACCATAATTGATGATCGTATTACCTGTAGCTGAGGCAACACCACCTATATCATTATTCTGATCATAGAGGGAAAAAGGAGTTGCATCTACAAATCCTCTTAAATAAATTCCTGTATTACAATTTTGAATGGTATTGGTATAAAATTTATTATTGGAATTTGCTCCCGCAGCCGATGTTATGGTGAGGGTTGCGTTTCCGGTTGCTAATGTATTAGCAACCCAGATCCCGGTAGCTCCATTGTCGGCTTCTACTACTGTGCCGGTGGTTGAGTTCGTTCTGTTTAAAGTGATCGTACAATTTTTGATGGTATTGTTTTGACTACCATCTGTAGTACTTGCTTTCAGCAATGCATATCCATATTCCATCATCGCAGCGCCGGTGTTTGCGGCGTTTTCTGCCAGGTCTATTCCATCAATAGTTATATAATCAGACCCCACAAGTCTCCATAATCCATCATGCGGTAAAGCGGTTGTTGTATGTAGAGCTGTACCCCCGGTATATGCAGTAAGGAGAGGGTTTGCCCCGGCACCGCTTTTTTGAAATACGATGGGATTGGCCAGTGTTCCGGTTGCTGTCACAGATATCGTGGCGGTGATCGTTTCGGCATGTCCGGCTGTAACATTAAATATTACACCACCTGCGCCAACACCCTGGGTATTCAAATCAGTTACAGCCGATGCTATTGTAGCATAATCACCGGGAATGCTTTTTGTACCTGAAAGCTGTGCATTCGTTATCGCTGCAAAACAAACTGCCAGCAGCATTAAGTAAATTTTCCGCATAAAATTGATTTTAGTAATAATAGTATTGTTACGGGTATTAATTTTCATATACAGTATTGATCAGTTAATAAAATAAATGTGTTGTAAACAAAGGCCGGGCATTATAGCCGGTTGTGGCAGCGGTAAGAAAACTGTAAAAAGCGCAAGTGATTTTTTAATATACAACAGGATGCCTGTTGTACACAGCAGGTAAAGTTTCGTCATGCTTGATTTTTAAATTTGTTTTTGGCCTTTTATAAAACACGGGGCTTTACAACCGGCCGGGTATTACTGATAAGCAGTTATACAGTATGTGCAGAACGCTTATGCTGTTTTCAAAAAAAAGAAAAAAGATTAATTAATTTTTCGTAAGGGATTGGGAAGGGTGAAATTAGGGTAAAAAACATTTACTTTACCAAAGGTAAAAAATATTTATTAACATATATTTTAAACTAATGTTTAAATACAACTATGACAGAAAAAAATCGTTTACAGGAATTTAAAAAAGCTATTTTATATTTAAAGCGTGTGGAAAAGATTCGCAATAATACTGATGTGGCTACAGCCCTGGATATATCTGCATCTTATTTATCGCAGCTTATGCATGGCAATAAACCGTTTACAGAAGCCCTGTATGCAAAATTTGAATCGCATTTTACCCTCACCCTAAACGACCCTTTTTCGTATACCGATTTGGATTGGGTTAGTGATGCAGCGCATCAGGATAAACTTGCACCTGATAGCAATAAAGAATTAATTGTGAGCATGAAGAAAATGCTACGGCTTAAGGACCAGGAAACAGAAAATCAAAAAAAGATTATTGCCGCCCAGCAACAACTGATCATTAATCTACAAAAAGAAATTGCCGTACTTAAACCGCTGCTTAAATAAACTGCCGGTACCTTACAGCCGCTTGGCAAAAGGCTAAACCTTCGCCGCCCGCAGTAATTTTTTTTAAAAAATGTATAAATACCCTGTTTGGGGTATTTTTTTATTGCAGTATAAACCTATTTTTGCGGCTCGTAAGATCCTTTACCCATGATTGCTTTTTTCCAATCTCCTGTATCCAAATTTTTACATTAAAACTTAAAAAAAAAACATGAAAAAAACATTCCTTGCAGTATCAACTGTAATTTTATTTACCATCCTTTTTATCGGTTGCCAGAAAACTGAAGAGTTAATGCCGCTTAACACCGGTGCAAAAGCAACTTCCCTGCTAACCACCACAAATGGTTTTACAGCAGGTATGGTGTCCGATCCTGCCTGCTCGGGCCCTTACACGGTTACCCTGGAAAGCGTAGTGAACAATGGCAACGCCACCTGGACATGGACCTGGAGCGTACAAAACCCGAATCCCGGTAACGGCGATAATGGTACTGTTCAAAATTTAAGTCACTGGGATGTTACACTGGGTCAATGTGTAGTTTTTGCCGATGTGGTTGCAGGGGCAACCAGTGCCGATGGCATAACCTGGGTTCCTTTTACACCAACATATGAGCAGGACCCGTCAATATTTAATGCCTGTAATTTAGCAACAGGCAATGTAATTAAATTTGATTTTGGAACCACGGGTTCTGCAAAATCTTACTACCGCCTTACTATTAATAAAAATGTACAGGTTAACCCTGCTGCGGTTGCTTTTTATAAAAGCGGCACTACTACCGGCTGCGGACAGATCTGTTTCCCGGGTTTTGGTTGCCAGGAAAATGGACCACTTGAAGGCTGTGCTTTTAGCCAGGGCTATTGGTTTGCCAAGCCCGGTGTGGTATGGCCCGATGTTAACGGCGCCGATCCCGGCCAGGTAACCATTGGCGGTAAATATTATACACAGGCAGAGGGAGTTGCTATCTGGAATACTTCAAATGCAGGTGGTATCTCTGATGCTAAAAAAGGTTTTTTACAGACCGCTGCAATTTTATTAAGTGGCAACCAGGTTTTTCCAACAGCAACTGTTTGGCCTGATGTTACCATCGTTCAAAACTGGCTTGCGGGCAAACCTAAACTTTCAGCCAATGGTGCTGGTGGAACGCTTAGGGTACAGCCAAGGTCGGCAGCCAATTCCAATGCAGCTGCGGGTAATGCCGGTGGCAGAATCGGCAATTGGATAAATGCCAATCATTGCGAAGCATGGTAATAAAAATATCATTTATAAAAAAGGCTGCATCATTTGGTGCAGTTTTTTTTATGCTATCAAACTGGTGCGATTCATGAAAACACAAGCCATGGGGAATTAATACAAATCCGCTTTTGTGCTTCTGTGCCTTTGTGGCAAAGTTTATTTTAACAGTAAAGATTTTTTGCCTATGGCAAAAATGTGATTGCCACGGAGGCACTTGCACAGCATCCTGCGGAGAAACACAGAGATGAATACAAATCCGCTTCTGTGCTTCGGTGCCTCTGTGGCAAAGTTTATTTTAACAGCGAAGATTTTTTCGCCTACGGCAAAAATGTGTTTGCCACTTGCACAGCATCCTGGGGAGAGCACATACCTATAAGCACAAACCTATAAGGTTTTAAAAACCTTATAGGTTTTTTTATATTTGTTTATGCCAAATCACCATATACCCCTTTTACCTGGCGGGATCTATCATATATTTAACCGGGCTGTGGGCAATGAAAGATTATTTAAAACAGCCGAGAATTACAGGTATTCCCTGTTAAAAATGGCTCAGCACATATTGCCTGTGGCTGATGTATTTACTTATAGTTTAATGCCCAATCATTTTCATTTACTGGTACGTATAAAAAATGAAAAAATAATTATCCCGTATTTTGAACTTAAAAAGAAAAAGAATTTTATTGATACTGAAAACGCTTTACCGGATTTTATTATGGAACAGTTTAGCAACTGGCTCAATGGGTATACTAAAGCTTTCAATAAAATGTACAACCGCAAAGGGGCATTATTTATAGATTACTTAAAGCGGAGCAGTATGGAAAATGACAGTGATTTAACCTCCTTCATATTCTATATACATAAAAATGCAGTGCATCATGGCCTGTGCAAAAAAATAGGCGAATGGAAATATGATGGCTATGCCTCTATATTAAGTAACAGCCCGACTTTGTTACAAAGAGTAGAAGTGATCAACTGGTTTGGTAACAGCGCATTATTTATTAAATTTCATACTCAGCCCGTAGCACTAAAGAAAATTGATATTGAAGCAAACCTATAAGGTGCCAAACCTATAAGGTTTTGAAAACCTTATAGGTTTTTTATCAGCCCTACTTCTTTCTAAAGAACAACCTCACCGGCACACCGCTGAAATTGAAATTTTCACGTAGCTGGTTCTCCAGGTAATTTTTATAAGGTGTTTTTACATCATCGGGGTAATTACAGAAAAAAGCAAAGCTGGGTGTAAATGTGGGTAGCTGGGTAATGTATTTTATTTTAAGCTGGTTGCCCCGTACAACCGGCGGCTTGTAAGCTTCAATGGCTTTGCCCATCACTTCATTAAGCTGCGATGTTGTTATTTTTCTTTTGCGGTTCTCAAAAACTTCCAACGCCATTTCAATACTTTTAAATATGCGTTGCTTTTCGGTAACCGAAATAAAAATAATGGGCACATCGCTGAATGGCGCAAAGCGTTTCTTTAATTCCTTTTCGTAGTCTTTTGTTGTATTGGTTTTCTTTTCATCAACAAGATCCCACTTGTTTACCAATACCACTATACCCTTTCCTTTTTTTACTGCAAGCGCAAAAATAGAAAGATCCTGTGCGGTAATACCTTTGCCTGCATCCAGCATCAGCATACAGATATCAGATTCATCAACTGCTTTAATGGCCCGAATCACCGAATAAAATTCCAGGTCTTCATGCACTTTTGCTTTACGGCGTATGCCTGCCGTATCTATCAACATAAATTCTTTGTTGAAGAGATTGTAATGCGTATGAATGGTATCTCTTGTAGTTCCGGCAATATCACTTACAATGGTACGCTCCTGCCCTATTAATGCATTTAATAAAGATGATTTACCTACGTTTGGCTGGCCGATGATAGCGATCTTGGGCAGGTCGGTTTCTGTTGCAGCTTCTTCTGAATCTTTATCACTTATCTTTTCTGTTATCGCATCTAATATCTCACCGGTACCGCTGCCACTGATGGAAGAAACAAAAAATATCTGGTCGAAACCCAGTGCATAAAATTCACTGGCTTCCATCAGCCGCTCATGATTATCTACTTTATTAACCACCAAAAAAACGGGTTTTGTGCTGCGGCGCAACAGGTCAACCATCGAGTTGTCAAGCTCTGTTATACCTGTTGATGCATCTACCATAAAAATAATGGCATTGGCTTCTTCAATGGCTATCACCACCTGCTTGCGTATTTCTTTTTCAAATACATCATTGCTGCCGGCAACAAAACCGCCGGTATCAATTACGTTGAATGATTTACCTGCCCATTCGGCCACACCATACTGGCGGTCACGTGTTACCCCGCTGATATCATCAACAATGGCTTTACGCTGCTCCAGCAAACGGTTAAAGAATGTGCTTTTGCCCACATTGGGTCTTCCTGTTATTGCTACTGTGAAACTCATTTTACCCCCTCCGCCCCCTAAAGGGGGAACTTAGTCCCTAATCCTTTAAGAGTATTTTTTAAAATTAATAATATCAAACTTATATCCCAGATGTTAATGCAAGCTCTTTAAAAAATAACGATCCAGTTCCCCCTTTAGGGGGCGGAGGGGGTTTAATACCCATACTCCTTCAACTGAAACTCATTATCCCGCCACTTAGGCCGCACTTTTACAAACAATTCTAAAAAAACTTTACGGCCTAAAAATGCTTCAATATCTTTTCTTGCGTCGGTGCCTAATTTTTTGATCATGCTGCCACCACCGCCAAGAATGATTCCTTTTTGCGTTTCTCTTTGTACAATGATTTCGGCACTTATTTTTGTGAGCGATGCTTTTTCTTTAAACTCCTGTACCAATACTGTTGCATGATAGGGAATCTCTTCACCGTATAATAAAAATATTTTTTCACGGATCATTTCACCTACAAAAAATTTAGTAGGCATATCACTCAGGTCATCGCCTTCGTAAAAAGGATGACCTTCGGGTAAATAACTAAGTATACTTTTCAGCAGTTCATCAATACCGGTTTTATTTAAGGCTGATAACGAAACCACTTCCTTACAATAAGGCTGGGCTGCAAAGAACCTGGCCGTTGTTTTCAGTTGCTCATCATTAACGGTATCTGCTTTGTTTAAAATAACAATGGCTGGTGCTTTAAGCCGCAGCGCAGAAAAAATGGCATGGCTGTCATCCGTATTTTCTCTAACATCGGTAATAAGCAGGGCAACATCTGCATCTTCCAGGCTGCCCTTTACCGCATCCATCATTTTTTCGTGCAGCTTGTATTTGGGTTCAATAATGCCCGGGGTATCAGAAAAAATGATCTGGTAATCCTTTTCTGTTAAGATGGCTTTTATGCGGTGCCTGGTTGTTTGCACTTTGTGCGATACAATGGCCATCTTCTCACCCATCAATGCATTGAGTAAAGTGCTTTTGCCTGCGTTGGGCTTACCGAATATGTTTACGAAACCTGATTTCATTATTTGTGATCATTTTAAATAAATTGATTATCACAAACATGCTTAAGAATGGAGGAGATAATCAAATTCACCGGCCAGGCCGGGAATAAAATTTAAATTATAAAAGGCTCAATCGAGCCTTTCTGATTTTTTTGTTGCGAAGACTGGGATCGAACCAGTGACCTTCGGGTTATGAGCCCGACGAGCTACCGCTGCTCTACTTCGCGGTGCAAAACTAAGGTTTTA
>JBBSKH010000100.1:0-13212 GCA_038256495.1 Chitinophagales bacterium
TAATTTCGGGTTTGCCGGTTTTTTTGTTGTTAAAAAATACGTTGCAAAGCATTTTACTTTCATCTTAAGGCATATCTGTCGATATTATAAAGAGTTGTCCCCCGCTTATGCTGATGTGTAACGAAAAGTGGTTGCTGCAGGACTGGTATTCATTGAACGTAAAGCCCGTAACCACTGCTGATATAAAAGCACAAGTTTACAAACAAAAGTTCAAGGATGTTCGTACAGCCTTGATGAAGTACAGCAGCGAATTGCAGCCCGATTGCACAAAACCTGTTGTACGCCGTTTTATTTTGTCAAATTGATACCTAAACCAACATTCATGGAAGTTCTATTTTGTTTAGAGTTTTTAAATTCTGAAAGTACTCCAAATCTTGAAGAGCCATTATTAGAAAATGAATTTGTTAAGCCAAACATATGTTCAAAGCCGAGGTTTGCATATACGCTTTTACATAATTTTCGCTGAAATTTTATCCCTATTGGAATAGCCAAATCTTTATCCTTATATCTTTTGTCTGCTGGTGGCAATAAAATAGCTTCCAAAATAATATCGTTATAATTGTCCTTTCGTTTAGTCGCAAATCCAACATTCAAACCTGAATATATAATCAGGTCGTTTTTGTTGAACTTAATTATTGAGTAATTTAATGTTAATGGAATTCTCAAATAGTTTAATTCAGTAGTAAAAGTTTTGCTTTTGTTTTCTGGAATCGCACCATTTGTCTCAAATTCTATATTTTGTCCTTGTTGAGAAAATTCTAAACCTATACCTATGCCTATCTTAGAAGTTGCCTGGAATTTGTAAAGGACATTTGCTGCGCTATTAAATGTTGTTTTACCATTTCGTGAAATAAAGTAATAGTTGCTAAAACTTTGTGTTTGCTTTCCCAAATTTGTAAATGACGGCATATAGTTTACAGAAATGCTGTGGGTTTGACCAAATGCAGTAATAGTTAAAAGTAGAAAAAATAGCAGAATATTAATTTTCATAAATGAGTTTTTAAGATGACAACTAACTACGTAATAATGTTGCATTGTTTTTTAATCCACCACCTGGAAAGTCTTCGTCACAAATGGCATCCAACTATTAATTGCCGCATAATCTTAGTGCTTTTTCCTTTTAGCTTATTCATGTACCAGGTTATATAATTTAATCCCTGACAGCACATATTCAAAAATGCCATAGTGGTTACTGAAAATTGCTGGTATATGATATTCAGACCGGTCCCGATGTTTGTTGAATGCTGATACAGTACAGCTTATCCTTTTTTATGTGTTAGGGAGCTATTGCCATGCTTTGGCTTTGCTCACTCTCATATCTGCACTAGCCTAGTACACCCGTACCAACTACGGCCGTGTTTCCGGAATAAAAATAATTATCTTAGAACACTAAATTAACATCTGATTAAATGAAAAAGATCCCCTGTTTTATGCTGCTGTTTGCCCTTTCCTGCACGATGCGTGCACCTGAACCTTCCATTGCTGAAAAATTTTCCAAAGGAACATGGATAGACCTCACCTATAGTTTTTCGGAAGAAACGCTTTACTGGCCCACGGCCGATAGGTTTCGCCTGGATACAGTATTTACGGGCAATACGCCTGCCGGTTTTTATTACGAGGCGTTTAATTTTTGTGCTGCCGAACATGGCGGAACACACCTGGATGCACCCGTTCATTTTGCAAAAGGAAAATGGACGGCCGACCAAATTCCGTTAGACAGGCTCACCGGTGAAGGCATTGTAATTGATGTATCGGCAAATGCATTGAAGCATCCAGACTACCAGGTGAGCGTTGCTGATATGGAAGCATGGGAAAAAACAAACGGCAAGATACCGGATGATGCAATTGTATTGTTCCGTACCGGTTACGGTTCCTATTATCCCGATGCAAAAAAATACCTGGGTACTGATGAACGTGGCGCAGCAGCGGTTGCCCAACTACATTTCCCCGGCCTGCATTCAGATGCAGCAGCCTGGCTGGGGAGCAACCGAAAAATAAAAGCTGTTGGATTGGATGTAGCTAGTGTAGACTATGGACAATCAACAGATTTTAAAGCACACCAGTTGCTGTACGAAAAAAACATCTGCGGATTTGAAAATGTAGCTAACCTTGACAAACTCCCTGCAACAGGTGCCTATATAATTGCCTTACCCATGAAAATAAAAAATGGAAGTGGCGGGCCGTTAAGAATCATTGCCTGGGTGGTGCAATGATCAGTATAAAGTTGAGCCTACACTTCAGGGAATGATAGTTATGCATAGCGCCTGCAGGCGATAATTTCGGAGAGAAAAATAATTATTCATCTAAATAAAAAAACTATGGCACATTATCCTGTAGTTTGGTTTGAAATTTACGTAGATGATATGCAACGGGCAAGGAAGTTTTACGAAACGGTTTTGAAAACAAGTTTTGAAGTGCGGTATAAATGCTTTTAATTGGTTTTATAAGTTTCAGAACGCCCCTTTAAGCGCCTTGTTCAGGTAGTCTCGTTTTCTGCGGGACACTTCTATTGTAGAATCATCAGACACATGTCAAAGCCTGCGGCTTGCAGGTAGCCGGTTGCAAGGCCATTGTTTAGAAAGCCTATGTCTGGGTTGGTTCCGTTGATTGAAAGTTTTGAACCTGGATTAGCCGTGCCAATTCCAACGTTGGCCGCATTGTTATTATAGATGCTTGTGCCAGTGGCCGTCCAGAAATTGTTTTAAGTATGCGAAAGTTCGGACCAGCCTCCATTGAGATCACCCCTATACATCCAATAGCTTGCAGTTGTATTATCAAAAACAATAAGGCCAGTTACAAGGGGATTAATTGCCAGTCGCTCTGCGGAACTCCTCCGGGGAATCAACAGTCCTTTTGAAATACTTTTGACATCTAGAATGGCAGATTTGTCTGCTATGGAACCATCATTATTGATGGCTACATTTTGGGCAAAAGAAAGAAACGGCATATGATGGATGCAGAGAAATAATAACTTTTTCATTTTGTTTGTAAAATTTAATATGCTTAGGAAACATTTACATAACAAAGAAGCATGATTTTAATTGAAGGCAACGCATACGGGGTAGTGTACGGCTCTTATGTTTTATTTTACGGTATAGCAATTAACATAGCTGGTTAACTTTCCCCAATTTGTAGTGGGTCTGATATAGTTTTGGGACGTGAAAATTTATACTGGTTGAATTAGTCCAGTTTGAGAAAAATAATATCACCAGGCTCCGCCACCACCACCGCCGAAACCGCCACCAGAGGAACCACCGCCGCTCCAGCTTCCTCCACTGCTGCCGCTGCCGCTGCTGCTGGGTGCACTGTAAAAGCTTTCAGACATTTTGTTCATAGAATGATCCAGGCTGCTTAAAAACCTGCTCGTTGTAAATGTATTGTAATTGCCAACGTACCAATTTGGAGCTGGTACATCAAGGCCTTTCAGTTTATCTTTCCAGGTATCGGCCATATCAAAAACTATTGCAAAGGGTAATACCTTATCAAAATAATGTGGGTCTTCTTTTAAAAAAAGCGCCAACCTATCCTGCTCCACCTTTTGTATAAATTCTTTAAAGCCTGCCAGCTTTTTATATAATTCATTTCCCCTGGGCGTTCTTTTAGACATAAGCACGCCAAAGAAAATGATAATAACAGCGCTTGCTATAAAAGCTATTGGGTACCAATAAGGATCGCCCCAGTATTTTATTAACATAATAATGCCATACCCCATTACAAAGAGCCCTAAAAATGGGAAAAGACAACCCATGCCCCTTGAATATTTTTCGTAGAAAGCACCTTTATCCACTTCAGCTTCCAATTGTTTTTTTGCAGACTCCATGGTTTTGTACAATACATCTTTCAGGCTGCTTAGCGCCACTTTATCTCCACTTTTGAAAATTCCGTTAAACAATGTTCTTTCAAAAGACAGGGCTGTTTGCGGAAGCTCTTTTAGTTTTATAAAATCGTACTCAGTATTTTTTATTAGGCCCAGCAAGGCTTTCGTTTGTGTTTCCTTCACCTGCATGCAACCTGCGGCACCCCAGTAAGGTATCAACGCCGTAAGGTCTCTTTTATTAAGTTTATCATCAATGATATAACCAGCTACGCTGGGGCTTATATGCTCCGGCGGATAAAATTCTGTTACGATAACAGGTTTTTCATCCTTGCCCCACCTGCGCCAGATCCAAAACATCATTATAAAAATAAAAACGGGTAGCAGCAGCCAATATATACCCCGCAGCATGAAGTTTTGTTGAATAAGAAAATCTTTTGGAAAAGCGATGCCAACCGTTAACCCCTCATTTGCACGTAAAGGCAAAGTGGTGCTACCTGAAAATATTTTGTTGGCAATCCATATTGAAGTGGTATTATTATCCTGCGAACCAGTATATCCTGTAGCAATAAAAAATGCGGGAGTGGCTGGCAAAGCATCATACAGCGATATGGAAAAAACTACAGAATCAATTTCAGTATCCCATTTATCGCCAATAATATTTAAATACAATTCTGACCTGTCTTCAAAAAAATTAATGGCATTCTGCATTTTGTATTTGATGGTATACTGCTGATCTCCATCAACATATTTTTTACTGCTGCCTATTTTTATTTCTTTATAATCGCCTTTATTGTTTACCGTGTAATCCCATCCCGGCACCTGTATATCTTCAACAATAGTTTGTGCATAGCCATGCGACTCCAATTGCCTGTTGGCTTTTTCTTTACCTTGCGGAAAAGGTACCAGTTTATATTTATAAGGTATCATCCTGAAAATACCATGATGGCGATCGGTGAAATTTACGTCTATAGTTTCGGTGATATCCAGCGAAGCATCCTTATTAACCAGCACATTTACCTGGTACAGTTTAATGGTATAGCCCTGTGCAGTAACGCAGGCTGCTATACTTAAAAAGCATAAAAAACATCCAATGACCTTTTTCATCAGTGGTTTTTAAAACTTTACTTCTACATTTTTTGCTTCTGCTTTATCCTCCAGTTCAAAAAACTCACGAGCTTTAAACCCGGTCATATTTGCTACCAGTACTCCGGGAAATTGTTGAATAGTTGTATTAAAATCACGCACCGTAGCATTGTAATACCGCCTTGAATTACCAAGATCACCTTCTATGTTCTGTAAGGCAGTCTGCAGCTCCAGGAACTGTGCATTTGCTTTCAGGTCGGGATAATTTTCTGCAATAGCCAACAACCCCCTTAGTGCCCCACCCAATTGCTGATTGGCTGCTGCCGTGGCGGCCACATCGCCGGTAGGTACTGATACTGCCAGGTTACGGGCCTGTACCACTTTTTCTAAAGTCTGGCTTTCGTGTGCTGCATATCCCTTAACGGTACTAACGAGGTTAGGGATAAGGTCGAAACGTTTTTTTAGATAAACGCTGATATCGCTCCATGCGTTCTCAATTTTTATTTTCGCTTTTACCATTCCATTGTACATGCCAATGAACCACAAAATGATTAAGGCCACAACGCCAATAATAATCCAGACTACCATAGTTGTTTGTTTTAAGTGTTATGAATTTTGGATAAGGTAGCTAAATAATGCCGTAAATCAAACAGCGCCCAAAACAGTGGCAGCCGGATGATAGCGCCGGTTTGCTTCGGATTTTTGTTTTTGTTCAGGCTACGATTTAATCAATCGTCACCGTTTTAAGATAATATCCTCCGGCATCAACAACAGGCGGAAAAAGGTTGCTGATTTTTTGCGGTTCAGCAGCAAGCGTGATCTTTTTTGTACCTGCGTCCGTTAACACATCTATTTCCAAAGGCATGGGCAGGTTTGCAGATTGTATGGAGTATTCATGATACCCGGTTTGCTTAATCGTTATATCCAGTACTTTAGTTGTCCTCAAATAAAAATCAAAAAGCGGCTTCAGGTTTTTACCCGATGCTTTGCTGAACAACTGCTCCACATCATCGGTTGTAACAAAATTGCTGTAAGTGTATTGTGGATCTGTGGCCAGTTTTTTAAGTGTAGGAAAAAACAGGGCATCGCCCAGCACATAACGCAGGGTATGCATAAAGTATGCGCCCTTGGTATAAATATCACCCGTATAAACTTGTGCCGTGTTTATTCCTTCGCCCTGTACCAATGCTTGTTGGTTTTTGATACTTCTTTTAAACGACACGATCATGCTATCGTAACCACGCTCGCCATTTGCTTCTCTGCAAAACAGCGCTTCTGCATAAGTGGTAATACCCTCTTGTATCCACATATGTGCCCAGTCTTTATTGGTTACTTTATTAGCAAACCATTCATGTGCAAATTCATGAAACAGGTTTGCCGAGTAATCCCAGTTGCCTACTTTTGTTGTAATGAATTTGCCCACCTTATCGCCATAAGTTATCATGGTCTGGTGCTCCATACCGGGGTTGGGTACCTGGGCAATGCCTATTTTTTCTTTTACCCAGGGATATTCTCCAAAATATTTTTCCAGTATCCGGGTATCCCTTTCCCGCAGGTCTAGTATTTTTTCAGCGTTTGCTTTGTCTTCTTCCAGTACATAAAATTCCATAGGCACCTGGTGGCCGTCAATGGTTTTGTAACTGCGTTTTGCTATTTCGTATTTACCAATATTGAAAAGGATACAGTAATTGCTGATGGTATAATTTGTTTTCCAGTGAAAGGTTTGCCGGTCGTTTTTAGCTGTCACTTTTTGCAATAGCCCCGGCCCGGCAACAGTTAATCCTTTAGGCACGGTAATGTACAGGTCGGCACCCTCGTTAGGTTCATCGCTCGGGTGATCCTTGCAGGGAAAATAAACTTTGGCACCTTCCAGTTGGCAGTTGATGACCACCCAGGGATTGCCGGCACCGTCTTTCTTCCAACTGAAACCACCCTTCCATGGCGGGTTTACAGCAACGGGAGGTTTGCCATTGTATGCAATGCGGATAGTTTGTTTGCCGGCTTTAAAACCAGCGGCATCAACGATGTAAATAAGGTCACCATCATGATAAAAGGTTTTATCTTTTTTACCAGCACTGATCCTGGTAACATTCAAGAAATTAACCAGGTCAAAGAGCAGTGTATCTGTTTGCTTTGATAAGATGAATTCAATGTCGGTGTAACCGTTAATGGACTGGTTGGGTATATCTACATCAAGCGCCAGGGTATAATGCCTGATGTCCATAATGGCTTGCAGGGCTTTCAAGGGCCCGCCCGAACTCATGTAGCTGATATCCCTATCCTGGGCAGTTACCGAAATTGTTATAGATAGCAGCAACAGACTGATGATATATTTCATAAATAATTTTTAATTCTTCCCTAAGGAACAACAACTAATTAACAAAATGAAATTAGGTTTTGAAATCAGGATTTTGTTGTAACAGGAAAAGGACTAGCAAAAAACTTTAAATACGACGTCAGTCAATTAATATACAATTTAATAACCATTTATTCAAGTACTAATAACCAATACAGCTGCACTCTGCTGCCTTTCAAAACTGAATAACAGCGCCAGTTAGCGTGCCAATTACTTAGCTGCAAACATGTGCTGTAGCGCTCGCAGAATATTACCCATATGTCGTATTTCATCTGAAGGATGAATTATATAGCTTTAAGCAAAACGATGATTATGAAAAGTTTCCTATTATTAAGTTTGATATTCCTTTGCTCATTGCCGGCAAAAACGCAAAACTGTTCGGGGTATTACTTTTTTACCAAAAATGCAACGATAGTAATGACGAACTACGACAGAAAAGATGAGGTAAACAGTACCGTAACTTACAAGATCAACAATGTTTCAAAGAATGATGGCGCTGTATCCGCCAGCTTTGAATCGGTAGTTGTTGACAAGAAGGGCAAAAATATTTCTGTCAGCAAAGGGCAATATAAATGTGCCGATGATAAAATTTATGTGGATGTAAGCGTTTCAATGCCAGCGGGGCAAATGGAAGCTTATAAAGATATGGAAATAACCGCTGACGAAAGTTTTATTGAATACCCAACTTCCATGCAAGATGGACAGCAATTGCCGGATGCTGTTTTTAAGATGTCCGTATCCAGCAAGGGATCTGTTTTTTCCAACATCACCTACAAGCAGGTTAACCGTAATGTAACCGGCAAAGAAAAAATAACAACAGCAGCCGGCAGCTGGGATTGCTGGAAGATTACCTCGGAGTCGCAATTTAAGGCCACAGTCGGGAACTCAAATTTTAGCATGCCCATCAATATGATATCTACGGAATGGTTTGCACCGGGCTTTGGCATTATTAAAACTGAAACGGCCAATAAGCGAGGTAAGCTGATGGGCTACTCAGTAATTAGTATGATTGAAAAGTGAAATGTTATTGCTGGTTATTAACAAAGATCACTTCATCAGGTGAATAAGTATAAAATAACATTACAGCCTCCGCTCCGCAATAGTTCATTACTCAAGATCCAATTTAGCTTCATAGCTACGTGGGGCGTTGCATTCTACAAAGCTTTACCGTTTCCAGCCGTGGCGTTGGCCTGGTGAGAAATGTTGCCTGGAAACGAACGCAGGAAATTATTGTTGGTCGTGCCCTAACCAAAAGGTTCCTGCAAAAACTTACTCGTTTTCGAAAACCAATTCTGCCCATCGGCAGTAAAGTAAACGCAATCTTCTAACCTTACCCCAAACTCACCAGGGATGGCAATCGTAGGTTCTATACATACACAAAGTTCTGTTAGCGAGATTCTTTATTTTACCACCCCACATATGCCGGAGGCTTTATTCCATTCAACCTTAAATAAACAAGCAACTGCGCCCTGTGGTGTGTTTGATGATCCTGAACGAGGTTAATGATCTGTAATTTATTCATTGTGCCGGCAAAAAACTTTACCGTATCTGACAATGATGTTATAGGAAAATTTTGCAACGCATCAATGGCGAAGTCGTAGGCTTTTGTAACAACAGTAATTATATCTTTTTTCGTTGTTAGCTTGCTATCGGCTTTTGTTAATGGGTTTGTATTTGAGGTAAGGTAGGACGAACTTAACCAGCATAAATTTTCTGAAATATGCAACAGTTGTTTGCCAAAATGCATTTCCTCTTCGTTTGGTTTGAATTTATATTTTTCTGCAGGCATTAAATTTGCCACCTGCAAAGTATATTCTTTTGCATTTTTTAGTTTGGAAATGTTGGCAGTTAAAAAAGCAGCATCGATAGTTTGGGCCTTTATTAATGTTGTTACCAATAAAAAACTGAGGGCGGTAAAAATGTACTTCATCTTTATTTTTTGTAAATATAGTTTTTAAAGGAAGCAACCTAATGTGGTATATCGAATTAAATTTATCCGTTGATGGAACTAGTTGGAAAAACAGGCGTGCTAATAACGGCAGATAATGTTTTACTTTATATCACTCCATCTGCTGCAAGCCAGGCAGAGGCTACATACAAACAGTTACAGAAAGTTTCATTCTGGCATAAATCTTTCCATTGTTTGTATTTTTAAAGCTCCTCTTTACGATTGAAAACAAGAATAGTTGCGGGTTCGTTTTTGGCAGCTTCGTTTGAAATGAGCAGATTGCCGGTGTCCGAAAAAGTAATGCCTTCGGGTTGTTTAAAAAGTTTTCTTGCAAGAGGTATTACCTGCAGTATTTTATCCGCTTTTGCTATTACTAGAATATTGTTAATAGATGACAGGATATACAGCTCGCCCGTAAAAGGATTGATGGTGGCAGCAGAAGGTTTAAAGCGACCTATCTTTTCACCCGCAACTTTTTCAATGTCCTTTCTTTTAATTACATACAGTGGCTTATTATTAAATGTGCGGGAAGCAGGATCAAAAGCCCATGCTGAGTTTTCATCTTTTTTGTCAACAGCACATTCTTTGCAAAGCATTACTATTTTTTTTATTACCGGATCATAATACAATGATTCAAATTCTTTCTTGCCCTTTATATCTATTTGCTTGTTTGAAGTTTCAGAAATTGGAAATTGTTCAGCAAATTGAACGATGGTGCCATTACTGATTAACACATAAAACATTTTATTTATCAACACCACATCTTCGTAATCCTGATCTTTTCCAAAGCGCCAATGTTCAATTTGTGGATTTTTTTTAATTTGTATTTTGTACAGCTCACCATGTTCATCATCGATGGCAAATACGTATCCATCATTATAAACGATGCCCGATATTTCATTCACCTGTTTTGGCAGCTCAATTATTATGGGATGGGCCAGGTCATAAGGAAAAATAGTAGTTTGGGAGAAACAGACTAATGCCAAATTCATGCATATAAATAGTAAAATTCCTTTGTGTACCCTATTGAGCAGATTTTTGTTAATCATTAAGTACAAGGCTCAATTTTCGTGCCGCTTGCTTACTGGGTTAAACAAAAAAGGTATGCCTAAACCCTCGACTATCTTAATGGAAGCTTATAATCTAAGCGTAGGTTAAAGATAATTTTTTCGTTACACTTGAGAACCTGGCTTTTTAAACCTCGCACTAATTATTTGTTGGAAACTTTTCGAATTTTTACTTTTTACTTTTAACTTAAAAGGATTTTCAATAACCGGTATGGCTTTCTGGTTGTATTTTGCACAAAAAAGAGAAATGGAAGAATTGCAGGGAGAAAGCATTAAAGAAATGTTTGTTGGTAAATTTAAACAGCTTAAGAAATGGCTAAAGCCTAACCCTAATGATAGTATTGTAATCATTTCGTTGAAAATGATTTATAAAATAATCGCCGTTTTATTGCTTATTGCATTTTCTCCTGTAATCATTGTTATTTTAGTTTTCGTCTTTTTTGCAGCTTTGTAAAATTTTGAATATGTCTGTTTTACGCTCTCCGGTATTTATAATTTGCCTGGTATTATTTATCATCCATCAGGTATTGCAAAAAGTATATGGCCAGCATTATCCTTTAATTGACAATTATCTGGACAACCTGTTGGCCATGCCCGTTATCCTTACGCTGTTTCTGGCAGAACGAATAGTACTGTTCAAAAAAGAAAAAAACTATCGGCTTCCGCCCGCAGACATTATAATTGCCACCGGCTATATTATTTTAATAACTGAAATAATTTTTCCTTCATTGTCAAATAAGTATTCAGCCGATTGGGCTGATGCAATTTTTTATTGCATGGGGAGTGCCTTATTTTATTTTACCATTAATAAAGCTGTTAGCTCCCAATGAGCGGCCTGTTTATAGAAGAAATGCGTAAATGAATGTTGGCTCCTTTGTTTCAGCGGGTTATTCGCCATTTGAAACCCGATACCAAAATAAACTGCGGTGAAACCTCGCCAGGCAGGAATTATGTTATTCATCACACTTTGGGCAAACACCTTCCATAAGGACATGACAATGTGTTATGCTTAAATTTTCTGGCAATGTAAATGGGCAAAAAACTGTTTCATCTAATACAGTCATTTTTTCGCATGATGTGCAAACAAAATAGGCAACGTGTATTTTATTGCTATCCGAACCAATCTTTTCATTAATAGATAATATGTATTTTGTTTCCCCGGATGCATTGGGAACTTTTGCTAACAAACCTTTTTGCAAGAAAACTTTTAATGCTCTGTAAACACATACCCTGTCTATTGAGCCGGAAAAATATTTATTAATATAGGAAACAGACAAAGTATCCCTATGCCTGCAAAGCATTTTAAATACAGCTACCCTGCCTTTAGTAATATGAATACCATAGCCTCTTAATGTAGCAATTATCTTATATTCTTCTGTTGTGTACATAAAAAAGGGGAAGACAAGTTTACCGTCTTCCCCTACATTTATTAGTTACTGAATTTTTGTGCTAAACTCTACCTCAATATCAGTACTTGATTTAGAGCTGCTAACCGGGTCGCCAATGGCTTTGTTAGGTGGTGTGCCTCCAAAATGGCGAAGTGTCACTTTTACTTTACCGGTTGCTGCTGCGCCGGTTGTCCAAACACTGGTTACACCCAGCGGTACTCCATTGCCATCATTATCCAGGCCGGAAACGGTAATGCCGCTACCAAAGCTGGTTTCATAGTAAAACCGGTGTGCTTCTTTTTCGCCCAGCACTTCCAACGTAATATCCTCTACAGGTGTTTCTGTTTTGTTCAACAATTGTACAGTTACATTGTAAGTTTTAGATGGAGCTAACACAATCTCATCCTGTGTAGGTGCCGTTCCACCCGGCCCATCAGGGTCATCAAACTGGTAAGTGAGTGTGGCACCAGCACCAACAGGTACAAAGGTTAGTTTCATGGTGGTAATTACTTCTTCTTCATTTTCTTCTGGCTTGTCTTTTTTGCAAGATGTTATCAGAACACCTGCCATCAGCACACTTAGTGCTATTTTTTTCATTTTCATTTTTTTTGTTTTTAGTGAAAAATATTTCATAATTAATTAATGATACAAATAGTTGAAGGGTATCTTAACCCTAATGCTGATATTCCGCCCCATTTCATCTGTGAAATACCGCATACTGTTTAAATAATCCCTGAATGCCGTATTCAGTACATTTCGTATTCCGATGCCAATAGTAATTTTTGTTTTCCCAAATGAGATAGCAGACGACGCATTAAAATTAAGCAGGTGATATGCACCCGGTGGAGCTTTATAATCCTGCCTTCCATTGCGTTCATCAGGTGTATTTTTTTGTTGCATCACATTTAAAAATTCAACAGCTACATAACTATCAGAAAACTTTTTGGCATCTTTAAATGAGTAAGTAATTTCATTAGACAGCCTGTTTGCCGGCATAAGAATTAACCAGTCTTTAATGGAAGTATTCCTGGCATACAAAACAGATAATTTAGATTCCCATTCAAAATTAGAGAGCGGTTTCACAGACGCCGATGCATCAAAACCACTTAACAAAGCATCGGTCTGCTGGTACTCAATTAATGGAAAAGCCCCGGCAATTGTCAATACTGGATTTTCCGGCCTGGGTTGCTGGTAAATAAAATCACGGATAGAATTGGCGTAGAGCAACAGGTCGAAATTGAAAGTCTTGGCAGTATTTTCAAAATTGATCCCGGTTGAAATATTGAATGATTTTTCAGGCTTTAGAGTAATGTCTCCTTTTTCGTAGGTTGCCGTTCCGTGATGAATACCATCGCTTAACAATTCATTTACGTAAGGGGCACGGCTTGCCAGGCTGATGCTAAGATTGAGACGCCATTTATCCGATGCTTTATAAATAGTATTAAATGATGAAGCCAGCGTAGAAAAATTGAAATCATAATTAATAGTATCGCTATTGAATTTAAGTCTGGTAGTGTTGATGCTCTTATTGTCTAAGCGGATACCAGCCTGTA
>JBBSKH010000101.1:0-12740 GCA_038256495.1 Chitinophagales bacterium
AGCACTTCATCCGCCAAATAATTTTCAGGTGCTGCCAATACATCTTTTAGTATCTGCAATGCATCTTCTTCGGTATGATGTTTAAAATGTGTACACATGGTATGCATGGCCACACTCACCACGGGCCCTTCGTTGTAGCCAATGGCACGGATTTGTTTTCCGGTCAATTTTAATTTCATAATAATTTATTTTGATGCCGGATTTACTACGGCATTAATTTTAATTTGCTCATTTTTTGTTTTTACCACAAAGGGCGCTAAGGTTTTCACTAAGGACACAAAGCAATTTAGCGACCTTTGTGCTGTTCTTCTTTGTGAACTTTGTGGTTTAATTTTCTATTTTTCATAGCAGTTGCGTTCATTTATATTTTGTAACTTGCTATAAGAAATTATTTATTATGTCATCTTCAATTAACGTTCAGCCATTTCAAATACGTACTGCTGAGTATTTTAGTGAAAAAGCCCGCCAGTTAAAAGGCCCCGAAAAATTACTCGTGGCGCTGGAGAAAAGCAGGTATTTAGCTGACGCCCTTCAACATGGCTTAACTTTTAACGACTTAAAAGAACTTGGTTTTAAGTTTGCAACCGTATAAATACATATTACTCAAGCCCGACTATTACTCATTTACTACTGATGCCGGAACCGAATACCATTGTTATTTTTTTACCGCCGAAGAAATTTTTTCAGAATATCCACACCTACAATAACATTTGGTTTTAATTTAGCGTTAAAAGATAAATTTGCTATTCAAAAAGGTCTTGACAAACGTATTGCTTCAACAGTTGCCACCATCCTCAAAGCATTTTTAGACGAAAAAGAAAATGCCGTTGTTTACATCTGCGATAACAGCGACAACCGTGAAAAAGCCCGCTTCCACAAATTTTACCATTGGTTTAAACAATTTAACGACGGAAGCATTGTTCAACTCCGAGGTGTTATACGTGCGGGCAATATCAATATTCTGAATGCGCTGCTTATTCATAAAGACAATCCCCAACTCAACGATTTTATTGATGCCTACGAAATTATTACCGAAAGGTTTACCAAGCCCGATGATGACGAACTGGAAAACATTTTGAATGATCCGGAATGGTGATGTAATGATTTGGTTTTCCGGTTAATTTAATTTGCTCATTTTTTATTTTTTGTTTTAGCACAAAGGACACTAAGGTTTTCACTAAGTACACAAAGCAACTTTGTGGCCTTTGTGTAATTCTTCCTTGTGAACTTTGTGGTTTAATTTCTCGCTTCAATAAAAGCCCAATAAAGTTACCCCGTACAAGAGTGCGACGCCAATGATGCTTAACTTGCCTACCGGCAGGCAGGTAGCAGCACTAAAGCTAAGTACAAAATTTAAAAAACATCCGGCACCGGATTGCTACCGGATGTGTATTTTATTTCTGCGCCACAAATATCTGCTTCAACTGCTCAATCAATGTGCCATTACCACTTACGCTGATTTCACCAATCTTGTCGGCAATTTTTTCAACATATTCCATCTCTTTCAATTTCCACAACATGGTATTGTCTTCCATCAATTTGGCAGAGTTTAGCAAGCTTCGGGTGCTGGCAGTTTCTTCCCTACGCATGATGCTGTTGGCCTGCGCAGTTTTTTCTGCTACCAACACTTTGTTCATGATATCCTTTACGTCGCCTGGCAAAATGATATCACGGATACCAAAGCCATTTACAGTCACACCCAAATCGTTGGCAGTGTTTTTTACTGCCTCCAAAATGAAGGGTACGATACTGTCTTTTTTCTCCAGCAATTCATCAAAACCAAGGGCACCAATGTACTCCCTCAATGCCAACTGAAATGCTACATACAACTGGCGTTCGTACTCCTTGTTTTGCAACAAAGCTTTTTCAATATCCACCACTTTGTATTGCGCATACCCATTAATTCGCAATGCAGCTTTATCTTTGGTCAAAATTTCCTGGCCATTGATTTCAATCTGCTGCATACGGGTGTCCGCTTTTCCCACCACAATAGTAATGTTGTTCTTCCACCAGTTATAAATACCGGATGGCAATGTTTGTGCATACTTTCCATCAATGAACAACACTGCTTTTTCGTAATGCTCTACAGTGTAGGTACGCACATAAGGCGCCAGCAATTTGTTCTGCAACACAGCACGGCTAATATCTTCGGTGATGTCTATCTTGCTGATGTCTGCTTTTATAAATGCATAGTTGTTTACAGTATTTTTCCAGAAAGCATAACGCCCTGCTGTCAATACTTGTTTAAACAAACCATCCTTGTACTGCAATACAATTTCGTTGTCGCCCACTTCAATTACCTGCAAGGCATTGGCTAATTCGGCATCCTGCAACAGGATGTTCAATTCCACAACAGTATTAAACTGTTTGGTTACATCATAAATCATTACGGTTTCGTTGAACCACATCCAGTAGTTGCCTTCCTGCAACATTCTTTTGTACACGCCGTTTTTAAAGACCAGTCCAACCTGGTAGGCGGTAATTTTTACCTGTTTCATTTTGTTTTTATTTAGCCAGCAGATTTTACTGCTGGCACTGATTAAATCTTGTTTTAAAAAGCCGGTATTGCCTTCCATTTCATTGTCACGGAAAATATTTTTAGTAATTTTCTGAAGCGACAGTTAAACGATATTTTTTGCTGAAAGTTTTGTCAGCAACTCAACATTGTTTAAGTGCAACCCTTCATACTACTGCTTTACATCTTACTGGTGTTAATAAAACCGGTGTTCCTGCATTTGCAATTCACCAGGAAAACAATACCCTGCTTTTGGTCTCAGCTTTTTTTAAAGAAGTGCTGTGCTTTCTCCTCTACAGTGACGGTGTAGTGTTCAACCATGAACCGATCCTTATTCGGTAGGGGATTCGAACCCCATGTTTGTCTGTTGCTCTAACCAACTGAGCTATCCCGTTTTTCCGGGAAAGGGATTCGAACCCTTGACCCACAGGTTGTGGTGGACACAGCTCCATTGCCGCAACAGCATACAGGTAGTTACTACGCCTGCACTATGGTGCTTTTTTAAAACACGCATCCGGTTTGCTTACAACGGGCATATACCCATTTCCGTGTTAACGGAATTCTTCTGCCAATACCTTGCATCAGCAATATTTTAATTCAACATTTCGTGTTGCCTTCTGAAACCCATTACTTCTATTGGTGGCTTAGCGCCATCCATATCATCAGGATTTGTTATTTCGGCAATGGTCATTGACCTGCTGATCTGTTTTGAAAAACCAAGATGATCGCTCAGTTTTTGTGCCTTGTCAGCATTCAGTTTACAAAACTCATACTTGGCAATCAACCTTCCCTTTCTCAGCAAGGCATCATCCACCAATTGCAGGTCGCTGTTAAAAGTGCAGATGATCTGTACATTCAAACAATCGCTCAGCAAACCATCGCTTATGTTAAGCAGGTTACTTACACTGCTGTGGCTGCTGAACTTTCGATCCATAATAATGTTTTCTGCATCTTCAATTATCAGCACAGCATTAGGGTTGTCAATCAACAGGTCCATAAACTCGGGGTTCATCAGGTTACCTGCCACACCCGGCGACACAAACAAGACACGCTTGTTGATGCTACCAATTAAATGACGCAGGTAAGTCGTTTTTCCTGTACCCGGCAAGCCGTGCAACAGGATGATTCCTTTATCGCTTTCCTTTGCCAGTCGCTGTTTGATAATTGCATCCACCGGTTTAAAATCATCGTTGTAGTACAAATCAATATCCAGCGCTGTTGGTTTAATGTCAAGCGACTTAAGATCAAGACCTGAACTGTTTTGTGTAATGATGTTGATCTCAAAATCCTGCTCTTTTTGCGGAGCTTTGTATGTTGAGAACAGCTTCACCAAATCATTAGCGTATGCATAGTTCTTATTGCTGAACAATATTTCCGCATAATCATCTCCCAGTTCAATCATCACCTGGTTTGCCAGTTTAAAAACAGTTGTACTAAATTCCATCCGCTCACGCTGCCAGTTGTAATAATTACGCTGGTAAATAGCCAGCACTTTTCCGGCTAAACCTTTATTAATATATTCATACGCTTTTCCTATTTCCAGGTCATTGATAAAGCTGATACACGGGGTTGCCTTGTATTCTCTCACATAGAAAGTTTTCACCTCTATATAATTGTTCTCAAAAATCGAAGCGTTTTTCTTGCCCGATATTTTATTTTTCATTTGCTTTATTAAACCCTGTACATAACTTTCTGCTTCTGGAATTATCCAGAGGAAGAAACGTACAAGCAGTAAAACGATAATTATCTGTGACATTGTTTTTGTTTTATTTGCCTCCCCAAACCCCTCCGAAGGAGGGGCTTAGAGCGACTTTAAGTTTTTTAATTCCCTCTCATTTTGATACTTTGCTAAGTCCCCTTCATGGGATTTAGGGGCTCTTTATTGCACCACTTTATTCGCACAGCACGAACTTGCAAAGGCATCGGGTTTCGCCTTAAACACAAACCCCATCCCCATGATATAGCCCATTGCTTCCTTCAAAGCATCGTTACTTTTAAAGTTTGGGTTGGTGTTGATGTCCACATGCACTTCCATATCCACACTGTATCGGCTAAAGATGTTGCACAAAGGATACGCTACCTCAATGCTCTTCGCCACTTCTACCAGCATCCTTTCTTTGATGCTCATTTTTTGCAAAGTAGTTTCGTTGTGTATGTACATAAATCCACCTTTTCCCTTCCGGATAAAAACGATCACCGTAGCAAATTCAGTTTCTTTGCCCCGTCCGCCTTTGCCATCCGGGCAGGCTTTCACCTGGCTATCGGTACCAATACATACTTTCAGATCATGGCCCATTGCTCTTTCTCTTGCAATAGCAGCCCTTACTTCATCCTCAATTGGGATGCGTATTTTTTCGCCATTCAATTTTCTCCATTGCTGTGTCTGTTGCATTTTTTGAGTTTTCTTAATGCCCTTCAGGACATTAAATTTTGTTAACCAACTTTTGTACCTTGATGGGGCGACATTGGCGACGCTCCGTTCAACATTTTTTCTTCAGTCATCTTTTTCCACATGTTATTCCTTGTCTGAATTTGGAATTAAAAAGATTGATTTGATTAACAGGGATTTTTTAATCCCATTAAGCATTTAGGCAATTTAATTGCCATTAAAACAATTTTGTGGACGAAACAAGATTCGAACTTGTACGGCTGCGGCTTCAACGCAGTGCTCTACCATTGGAGCTATTCGTCCATTTTGTTTGCAACAGATTTTTTGAATGATCTATATTTCCTCATCTTCGAATTCATCTGTTATCAAACAATTTTATTCATTGAGTCCTGCGAAAGAATCCCTGACTGCGCCAAGCAGACAGGGAACTTTCGACCCTCGTCTTAACAGGCGACTGCTCTACCATTGAGCTATTCATCCATTTTGCTGGCCCGGTGGCACTCGAACTCATATCCGCTAACCAGCGGATAAAAGCCGGATACTCTCGCCATTGAGCTACGAAACTATTTTGTTGCGGTTGTTGGAATCGAACCAACTGCTTCTGCTTTGTAACAACAGATTTCTTCTATTGAATTAAAACACAATTCTATTTCTCTTCTGCTGCGACTACTACCACAAAATCTTATTTAAAAAAAGTCATAGTCTTAGTTCCCCTTCAGGGGACAGGGGTTCATTGTGTCACAAAAAAACCCGGTCGTTTCTGGCGACCGGGTTCTGTTAGTTGGGATGCATCACATCCCTATCGTTTAAACCACGGTCGTATTTTATCTTTGTTACTATCATTACCAATTGCTGTAAAACATGCATCGGGCAACATATAGGTATGACGTATGAGTACTGACGGTAACTCATTCCACACCTGGCCGGTGGGCATGGTAGTAAATTGCTTATGTTGTAGCTGTTGCATTTTTTTTATTATTCCTTGTTCCTCGCTTCTTCAGCTGCCTGTTTAATTTTTCGCATAAAAAAGCCCCGATTTTTTGTCGGGGCCTTTTTGAATCAGTTTGTTTTGGTAAACTTATGATGCAGCATGACATGCCCCGCTATTGCTATAGTCGTCTTTCGGACTAAAACAATTCACCGCTTCAATATGTAGTTGTATGCGTAACATGTTTTGTTGTTTTTAATTTTATTTTGCGATGCAAAGATGAATTTATTTTTTTGATATCGCCAAATATATTTTTAAAAAATTATTTGCGACGTAATTTCATAACGTCTGAAACAGCTGTAGAATCAATGGTTTCAGCTGATAAAAAATTTAAAAATTAATTTCGGGAATTTGTACATCAAAAATGTACCAGTAACCAAATTTATCATCTTTTTCAAAACTGACTTTCCAGTTTCCAGATAATTGCAACGCATCATTACCGATGTAAGCTTTAATATTGTACGTTCCTTCAACACTACTAATTTGTTCTTCAACAAGGCAATTCGTTACAACTATTGCTTCAATTTCAATGTTATCATAAGCCGATTTGTAGTTATCGGCTATCGCTTTAAATTGATCAATGGCAATCGGAAAATGTTCATTCAGCCAGATATTTTCAACTCTGAAATGATGTGTCCATTCAATTGGTTTTTTTTGAAGAATATAATTTATACACTCATCTGAAGCGGCATTGCTGTTTTCATAAACCCAATCTGGATAAAACTCATCATAAATAAAATTAGAGGTTGCGCCTTGTATATTAATATCACTCATCTCATGTTCAAAAAGTTCTTCAGTAACAAAACGGTAAAGTTCCCGAACAGATATGTTTGGGCTGCAAACATTAAAATTAATATTGTAACCTTTAAGGTATTTTAACAGGCGCTTCCATTCTTCTTCAATTTCATTATCTGTGATTTGGCTTACAGGTTTAAAATGGGTTGGCCGGGCAATTTTATCAAACACTTTTATATACACTGGGTTATCAGAATGTTTTTCAAATTCCATCATGTAATTCAGGAATTCATTTTCTATATTAGCGGGGAGATCACCGACAGATTGCGTATCACCAAAATCGGCTCCATTCTCAAGCATGAGTTTCATTTTCAAAAAATAGTTTTCGGCTTTCAACCGTTCTTCTTCGTTTAAATGTTCGAACTCCTCTGACATAAAAGATATTTTTTAGTAACTCACTTCTTCCAACTGTTCTACTGTAGGCATTTCATTGTAAACTTTGCCGTTTAGCTCTCTGCCTGATTTCTTTTTGTTTGTACCACCCCATTGCTTAAAGAAAAAAGCGACTTTCTAAGTTACATAAAAAATTGTGTACCTAAAACAACTTTCCCTGACCATCCGGAATCCTAAACAACTTTGTATTCAAACTCCATTCCTCTGCATTCATATTATACAGCCTGCCGTATTTCTTGTATTGCTGCGCTATCATGTCGGCTATGCCACCGTCTCCCCGCATACGCACACCCCAGCGGCTGTCATTCACTTTTCCATCGTGGCTTTGTTCTATCAGGTGCCACACTTTGTCTGCATGGTTAGGAAAGGTTTTATACAGCCAGTCGTGAAATAAGAATTTAACGGCGCCGTTCAAGCGGATGAAAGTATAGGCAGTAAAGCTGGCGCCATTATCTGCGGCGGCTTTCATAATGCGTTGCATTTCGTGTTCATTAAGGCCAGGAATCATTGGGCCCATCATTACACCCATGCGTACGCCTGCCTTGCTTAATTCGTTTATTACTTTTAATTTTTGTTTTGCCGGGTAGTCCTTGGTTCCATTGCCCTGCGCAGGTCTTCGTTAAAAGATGTAATAGAAAGCATTGCCGATACAATATTTTTTTTCGCCATCTTCTGCAACAGGTCTTTGTCTTTAAAGTATCCATGAATTTTTGGTGAGGATGCCAACGGGTTGATTGAACTCGTTGCAAACTTCCAGCAATGACCTGGTAAGCCGGAATTTTTGTCCGGCTGGCTGGTAACAATCGGTATTGCTAGTTAGCATGATGGGCGTGGCAATTCCATTTGGGGTGCATCAGAAATTTACACAGCAACTGAGGCGTATATTTCTTGATGATTATCTTCTGCTCAAAATCAAACCCGGCGCTGGTTATAAGTTCCGGCACGCCAGTAAATTGAAAGGTTTTAAGAGAACAAAAATTCTACATCATCCCTGCTTAATTTTTTTATAAAGCCCGCATCTTCAGTTACCAGGTCGCTGGCAATCTGTTTTTTCCGCTTTTGGAGTTCCACTATCTTTTCTTCTACAGTATCTTTACAAATCATTTTATAGGCAAATATTTTTTTTGTCTGGCCTATCCTGTGAGTTCGGTCTATGGCCTGTTGCTCCACGGCGGGGTTCCACCACGGGTCTACAATATACACGTAGTCAGCCGCTGTGAGGTTAAGTCCGACGCCACCTGCTTTCAGGCTTATCAAAAACACTTTTATTTTTTCATCCGCTTGAAAATTATCCACAGCTTCCTTTCGCTTTGCGGCAGGTGTACTGCCATCAAGGTAACTGAAGACGATTTTTTTCTTTTGCAACTCCTCTTTTATTAATTGCAACATTTCGGTAAACTGGCTAAACACAAGTAGTTTATGCGATCCCGTATTTTCTTCCAGTTCCCTTATCAATTCTTCTATCTTGATACTCTTTTTTGTGGTTACTTCTGCATCTTTTATCAATTGCGGGCTATCGCATATCTGCCGAAGGCGCAACAGGCCTTCCAGCACATACATACCAGCTTTTGCCATTCCTTCTTCTTCTATTTTCTTCATCAGCATTTTACGATAATAATTTTTATAATCATCATATACATTTTGCTGCTCCTTACCCATACTGCACCAGAGTATGGTTTCTGTTTTATCAGGCAGATCCTTTGCTACCTGTTCCTTGGTGCGGCGCAGCAGAAACGGATAAATCAACTGACGCAAGGCTTTGATTTTTTCTGTATCGTTATTTTTATCAATAGGATTTGCAAATTCTGTTTTGTAAAATTCTTTATTGCCAAGTATGCCGGGGTTTATGAAATTGAATTGGGCGTACAGGTCGAAGGTATTATTCTGCACGGGGGTTCCGCTAAGTACCAGCCTGTTTTTTGCTTTAAGTAATTGTACAGCTTTGGTTACCTGTGCTTCAGGATTCTTTATGGACTGACTTTCGTCGAGAATAATATAATGCCAGTTAAATTTCATCATCTGCTCCATATCATTCCTCACCAAACCGTAGCTGGTAATCACAATATCATAATCTTCAAAATGATCTTCGGTAAATTCGCGGCTGCTTCCATAATAAATATGATATTTTAACTTAGGGGCAAACTTTTTAATTTCGGTTTCCCAATTATAAATGAGGGAAGTAGGGCATACAACCAGATGCGTGCTTCCCTTATATTTTTCTTTTAAAAACTGGAGGAAAGTAATCGCCTGGAGCGTTTTTCCCAGGCCCATATCATCTGCCAGGCAACCACCCCAGCCCAGTTCATCCAGTGTCTGCATCCATTGAAAACCGCTTAGCTGATAAGGACGTAGTTTGGCCTTTATATTTTTACTGTGTTTTACTGTTTTTACATTTTCAATATTTTTAAGCTTTTCTTTTTTTGCCGCTATTTCATTAAGAATAGCTTCGTCGGTGATCTGTTCGTGCAGTTGATCTATTAATGTAAAATGCAGTTTATTTAACCTTATGCTATCATCTTTTTGCGCCTCACCCATTTTAAACAGCATACTGTACTGCTGTAGCCACTCTTCCGGCAGAACGCCAAATGTGCCATCGCCCAGCACCACTATATTCTGGTTACTGATAATGGCCTTTCTGATATCTTTAAAGGCTACCTCTTCGTCGCCGAAACTAACTTTTATTTTCAGGTCAAACCAGTCTATGCCGCTGCCGGTTTTCATTTCCCATTTGGGCTTATTGGTATTGTACCTAAAGCGTTTGAGGTTTTCCATTCCCTTCACCACAAAATCATTCTCCTGCAGGTACCGTACGGTATTCAAAAACCAGTTGCCTTTCATCACTTCGTTAAAGTGAACGTAAAAAAAATCATTTTGATATTGCCTGTTAAAGGAATCGTGCAAGGGGCGCAGCGTTTCAAAAAACTGTTTCTCTTTGCCACTGTTTCTTTTAATTACCAGCAGCGAACCATCTTCCTTTTGCAATACAACATCTTCTGCATCGGCGCTATAATCTACCAGTTCGCTGCCATATAAAAATTGTGGCTGCAGCATTAAAAACTGATCATTAAATTCCTTTAATAAAACCTGGGGCTGCAGTTCTGCCTCAATGGTTTCTACCGCAAACTGAGGCGGCAGCCTTACTTCGTATTTTTGCTGTAAAGGGCCAACAATAGTTTTTATAAGCTGTAGTTTCTGACTAACCGGCACTTTAATAAATCCATTTGCAAACTGCTCTATTACAACGATATCTGCCATATTCTTTAAAACATGTAATACAGAATTAAGACTAAATAAAAAATTAAAAAACGAAACTACTTTGTCTTCCGGCGTTGTACCAGCCATGTTGCCGAATACCGGAATGAGCCAGATAGTAATAAATTTTCCGTCTTCAATAATCTCAAACGATAATTCTACATGATTGGCACTCAACTTCACCGGCTTACAGTTTTTGTTGCTGTAATTACCTTCCTCAAGCAAAAAAACATTTTCATTCTCTGTTAGGTGCGGCCACAGTTTTATTATACATTCAACATAATGCCTGCTAAGGTCGGTTATTGTTGAACCGCCCATATTATTAAACGGGTTGCTATAGTTGCCTACATAAGCGTGTCCTTTCGATTTTAAAAATGAAACCAGTTTTTCATCGGTTATGTTCATGAAAAGATTATATTGTTCATCTGTTAACTGCCTTAGCAAAGGACGGTTTACGGCTGTATTTAGGTTAAGTTTTTTTAAATCTTTTTTGCCTTGCCTGTTATACACTTTGGCAAGTTCCAGTTCAAAACCTATTCCCAGGCGCTTGCTTTTCAGGTTCAATACAAAGCCAACTTCAAAATCAATAACGGTAGTGCTTAAAGGTTTGGGGCGCAGCACATATTCTTCATTATTGCCTGTTGCCTTCAATGTATGACTGAGTTTTTTCAGCCCTTCCAGGTCATCGGCTTTATAAAAACCCACCGGCGCTTTTACCTGAAGCCGGTCGTAATAATCAACCTGAAATTCAAACAATTTAGCCTCCTCATCTTCTGTTGTTAATCCATAAGCTTTCAGCAGTTCGTTCTTTTGTTTGGTCCAGTCTTTAAAACGGAGAAAATAATTTTCTCCGTTTTTTGTGATCAGAAGGTCAAAGGCTGTTCGTACATGTTTGCACATGGGGTAAATACCGGCGGAATGCCCACAGGCACATCTGTATGAATAGGAATCTTCTGAATCAAATTTAATTTCGGGATAATAGAATTCATTTGCTTTTAGCCTGAATAGAAATTTCCAGTGCCGCCCCGGCTCATCAAATTCTATCAGGCTTATCTTTCCAATATCCCCCCTGTTAGCGTAATAATAACCTGACTGGATTTGCAGAAAATAATACGCCATTTTACCGGGTTGAATAAATGACTCCCACTCTCCGTTATTTTGTTTTGGAACCAGCGCAACTACTTTTGCAGGGCTTTCCACACCGGAGCCGGCTGTTTGTTTAATAATTTTACCTACTTCCAAAGTGCCGTTGGCTTTCAGTAGCTGTTGTAACTGGTAAACAGTAAATTTGTACTGCTTATGCAGCAAGAATAACGCACCGGCAACACAGTGTTTGCATTCATAATAAGTATCAAAGGCAGGGCAATCACAACTTTCCATTATCATTTCGTCTTCATAACTAATTTGCACAGTGTAACTATCATTAGTGCTTTGACTGGGTACTTCTAAAGAAATAAAATTATCCTGGCTATCGGTTATTTCAATTTCGTGATGGCTGTCAAAAAAAATTTTAGACCCTTTTTTTAATGCACCCGGACTATTTTCTTTGATAAGCTCAATAAGTTCCTGTACTTCCATAATTAAATTGTAAGCAATAAAATTAGCATAATGCGTCGGGGCTAAAATGAATTGTTAAGAAATTGGAGACAAAAAATTATTTTCCTTTCTTTCGTTTTACTTTTGTATTCATATCAATATTCAAATCATTAGAAGTTATTATCCCATTCTTTGTCAAAATTTCGAAATACTCATTTGCCGATAGAGGACAATTAGCTAAATCAATAAATTCATTCTTTTCCAGCTTGCATTGTCTTTTCATCATTCAAATGTGAAAGCCTTGAAGTTCTTTTTCACCATGGCTAATTTTGGTGTAAAAAATTACTTTGCCATTAAAATAGTATTCACCATTAAGGCCGGGAATCATCGGTCCCATCATTACACCCATGCGTACGCCTGCCTTGCTTAATTCGTTAATGACTTTTAATTTTTGTTTTGCTGTGGTGGTCCTTGGTTCCATTGCATGGCGAAGCCCCTGAAGCCCCTGAAGCTCCTGAAGCCCCTGAAGCCCCTGAAGCCCCTGTCCCCTAAAGGGGGACTAAGATTGATTGTTCATAGTTAAATTCCATATCTTTTTATTTCGAATTTTGTAAAATGTTTCTCTTTAAGTTCCCCTTTAGGGGACAGGGGCTTCTCTTTAAGTTCCCCTTTAGAGGACAGGGGTTTCTCTTTAAGTTCCCCTTTAGGGGACAGGGGCTTCTCTTTAAGTTCCCCTTTAGGGGACAGGGGCTTCTCTTTAAGTTCCCCTTTAGAGGACAGGGGCTTCTCTTTAAGTTCCCCTTTAGGGGACAGGGGCTTCTCTTTAAGTTCCCCTTTAGGGGACAGGGGCTTCTCTTTAAGTTCCCCTTTAG
>JBBSKH010000102.1:0-12502 GCA_038256495.1 Chitinophagales bacterium
CAAACGAGAAACGCCAAACGAGAAACGCCAAACGCCAAACGCCAAACGAGAAACGCCAAACGAGAAACGCCAAACGCCAAACGCCAAACGCCAAACGAGAAACGCCAAACGAGAAACGCCAAACGCCAAACGAGAAACGCCAAACGAGAAACGCCAAACGAGAAATGCCAAACGAGAAATGCCAAACGAGAAACGCCAAACGAGAAACGCCAAACGAGAAACGAGTTCTTTAAAACATACCAATGAAGATTGACATACACACCCACATCATGCCGGACAAAATGCCCAACTGGGTGCAAAAATTCGGCTACGGGGAATTTATACATTTAGAACACCGCAATTGTAAAGCCTGCATGATGAAGGGCGATCAGTTGTTCAGGGAAGTGGAAGATAATTGCTTTGATGCAACCGTGCGGAAAAGAGATATGGACAATACTGCGGTAGATGTTCAGGTGCTTTCTACTATTCCGGTATTATTCAATTACTGGGCGAAACCTAAAGACGGCCTGGAAACTTCCCGTTTTTTTAATGATCATGTTGCTGATTCAGTTGTAAAAGATCCAAAGCGATTTATTGGGATTGGAACCGTGCCCTTGCAGGATATTGAAATGGCTATTGCCGAAATGGAGCGTTGTATGGGTGAACTGAAAATGCCGGGCCTGGAAATTGGTTCCAACATCAACGGCATAAACCTGGGCGATCCTCATTTTTTTCCATTTTACAAGCGGGCAGAAGAACTGGGCTGTGCCTTATTTGTACACCCATGGGAAATGATGGGGCAAGATCAAATGCAACAATACTGGCTGCCATGGCTGGTAGGAATGCCGGCAGAAACAAGCCGGGCAATTTGCTCCATGATATTTGCTGGGGTATTTGAAAAGTTTCCTAAACTAAGGGTTGCATTTGCGCATGGCGGCGGTTCCTTCCCTGCTACCATTGGAAGGATTGAGCACGGCTTTAATGTAAGGCCCGACCTGGTGGCCGTTGACAATCCCGTGAATCCACGAAATTATATTGGCAAATTCTGGATCGACAGCCTGGTACACGACCGCACAGCCATGAATTTTATTATTGATGTAATTGGCGAAGACAAAATATGCATGGGCAGCGATTATCCTTTTCCGTTGGGTGAACGCAGGCCGGGTAAGTTGATTGAGGATATGTTTTTTTCGCCGGCAGTTGCCGAAAAGTTTCTTTACCGGAATGCGTTGCAATGGCTGAATATGCCCGAAGCTCCTTAAAATAAGTTGGGATAATCTGATATCACTCCATCAACACCCATTGCTTTTAAACGCTCAATCTCCTTCTTGTTGTTTACAGTCCACGGAATAATCCGCATGTTATGGTCGTGGCATTTTTTTACCAGTTCTTCGTTTACCAATGAATAATGAGGGCTGTACACATCTGCTGTAAAGCCTAGTTTTTTCAACTGATCTTCAAAGGATACTTTGTCAAAATCTTCAATCAGCATTACTGTTTGAATGTTTGGATATTTTTTATGCAGGTACTGCAGGCTCCTGAAATCGAACGACTGAATCAATACCCTTTCTTCCATTCCCTTTTCTTTAATTACTGCCATCAGCAAGTCTACTATCTCTTCCGGCGCAGGATGAAAAATATTATCAGTTGCAGGTTTGCATTTCGTTTCAATATTAAAATAGGGCATGGGCCGCCTGGCTGTCACCATGTAATTGTTTACGCTGTCAAATACATCGGTTAACAATGGCTTTTGTGCTGCCATTTTTTCTTGTTGCGGAAAACGTGGGTTGGGCTTGAGGCCCACATCATAGCGCTGCGTTTCTGCATAGGTCATCTGGTAAATATTCAGGCTGCGTTCTTCTTTATCTGATACATAGCTTCCATCAGGCTTGGTGGTTATTTCATGATTGAAAAAAGGCTCATGAGACAAGATCACCTTTTTATCTTTTGTTATCACTATATCCATTTCTAGTGTTCGCACGCCGAGGCCCAACGCATGGGTCATGGCAGGGATGGTATTTTCGGGCATCAGCCCACGGCAACCGCGGTGACCTTCTGTATCAAACAGCGGCACTACGCCCAATGTTGGGTTGGGAATTTTTTCGTTTATATCCGGTTCTTGTTTTTGTTGGCCCATTGGTTGTTTGGTTGGTGTGCAAGCTGAAATGATGAAGATAGCTGCGGTAACAAAAGATAGCTTTATTTTCATGCGGCTAATATAGGCAATGTATCGCTATAGCATCGGCCCGGTAGTATAACTTAACAAAAAGATCCTGGCATGCCGGGATCTTTAAAGGGTATGTTGTTGCAATAATGGGGTTATTCTAAAATCTGCTGAATTTCTGTTGCGGGCATATTGGCATTCCGCATGGCAATACTTCTCACCGTATTGCCTGCAAAATCTTCAAAGGCTTTTTTGCTGATGGCATCATCGCCAACCATCACCGGAACACCGGCATCACCGCCCTCCCGGATACTTTGTACAATGGGTATCTGTCCCAGCAGCGTAATGTCAAATTCTTCCGCCAGGTTCTTGCCACCATCTTTACCAAAGATGTAATATTTATTGTCTGGTAATTCTGCAGGCGTGAAGTAGCTCATATTTTCTACTAAACCAATCACGGGTACTTTTAGCTGTGCTTGCCCAAACATTGCTACACCTTTCTTCGCATCGGCAATGGCTACCAATTGCGGAGTTGTTACTACCACAACACCGGTAACGGGTACAGTTTGCACAATAGTTAAATGAATATCGCCGGTGCCGGGTGGCATATCTATTACGAGGTAATCCAGTTCGCCCCAATCAACTTCCGTCACAAACTGGCGGATAGCGCTGCTCACCATCGGGCCACGCCAAACTACGGCTTGCTTTTCGTCAATGAGCAAACCGATGCTCATTACTTTGATGCCATATTTTTCAATAGGAACTATCAAGCCTTTGCCACCATTATCTTTCATCAACGGCCGCTCACCACGAATGCCGAACATAATATGCTGGCTAGGTCCGTAAATGTCTGCATCCATCAAACCTACTTTTGCACCACCTGCCGCAAGTGCCAATGCCAGGTTTGCACTCACAGTACTTTTGCCCACACCACCTTTGCCACTTACCACGGCAATAATATTTTTAACGCCGCTTAAAATATTTTTCGGGTCTGACCGGTTACTGGTGGTATTGCTGGTAAAGTTCACGGTTACATCTGCATCTTTATTTACAAGCAACTTAATAGCATTTATTGAAGCATTTTTCATCAGGTCCTTCATGGGACAAGCCGGGGTGGTAAGTACAATTGTGAAGGAAACTTTATTATCATTAATCGTTATATCCTTCACCATGTTCAAGGTTACCAGGTCTTTGCCAAGGTCGGGCTCCTGCACGTTTCCAAGCGCCTTCAGTACATCATCTTTCGTCATCGTTCAATTATTTGTTAAAAAAAAATTCCTGCCGCAAAATTAATCAATGAACCCTTTACTTTGTTTATCAATTAAGAAATGTTATTGGCTGTTATTGCAGTGAAACATTATTATTGTTTATTTGTTTACCATTTACCTGAGCCTGTTTTTTCTCAACGAACAAAGCAAAAAACTTAATTTAGCACTTCACGCAAGTGTGTGGCATGAAAAAATCTTTACTTAATATCATTATACTGCTTTTTGTTATCCCCATTTCAGCAAAAGCACAGTTCGAGACTTTTAAAGACTCTGTGGTGCAGTTGTATGGCGTGGTGATGACGGCCGACAGCCTGAAGGGATTACCGGCGGTGAGCGTGGTAGTAAAAGGGCAGAACCGGGGCACCATCTCCAACGATCGCGGCGTATTCAGCATCGTGGTGCTCAAAGGCGATAATGTAGAATTTACAAGCGTGGGCTATAAACCTATTTTGGTAAAAATTCCTACCAACCTTGAAGGCAACCAGCACAGCATTGTGCAGTTGATGGTAAATGATACCGTTTACTTGCCAGCCACTATTTTAAAACCAAGGCCCAGCCGCCAGCAGTTTGAACGGGATTTTGTGAATACGGCCGTTCCGGATGATGAGATTACGATTGCCCGTAATAATAACGATGTGGCTACCCGAAGGGTATTACTTTCTACTTTACCGGCCGATGGGCGGGAAGCCAGCAGCCAATATCTACGCCAGAGTGCACAAAAATTGTATTATTCAGGGCAGGTGGCCCCTCAGAATATCTTTAACCCGTTTGCATGGAATGAGTTTATCAAGGCATGGAAACGAGGCGACTACCGCAAAAAACAATAATCACCTATTTGCTGTTAAAGACTTTTTCCTTTAGATAATTTGTTTTCTTTGTAAAAAAAAGCAAGTTGAACGTGAATCAATTTGATGATACGCCAGCAAATGGCCAGCATAGCCGCATTTTTATTATGGGGTTTATGGGCACAGGTAAAACTCATTGGGGTAAAATCTGGGCCGACAGGCATCATATGGATTTTACCGATCTTGATGAAAAAATAGAGGATAGCGAACAGCTTTCGGTAGCGCAGATTTTTGAACACAAGGGCGAAGATTATTTCCGGCAAAGGGAGGCGCACATGTTGCGGTCTTTTATTAATCAAAAAAATATCCTTGTTTCCTGTGGCGGCGGTACGCCTTGTTTTTTTGATAATGTGGCCTGGATGAATCAGCATGGCTTAACGGTATTGCTGAAAGCTGCACCAGCCTATATACTTGCTAACATCCTTGCCGAGGCAAACAAACGGCCACTAGTGAAGAATCTTAACGAAAATGAGATGACTTTCTTTATAGAACAAAAACTAAAGGAGCGTGCCGAATATTACCAGCAGGCAATGCTGCAAATAGATGCGGCCAGCGCAGGTGAGGACGCTATTGATTCAATGATTAAATTAATGTAACAAATGATGCATAAAGGATTTTTAATTACAGCATTGCTGTTAGGTGCACTATCAGTTGGTATTGGTGCTTTTGGTGCACATGGCCTTAAAGGGTTAGTGAGCGAAAGGGTATTGGTAACTTTTGAAACTGCTGTGAAATACCAGTTTTACCACGTTTTCGCTTTGCTAACGATGGCAATCTTATTTAAAGATTTTTCCGGAGGGTGGATGCTGGCTGCCGGCTGGCTGTTTATTATCGGGCTAATATTATTCTGCGGATCGTTGTATATGCTTTGTTATGTGCAGGCTACCGTGCAGCCTGGTTACAAATGGCTCGGCCCCATAACACCTGTTGGCGGACTGGCTTTTATTGCGGGATGGATATGCATGGCCATTGCCGTATTTAAAAAATAAAAAGCTATCGTGTTTTTCCATAGAGCCTGATGAGGGTACCGTTGCTATTTTCAATGGAGAACTCGATGCCTACGGTTTGCATTCGTTTTCGCATATTTTTTAAACCATTACTAAACTGTCTCAAGTTATCCAGGTCGATGCCCTTGCCATTATCATGAATGGTTAATGAAAACCCTTCCGGATGTTTTAGCATTACAATTGTAACTTCTGTAGCGTTGGCATGTTTCACTACATTTTGAAGTGCTTCCTTTATCACCAGAAAAATATTGCGCCGAATGATGCCGCTTACTTCAATGGCAGGAAGCTTCTCTGGTAAATCTATGATGGGTTTTATTCCCATGCCTTCTAAATATTCAGTCGTATAACTCCGAATGTATGCCACCATATTTTCCAGCTTGTCGTGCTGGCTGCTCATACTCCATATAATGGCATTCATCTTATTGATGAGGTCATCTGCAAATGAAGATATCTTTTCTATTTCCGGTAGAATGTTGGCTGATGCTTTTTGTTTTGCCAGTTCGCTATAAAGCCTGATGGCCGTCATACCAGCACCGAGGTCATCGTGCATGTCTGCGCTAATGCGGTTGCGTTCTTCCTGCTGTGCAACGTAAATGCTTAGCTGGTTTTCAAAATATAGTTTTTCTGCAGTCAGTTTCATGGCTTCCTGCTCTTTTATCTTGCTGATAAGTTCCTGCCTGTTCTTATAAAACAAACCCAGCAGGAAGAAAATAACAGCGGAGATAACACCCAGTTCAAAATAAAAGATAGGAGAGGTTAATACAGAACTGGTATCTGGTCCTACCAAAATACAAGCCAGGGATATGATGAAAAAGAACATCTGTGCTGATACACCTATGGCCAGGTAATTCATTAGCGGGTTACGCTCAGTAAAAGAAAGAAAAATGAAAACAAAGCCAGCCAGCAACATCAGTATCTTGATGGCATGTTCAAAGTAGATCTCGAAAATATAAAGATCAAATCCATAATGTACTATGGTAAAAACTGCTGCCAGAAAGGCAATGGCCCATGATTCAATTACAAGAAAACGATTCAGCTTCGGATATTTTTCCCTGGCATCTAAAAACTGCCTGGTAAATTCCAGGTAAACAATTGTGCCACCCATCAACAAAAGTAGATCCAGGTAACTAAAGAAAAATCCTTTTATCCATCCCGGGTTCATAGGAAGATAAGTGGTAAGAAATATCAGCAGGAACATGCAGAAGGAATACATGGAATTATAAAGGAACTCGATTTTTTTTGTTATAAAGAAATTTAGCAGAGTAACCAGTATCATCATAAATAGCATGCCACTCAACACCAGGCCCCATGTTTTTTTATCCGAAGGCGATTGAAACTTTTCATTCTTAAACAAGGGGAGATGGTCTGCTGCAATAAGTTTCGAGTCCAGGAAATTAAGACTGGTCTTAAAAAAACGCAGCTCAAATAAATAGGTTGCCTCCTGGTGAGGTGCTATTTTAATGGGGATGAAGCAGCCATTTTCTTTACTCAGGTTGCCGCTGGATTCGATACCGCTTTCAACTATCCGATGTTTATAAATAGATCGGAAAAGCATACCGGGATAGTAGTAGTATTCTTTTTCCTTATCTGAAGTGTTAACAAGTGTAAACCTTAGGTAAAAGGTACTTGTAACAAGCCGGTCGGGGATGTATGGCCTGCTGCGAAAGTTTTTTAACGGGGTAAACGGTGAGTGGACAACTGTTTCAAGTGGCGTATTTCCAATGCTGTCTATGTATAGATCAGTATTTGCAGCAATGGTACCCAGGATATTTACCGTGTCTGCATCCACTACCCGGGTTAAGCTGGAATCTTGTGCTTTGCCAAAAGCAACACCGAGCAAAATAAAAGTTATAAGTATAATTTTTCTCAAAAAAGTGCAGCTTTGCTATCAAACCTACATAAATTCGTTGAAATTGTATACTTAATATACCCGCTGACTTTTATTATGCAGGGGCTAATTATTTATCTTTGTAGCCAATGGCCAAGAAAGTAAAAAAAAATACACCGGCATCCGGCGGTGCCGATACGCTGAAACAGGAAAAAGAGGAGTCTGTTGAAGTGAAACAACTCCTGAAGGACGAGCGTACCCACAAAATTGCAGGTAGCATCTTCATACTTATCGCCATTCTTTTTTTTATTGCTTTTACTTCCTACCTGTTTACATGGGATGAAGACCAGGACAAAGTATTTAAAGATGGTTACCGTTTACTGTTGGGTACCGACACTAAGGTGAACAACCTGATGGGTACTTTTGGTGCTTTTATCTCCCACTTTTTTATTTATAAGGGCTTTGGAGTTGCTTCTTACCTCATTTGTACTTTCTTTTTTATAGTGGGGGTCAATTTGTTTTTCGGCAAGAAAATATTTCTCATCAGTCGTAATCTTAAATACCTCATAGTGGGGTTGCCATTGCTCAGTATTACTGCGGCTGTTTTTATGAGCGGGCTGGCATTTCCCTGGGGAGGTGCTGTGGGCGATATGTGCAAAGATTACCTGTTTAAAACAATTGGGTCAATTGGTACCATACTGCTCATTGCGGTTAGTTTCCTGGCATATGTTATCTGGCGTTTTAATCCTTCCTTTAACCTGCCGCAAAAACAACTTGCAAAGGCAGAGATGGAATCAGAATCTGAAGAAGTTACCGTATTAAAAACGGATGACGATGACGATGCTTCAGTAGCAGCAAAAACAATTGCATCAAACCAGTTGAAGGGAAATGTGGCTGCCATGACACAGGTGCCGGACATGGAACATAAATTTGAACATGAGCTGAACATCATTGAAAGAGAAGAAGAGGAGGAAGAGACATCATCCATATATGTGGAGCAAGTTCAACCGGCTAAACCTGTGCCTCCGCCGATAATTCCTAAAGCACAACCGGTAGCTGATACGAGCGGACTGGAGCTGGAAATAAAACAGGCTGAGGAAGCTGCTGTGGAAGCTGAAATTGAAGCACCTGCCGCTAAAGTAGCAAAGCTGCAGCCTTACGATCCTATTCTAGATCTGCGGGATTACCGGTACCCCACAATCGATTTACTGGAAAGCCATGGCAGCGAAAAAATTGTACAAGAGCCAGGCGAACTTGAGAACAACAAAAACCAGATCATCACCACGCTGAAGAACTATGACATTAATATCCAGAAAATTTCAGCAACGATTGGCCCCACGGTGACCTTGTACGAAATTATACCTGCCGCCGGTGTACGCATCAGCCGCATAAAGAACCTGGAAGATGATATTGCCCTGAGCCTTGCTGCGCTGGGTATCCGCATAATTGCGCCCATACCCGGCAAAGGAACCATCGGTATTGAAGTGCCCAATAAGCGTAAAACGGTGGTGAGTATGCGAACGCTTATCGCTTCAGAAAAATTTCAAAATAATAGTTTTTCGCTGCCAATAGGGATTGGGAAAAGAATAGACAACGAAAATTTCATTGTAGACCTGGCAAGTATGCCGCATTTGTTGATGGCGGGAGCAACCGGTCAGGGTAAATCGGTGGGTTTGAATGCTATCCTGGTTTCCTTGTTGTATAAGAAACATCCTTCCCAATTAAAATTTGTACTGGTTGATCCAAAGAAAGTAGAGCTAAGTATTTATAAAAAAATTGAAAGGCACTTCCTGGCTAAATTACCTGGAGAAGAAGATGCAATTATTACAGATACTAAAAAGGTGGTACATACGCTGAATGCACTTTGTATTGAAATGGATAACCGCTACGACTTGCTTAAAGAAGCGGGCGTAAGAAATATAAAGGAGTACAACGAAAAATTTGCTGCACGTAAACTGAACCCAGAAAAAGGCCACCAATACCTGCCTTTTATTGTTTTGGTTGTAGATGAGTTTGCGGACCTGATTATGACTGCAGGTAAGGAAGTGGAAATACCCATTACAAGGCTTGCGCAACTTGCCCGTGCAATTGGTATACACCTTATCATTGCTACACAGCGTCCATCAGTTAACATCATTACCGGTACCATTAAAGCCAACTTTCCGGCACGTATTGCATTTAAAGTAAGTAGTAAAATAGATAGCCGTACCATTTTAGATACCGGTGGTGCAGAGCAACTGATAGGAAAGGGGGATATGCTGATAAGCTATAATGGCGAAGTGGTGCGTCTGCAATGTGCATTTGTAGATACGCCGGAGGTAGATAAGGTAGTAGATTGTATTGGAGAGCAAAGAGGCTACCCCGATGCCTTCCTGCTGCCAGAGTACGTTGACGAGAAAGATATGGATGGTAGAGATTTTGACGTAAACGATAAAGATGCACTTTTTGAAGATGCTGCCCGCCTGATTGTGGCGAGCCAGAGCGGCAGTACATCACTTTTACAAAGAAGAATGAAATTAGGATATAACCGTGCCGGCAGGCTGATGGATCAATTAGAATCGGCGGGGATAGTTGGACCTAACCAGGGTAGCAAAACCAGGGATGTACTTATAAAAACAGATGCGGACCTGCAGCAGTATCTCAACGAGATGAGTTAACAACCAACGGCACAGATCTCTCTTGCCGACCTGCAGCTGGATGTAACTGTTTTATTTTCTTTTAGCTTGGCGTATTAGTTGTTAGAGGTAAGGGTAGTACCCGGGATGAATATAGCGTCCACACGGAGCTTTTATCCATCTACCTTGTAACACAGTTTAATAAAGATTAGCTATGAAAAAGAGTAAGTTAGCTGAAATGGGCCTGATCAAGATCTTATCTGAAATTAAAACGCCACTAACCAATATCACCCTATGTATAGACCTGCTTCAGAAAGACAATGCAGCCGAAAATAAGCATGTGTATTATGAGATTATGAAGAATAGCACCCATACAATTGAAAATTCAGTAAAGGATCTTTGCAAAAGTTTTTCAGACCTAGGCATTTCCATCTATATGCCGCCCGACGAGCAGATATTAGATAGCGCTAGTACCTAAACCTGTGGTAAATATTTCCCCAAAAGGGTTAAATTTACGACACGTGATGTTCAATTATTTCTTTAAGATGGTTGATGTCGAAAGGTTTTTCCAGATAACCGTCGGCATTTATTTTTTTACAAATTTCTTTTATCTCTGCATTAGCAGAAAAAATGATCACGGGAATTTCTTTGGTTTCGGGATGGTCTTTTAGTAGGCTGATGGCTTTTTCGCCCCCAATTTCCGGAATCCAAAGGTCCATCAGTACCAGGTTGGGTTTCAGTTCCTGCACATCGGCAATCACATCTTCGCAAATGGAGAGTGTTTCTACCCGGTAATTATAATTGTTTAAAATAGCCTTGCACAAAAAAAGTATTTCCGGGTCATCGTCGTAAATAAGAATTGCGGGTCCGGTCACGGTATTTTCTTTGCCGTTGGTTTTGTTTTCTTCGCTGGGTTGCATAAATCTACTTGTTCAAGGTGATCTAAAAGAGTATTGTTTTAATGTTGCCCAAGGCTGCTAATTCATCTGGATAGCTGCTGGAATGATGGTACTTTTTGCGAATTATCCCTTTGCTGGCTATGCCCAAGGCTGATTGATTATGAAATTAACAAAAAAACACACCATCTAACGGCTTTCTGTCTATTTTATTTTTACATTGCGCCTTGCTGATTTTAAATGATATGTCAAAATTTTTAATTGTAGGTTTAGGGAATGTTGGCAATGAATATGCCAATACCAGGCATAACATCGGTTTTGATGTGCTGTTTGCTTTTGTTGCAAAACATGGCGGTGAATTTAAGGTGGATAGGCTGGCCTATCGAGCCGAGGTGAAATGGAAGGGCAAAACATTCGTTTGCATCTGCCCTACAACGTTCATGAACTTGAGCGGACGGGCCTTCAGGTACTGGCTGGATAAAGAAAAAATCGCCCTTGAAAATACGCTTACCGTGTTGGATGACCTTGCGCTCCCCCTGGAAAAGCTACGCCTGAGGGCTGCTGGTACCCACGCCGGTCATAACGGTTTAAGGGATATCCAGGATATTATGGGTACCGATGCTTACCCCAAATTGAGGTTTGGGATAGGCAATAGTTTTCCTAAGGGCCTGCAGGCTGATTTTGTATTGAGTAAATGGAAACCGGACGAAATACCGCTGGTGAAATTTAAAATTGAAAAAGCAGTAGAGATCATAGAGAGCTTTGCCAGTATCGGGGCCGATAAAACCATGAGCATGGTTAATCAACAATCAATTAAACTTCCTTAATAATTAGCATCTATATTCTTTTATAATGCGTTTTTCTTTATTTTCGTTGTTAAAACCCATCACCCATAATAAAACTGCCTTAGAATGAAGATTATATGTATAGGAAGGAACTATGTTGAGCATGCCAAGGAGTTAGGCAATGATATACCGGATGAGCCCATAATATTTATGAAGCCAAAGAGTGCTTTGCTTCAAACACATACGCCGTTTTATTATCCTGAATTTACCAATGAATTACATTATGAGTGCGAAATAGTACTGCGTGTATGCAAGAACGGTAAATATATACAGGAGCGCCATGCATCTAATTATTACAATGGCATCACGGTAGGTATTGATTTTACAGCTAGAGACCTACAGGATGAAGCCAAGGCCAAAGGGCTGCCATGGGAAAAATCTAAAGCTTTCGATAACTCTGCAGCAGTAGGTAAGTTCATCGACATCACACCAGACTTCAACCGGAAAAGTGTAAATTTTCATTTGTTGAAAAACAAAGAAGTGGTGCAAAAGGCAAATTCCCAGGACATGATCTTTAGTTTTGATGCGCTGATTGCTAATATTTCCAATTACTTTTCGCTTAATATTGGTGATATCATCTTTACAGGTACTCCGGCAGGAGTAGGGGAGTGTGTAGTGGGAGATGAACTGGATGCCTACCTGGAAGATAAAAGCCTGCTTTGTTTTGAAGTGAAATAAACGATCTCGTATATATAAATCAACTAGCCCCTTCCAGCAAGGGGCTTTTTGATGCAGCAAGGTTCCGGGATCAATTTTCGTAAAAATCTATCAGCGCTGACATATATACCTCGTTCCAGCCTTCGGTAATATCATCAAATGCTTCATTGGGTATGTTGGTGTGGCGCAGTTCCAGCGAAGTGCCTTGCTTGTGTGGGTGCAGGATCATCGTTACCAGCGATTCGGCATCCTGTTCTCCAAAATACCATTGCTGCACCAGCTTGCGGTCTTTTTCAAACGAAATATTTTTGCCCGTAATACTGCCTTCCCATAAAGAAAATTCGCTGCCTTCTTCTGTGTTCATCGTGGCAGCTTCACCCGTCCATAACTGTATAGTA
>JBBSKH010000103.1:0-12472 GCA_038256495.1 Chitinophagales bacterium
CAGAAAATTATCTCTTTGCGAACCCACTCCTCAAAGGCTCGAACTTCCCATTGGCAAACTGATGCCTGAATTAAAAGATGTAGCCTTTGAAGTGGTGTATGAATATCTTCCCGGGGACAGATAAGTTCCCCAGGCGGCGCATACATTGTTCTTACAAACAATTTACTGGTAAATGAAATAAAGTCAGCTACCGGTTTTACTAATGAAACTGTAAAAGGCGCATGCGCTGTTGGAGATACCTGGTGGAAAACATGGACCAGGATTTAATTTTCTTTAGTTAATTTTATAGCGTAAAAAGGCAGCATGATCATCGTGCTGCTTTTTTTAAATACTGTATATCATCATTATGAAAAGAAATAATAGAAATTTCCGGGCTGTTTTTGCGCTCTTCGTTTGCATTACGCTCGGCTGTATTGGATGCAAGGATAGTAAGAAAACATTTGAAAAAACTCCGGTGGATATGGCATTGATCGACTCTGTAAAAAAAGTGAGTGACAGCAGCTATACAAAGCCATATTATACCGGGCATTTTGCTACGGCAGAATATTATCTGAATAGTGCAGACAGCACAATTATGCAGGTTATGAAAGATAGCAGCGAGCACGTACGCCAGGTAATTATTGCCAGGAATAAGAGGCGATTGTATTTTACACAATTCTATGCAAACGGTCAGTTGATGGCCAGTTACCATTTTTGATGCTTATGGGCAAAATGACGGCGAGAGTAAAGAATATTTTGAGAATGGCGCCGTAAGTATGAGCGGAGCCTACAATAATGGCTTGCGTACCGGTAAATGGAAAAATTTTAATGAGAACGGTGGTTACCTTTTTACTGCCATTTATAATAATAACGGCCAGCAGATAACTACAGAACAGGAGTAATTTATTAACCTTTACATAACCCGTTTTATTTCTTATGGAAATTAAATTAGTTCATCTTGCAGGAGCAAATATAGGTAAGTAAGTTTTTCCTTAAGCAAGAAGCAGTTTATTTATGCTTGAACCGGCAATAGTCTTATTGCCGGTCTTTTTTTTTATAATGAAAAAAGGATTCAGATTAACGCATCGGAAGCGTAAAACCGATGGTAGTACCAACATCCAGCTTGCTGCGTACATGTATTGTTTGCCCGTGGGCTTCTATAATATGTTTGCAAATGGCCAAACCCAGGCCACTACCGCCTTCTTTACGGCTACGTGCAAGATCGGTCCGGTAAAATCTTTCAAAAACCCTTGGTATCTGTTCGCTGGAAATACCCACGCCTTCATCACTAATTTCAATTAAAACATTTTTGCCATCAACATTATAAAAACTGGCTTCAATAGTGCTGTTGGCATTGCTGTATTTAATAGCATTGTCTACGAGGTTAAACAACACCTGCCTGATTTTTTCTTTATCAGCAAAAACCGTCATCGGTAATTCGCAGCCCTTCTTAATAATATACCTGATCTTCTTCTCTTTCATTTTCAACAAAAGACTTTCGTAAATTTCTTTAATAACGTCCTGTATAATAAAGCTGCTCTTATGCAGCTTTTGATCACCACTTTCTAATTTGCTTATCTCATCCAGGTCGTCCAGCAGGTTTACTAACCTGTCTACATTGCGGGAAGTACTTTGCAGGAACTTGGTATTTACCGCCTGGTTTTCCAGGGCGCCGCCCAATAAAGTATCTACATAACCCTGTATGGCAAACAAGGGTGTCTTTAATTCGTGGCTAAGGTTTTGCAAAAATTCTTTACGGAAAGCTTCGTTCTTCTGCAGCATTTCAATTTCTGCATTTCGTTGCCGGGCCCAGTTCTCTACGTCTTCTCTTACTTCATCAATACTTTTTTGCGGCAGTATATTTTTGTAATAAAACTCTTCCCGCTTGGTAGCCTTGGTTTGGTAAATAAGTTTGTAGATGAGTTTTATCTTGCGGTAAATAAAATTCTGCAGCGTGTATAAAATAAGCGCAAAACTGCCAAGGAAGATGAGCAGGAAAGAAACTAAAGCTACCCACCATACCGGCTTAAAAACAAAAATACCCAGGCTGATGGGCGCAGAGAGTGCCAGCGCCGTAAGGGCTGCCAATTGTTGTGGTGAGAAATTTTTGGCTGAAAACATAAGTAACTATCATTGGTGAGCCCGTCACCTACTCAGGAATATTCCCGGCTAAAGTTACAACTCAAATTTATACCCTACGCCTTTAACCGTTGTAATACAATCCATATCCAGCTTCTGGCGGATCTTGCGGATATGCACATCAATGGTGCGATCTCCCACGATCACTTCCGTGCCCCATATCTGGTTAAGTATCTCGTTGCGTAAAAAAACTTTACCCGGCCGCGAAGCAAGCAAGGCAAGTAATTCGAATTCTTTTCTTGCAAGGGTAATATCCTGGTCCTTGTGTGTTACCATATATTTTTCCCGGTCAATACTAATATCACCCACCTTTATTACTGTACTATCGGTTTTGTTTACCCGCCGGAAAAGCGAGTTAACTTTACTAAGTAACACTTTAGGGCTAATGGGTTTGGTAAGGTAATCATCTGCACCGGTTTCCAGTCCTTTTATCTCCGTTCCTTCATCACTCATGGCGGTTAAAAAAACAATCAGCGTTTCTTTAAACTGTGGCTGTGTGCGCAGGATATTACATACCTCTATTCCTGTTTTGCCTGGCATCATAATATCTAATATGATCAGGTCGGGTTTGGTAAGTTTTGCCTGGTCTATGGCTTCATCTCCGTTTTTGGCAGTTATTACTTCATAGCCTTGTTGCTGCAGGTTAAAATGGATGATCTCCAAAATATCTGGTTCATCATCTGCAATCAATATCTTTTTGCTATTGCTCATAAAAATTATGTTGTGCAAAAGTACTTTAACAAAACGAGGGAAGCATGCGTTAAATGAACGTTATAATATTATCAAATTGTTAACCGCAACCCCTTCAAATCGCTATAATTGTAATTGCAAATTACCGGGATACCACAAATTTGCATCATCTTTGCCTCGGAAATACTAATTATGAAGCATCTAATTTTACTCATTGGTTTTTTACTGGTTTTATTGGGAGCGCAGGCTTTTCCTGCTTCCGATACGGTGAAGATTCCTTTCTCCCGTATTGGCTTTCACGACAAAGTAGATAAAGAACAACAATTGCTTGATAAGGCTGATGGCGAACAGGATAAGATGCTGCACGCAGGTAAGAATGAAGAAATAAACCTGCAACTAACGGATGTGCTCTACCGCAAGACAGACGAATTACAACTCTGGATTGAAACCAACAAAGCTATCGCCAGCAACAACGATAAAGTGCGCTACCTGCGTTACCTGGAAAATATGCTTAGGGAATTTAGAGCAGGTTGGTACAACAAATTTATAAAGCCGGTTGAATTCGCGGCATATTTCGCAACTTTCGAAAGTATAATTAAGGGCTTGCCGAATGGTAGTTCGATGTTGCCTGCTTTGGCAGAAGCAAGTCACCCCGTATCAAAAATTATTACAGATGTTTTTGCCGATAATACGGACAATACCGAAGCGCAGAAAATAGTGTACCTGAAATATGTTACGCTTCACCCGGATAATATTTTAAAAACCATCAGGCCTTTTACCCAGGCATCTTTTGCTGACAGCCTGGTTGTGGTGGCGTGCAAGAACAACCCTGTGCAATTGTACTCTTATGCACAATCTTCCGGATCACCCGAAGGAAAGTTGATACACCGCAACAGCAATAATATGGTAAAGGTGGTGGCCCAGCTAAGCCAAACGCCCAATGCATTATTATATTTTCCGTTTTTAGATGACTTGCTCAGCGGTAAGAATACCGTGGAAAACATCCGCAAGTATGTGGGTGATGATAATGGTGGGTACGACAGCCTTGGCTACTATGGGCTGCTGGTAAACACAGAGATCGCTTATTTCAAACGTATGGCACCGCCGTTAAGGGATACTCCCATTGCCATGTTTGGCTCTAATAGTTTGAGGGATGTGTTGAAAGAAAAAGCTATCCGCCATTTTATTACGCCCATCAACGAATTGCACGATAACAGCAACCTTGCCATCCGCATGAAGGCCATACAGCCTTTGAATGCGCAGCAACTTTACTACATGCTTATTATGGGAGAGTCAGATATTTATACTTCCAGCTACAAACATAGTTTTGCCAGGCTGCTGCAATTGCTGGGGCCGCAACCAAGGGGCGACTCATTGCTGCAATTGGTGCACTTCGACTACTTTAAGAAGTTCATTAAAATGGCCGCCAACTTTAATGCGCTGGATACATTTTTAAAAACGATGCCCAGCGCCAACTCAGAAATACTGATGAAGGCATTTGTGGCCAACCTCGATAAAACAGGCAACCTGGAAGATGCAGTAGATGTGGCCGATTCTTACAGCAGCATCACCAATAAAAAATTACTAAACACCATCCTGACTTATGTAAAGGAGAATGAGCAGAAAAGTACTTACGAAAATAACACCCGGGGTAAACTGGTGTATGGTCTCTTGAAAACAATTTTCCTTTCTGCCGATACCAGTAATAAAATTGACCTGACGGTAACCGTGGGAATTCCTTCCATTTACGAAATTGCTCATAAGGAACTGGAAGATGCAAAAGGCCGGATTGTGCAGCAGGTATTCTTTTATGGCGATGAAGATGGCAAGGCATTCTTCCCGTCTTTTGTAAATTCTTTTTCCCCAAAAGACTGGACGGTTACTTATAAAAAAGAATGGGTAGAAATAAAGTCGAACAAGGCTGATGTGTGGGTATTTGCTAACCGCCCGCTTGATTTTGATCAGAACCTGGATGATTCAGCTCAGGTTCACCTTACCCGTTATATGGAGAGCAACCAAATGCACCCGAGCGTGGTGGTGCATCGGGGTCATAGTTATTGGTTGCCGGGCACTATAGCTCGTATGCCGGATAATGCCAAGGTGGTAATCCTCGGTTCCTGCGGTGGCTACCAAAACCTTGATAAAATACTGGAAGTTTCACCCGATGCACATATTATTTCTACAAAAGAAATTGGCAAGGGCGATATAAATACACCCATCTTCAATTACCTGAACCAGTCTTTTATTTCAGGCAACACATTGTACTGGCGGGATATGTGGAAGTCGCTTGGCGTATTTTTTGGCAGGGATCCAAGCAGGGAAGTAAGAGAAAGCTGGGAAAATTATATTCCGCCCTACCGCAACCTCGGCGCTATCTTTATAAAAGCCTATCACAAACAAACCAGCAATAACGAAGGTTCCTGATACCGGCATGGGTAGCTAATTAATCCTCCTGTTAAACTTGTTAACTTTGCCGGCATGAGCACCGTTACTGCCCCAAATAAAACTTTTCGTTTTTCATTACTTAAAAGGGTTTTCACTTTTGCTGCGCCGTATAAGGGAAAGTTTTTTATCTCCCTGTTCCTGGCGGTATTCCTCGCAGTATTGGCACCTGTGCGTCCCTTGCTCATCCAGCTAACTATTAATAAAGGTTTGAGCGAAGGCGTAGGAGCCTGGTTCCTGCAAGGTCCGGGTGGCTTCATTATAGAAATGACCATTATTCAAATCCTGCTGCTGCTATTGGAAACCGGCTGCCGTTTCATATTCACTTTCAGCACCGCATCCCTTGGCCAAAGCGTGGTTAAAGACCTTAGGGTGAGCACCTATAAAAAAGTAGTGAACCTCAACCTTTCCCAGTTTGACAAAACACCCATTGGCACGTTAACAACACGTACCATAAATGATATAGAATCTGTGAACGATATCTTCAGCGATGGACTGATACCCATCATTGCCGACCTGCTGAGTATTGTTTCAATCCTAACCTATATGTTTTGGGTAGACTGGAAGCTAACGCTGGTTTGCCTGGCTCCCTTCCCGGTGATGATTGTGGCCACTTATTATTTTAAAGAAACGGTAAACCGCTCTTTTATTAAAGTACGCAATGCGGTGGCAGCCCTCAATGCATTTGTGCAGGAGCACATAACCGGTATGGCATTGGTGCAGGCCTTTGCATCTGAAGACAGGGAGCAACAGCGTTTTGAGCGCATCAACCAGCAACATCGTGCTGCCAACATTAAAGCCATTTTTGCTTACTCGGTTTTCTTTCCCATTGTGGAATTAGTCTCCGCTTTTTCTGTTGGTCTGCTGGTATGGTGGGCGGCCAAAGGTGCCATGAATATGCCGGAGAACGAGGCGCAACAGATCGGTGCCATTATTACTGCCTTTATTCTCTGCCTTAACCTGCTTTTTCGCCCGTTGAGGGTGCTTGCAGATAAATTTAATGTGTTGCAAATGGGGATGATAGCCAGCGAGCGTGTATTTAAGGTATTGGATAATGAAGATGTAACAGATAACAAAGGGAGTTACCAGCCCGAAAGCCTGGAGGGCAGGATCGTTTTTGACGACGTATCTTTTGCCTATATAAAAAATGATTATGTGCTGAAGCACTTATCCTTTACCCTGCAGGCGGGTAAAACCATGGCCATTGTAGGCCACACCGGCAGCGGCAAAACTTCCATCATAAGCCTGCTTAACCGCCTTTACCCCGTAAAAGAAGGCGCTGTTTTGCTGGATGGAGTAAATATAGATGAGTACGACCTTGGCTACCTGCGTGGCAGGATAGGCGTGGTGTTGCAGGATGTATTTCTTTTTGGCGGATCTATCATGGAAAATATAACGCTACGCAATCCCAACATCAGCAGGGAGCAGGTGATAGATGCTGCCAAATTGATAGGCATGCACAAATTTATTATGCAGTTGCCCAACGGTTACGATTATAATGTGATGGAAAGGGGGGCCACCCTATCTATGGGGCAGCGGCAGTTACTGTCTTTTATCCGGGCCCTATTGTACAATCCTGCTATCCTCATACTGGATGAAGCCACTTCTTCTATTGACACCGAAAGCGAAGTCTTGATACAAAAAGCTATAGATAAACTTATCAAGGGGCGTACTTCCATCGTAATTGCACACCGGCTAAGCACCATCCGCAAGGCAGATACCATATTGGTACTGGATAAGGGAGAAGTAAAAGAAACCGGCTCCCACGACGAACTGATGGCCAAACAAGGCTTTTATTACGAATTGCATAAGATGCAGTTTGAAAGCCAGGAGAGAAGTATGGGTGTTACGGAATAAAATGGCAGGCATTTAGTAAATTGCAATATGTCGTTACAAAAGAAATATACAAATCAGCCGGAGGCACCGGAGAAATTAAACGATCCGGTTGCTGATTACGAGAAAGCCGAACTGGATTTATTGAGAAACGGGATTAAGAGATCATTTAAAGAACGATTGCTTTTTGCAACAATGTTGTACAAAGTTCAAAAGTCGTTTAGCAAATTCACCATCATTCACACACCGGACAATCTTAAGAAATAATTGAATGGATATTTTTGATGAAACAGTTATCAAATTTTTGGAAGCCTTGTATATTCACAAAGTAAATTATATTATGGTAGGTGAATATGCAGCGAATTTACACGGATACCAGCGTTATACCGGAGACATGGATATTTGGATCAAAGACAGCCTGGAAAACAGGCAGAATATTCGCAAAGCTTTTATTTACGCTGGCATGGGTGACTTTGAAATGATTGAAAGCATTCAGTTTGTACCTGGGTGGACAGATTTTATGCTAAATAATGGATTGAAGCTGCATCTTCTTACAGGTATGAAAGGACTTGAGGGATTTAGTTTTGAAGAATGTTTGAGTATTGCTCAAATTGGAAAACTTAATGATATAGAAGTACCCTTTCTGCACATAAACCAATTAATTGCCAATAAAAAAGCCGTAAACCGCCCGAAAGATCAAATTGACGTTATTGAACTGGAGCGTATTAAAAAACTTAGAACAGAAATGGGTTTCGATTAATTCTAACTCAAAACTTACTACAAATACTTCCTTCCTAATTTTTAATTTCAAACCGCCAACCTTATCTTTGCGCCAAATTTCAGGATAGATATGGTAGTACAGCGCATCAAATCATTACTGGTAGCGGTTCTTAGCTTAGGGATGGTGCTTTTCTCTAATGTGAGTTTAGCACAGGAACCAGCTACGGAAACCCATGCAGCACAGGAAGCAGCCCATGAAGGCGGCGAAGAGAAATTAGACCCTGCCAAGATCATCATGGATCACATTAAAGATGCCCATGAATTTCATTTCTTTTCTGTTGGCGATTTTCATGCTACCATTCCTTTACCGGTAATATTGTATTCTCCTACCAAGGGGTTTGATGTATTCTCTTCTGCAAAATTTGGCCACGGTGGTCACGAAGCATACAATGGTTACACATTGCACGAAGGAGAAATTCATGCAGAAGATGGCAGCCAGGTATATGATTTTTCTTTAACAAAGAACGTGGTGCAAATGATACTGGCACTAACCCTGCTGGTTTTGCTGATGACCGGCATTGCAAAAAAGTATAAGAATGGCCAGGGCGTTACAACAGCACCAAAAGGCTGGCAGAATGTAATGGAGCCGGTAATCACTTTTGTGAGAGACGATGTGGCTAAGCCAAACCTGGGGCACAAATGGCAAAAATACCTGCCTTACCTGCTCACGGTATTTTTCTTTATTCTTATCAACAACTTATTTGGATTAATACCAGGTGCTGCTAACGTAACCGGTAACACGGCTTTTACGGCGGTACTGGGTGTTATATCCCTCATCGTTATTTTGTTCAGCACTAACAGTCATTTCTGGGGTCATATCTTCTGGCCTCCGGGGGTTCCTTTCCTGGTAAAGGTCATTCTAATTCCGGTAGAGGTTGCGGGTGTGCTCATCATTAAACCGGCTGCGCTGATCATTCGTCTTTTTGCCAACATGGTGGCAGGGCATATTATCATCCTCAGTTTCATATCGCTCATCTTTATTTTTGGCGCCATGAACAAAGGAGCAGGCTGGGGCTTTTCGCCCATATCGGTATTATTTACCGTGTTCATTTATTTCATCGAGATATTGGTGGCATTCATCCAGGCTTTCATCTTCACTAACCTAACGGCAGTATTTATCGGCCAGAGTTTTGAAGGTGGCGACCATGATGTGGATGGCCATAAAGAACAGGTGATTTCAACTATGTAATTTTTTATTCACTATAAAACACAAGTATCATGACTTTGATGACTTTGTTAGCGGAAACGCAATTTGGTTTTTCCCACATGGGTGGTGCAATTGGCGCAGGCCTTGCTGCTATCGGTGCCGGTATTGGTATCGGACAGATTGGTAAAGGAGCTGTAGAAGCAATCGCACGCCAGCCGGAAGCATCCAATGACATTCGTGCAAACATGATCCTGACTGCTGCATTCGTAGAGGGTGTTGCCCTTTTCGCAGTTATCGCAGGTTTATTGGCTGTATTGAAAGCCTAATGCACAAAAAACAGTACTGCGCCTATGCAAAGGGCGGACGGCGCAGTCCTTTTTTAACTTGTGTATGTATAGCACTTTGTTTGTAATTCAAAATTCTCCCGATAGCTATCGGGATCAAAATTCAAAATAAAAAGTAATGGATCTTTTATTACCACACTTAGGATTAATCTTTTGGACCATACTGGCTTTTATAGTTGTATTGGTTATCCTGAAAAAATTTGCATGGAAGCCGATCCTGAAAGGGTTGGATGACCGTGAGACAAATATTGCCAACTCTATTGCTACCGCAGAAAAAGTGAAGCTGGAAATGGCACAACTGAAAAGCGATAACGAAGCATTACTGGTAAGCGCACGTGAAGAAAGAGGAGCAATGCTGAAGGAAGCAAAAGAAATTAAAGACAAGATCATTGCGGAAGCTAAGGATGAGGCCAAGGTACAGGCTTCCAAGATCATTACCGATGCGCAGGCAAGTATAGAGAACCAGAAAATGGCTGCCCTTACCGATCTGAAAAACCAGATAGGGAATATGGTAATTGAAGTAAGTGAAAAAATCCTGAGAAGGGAACTCGGCAACAAGACTGAGCAGGAGAGCTATATCAGGGAGCTGGCTTCGGGCGTTAAATTAAATTAAAAACAACCCCTTGGCCCTAAAGGGTACAGGAGGTTGATGTATAATAACACTCAGTAAGGCTGGTAAAGTTTACTGATACAAACCAGGCTCCCCCGGTGCAGATCGGGATGGACAAGGAAATATGAACAATCCACGTTTAGCTGGCAGGTATGCCAAAAGTCTGCTCGATTTATCGATAGAACTAAATAACCTGGAAGCTGTTTTTGCAGATATCAAATACCTGCAGGCAGTAACTAAAAGTAATCCTGATTTTGTGCAGGTACTTAAAAGCCCGGTAATTTCTGCTGATAAAAAAGAGCAGATACTCAACGCCGTTATTACCGGCAAGGTGAGCAAGCTTACCTACGAGTTTGTGCAATTGCTAACCCGAAAGAGCAGGGAAAGCAACCTGTTGGAAATTATCCAGGCATTCATTGATCAGTACAATGAGCTGAAAAATATTTATCAGGTGAAGATAACTACAGCTACGCCTATGAGCAATGAACTAAAGAACAGCATTCTTGCTAAAGTAAGAACAGATGCTAGTGTAGAGCACCTGGAACTGGAAGAGAAAGTAGATGCAGACCTGATAGGAGGTTTCAAACTGGAAATGCGGGGCAACCTGGTAGACGCCAGCGTACTGCGGGATCTGAAAGACGTGAAGAAGCAGTTTGCAGATAATATTTACATACGCAAGATCAGGTAACACCTATCTTAAAAAATATAAGAGCCGCAGAGATGCGGCTTTTTTTATGTTCGAAATCCTCTGGGTTGCCTCTGTGTTGCTCTGTGTAATCAAATCAATTACACAGAGGAGGACAAGAGAACCGCAGAGTTGCACGGAGAAAAGCTCCGTGGTTCTCCGAGTTGTCTCCGTGGTGCTCTGTGTAATCAAAGCAATTACACAGAGGAGGACAAGAGAACCACAGAGATGCACAGAGAAAACCTCTGTGGTTCTCCGTGTTGCCTCTGTTGCACTCTGTGTAATCAAATCAATTACACAGAGGAGGACAAGAGAACCGCAGAGTTGCACAGAGAAAACCTCTGTGGTTCTCCGTGTTGCCTCTGTGGCACTCTGTGTAATCAAAGCAATTACACAAAGGAGAACATGAGAACCACAGAGATGCACAGAGAAAACCTCCGTGGTTCTCCGTGTTACCTCCGTGGTTCTCCGTGTTATCTCCGTGGTGCTCTGTGTAATCAAAGCAATTACACAGAGGAGGACAAGAGAACCACAGAGCTGCACAGAGAAAACCGCATTGAAAAAATTTTAACAGTCAATCACCTTAAGTCCCGGCAATTCCTTTTCGTACATTTGTTGGTAATACACAAACGCACTGGTATATGAATGCTACAGCAACTGCACTAACAGAACTTTTTAACAGGATACCAAGGCGGCACAGTGCCGAAAACCTGGAAGAGATCAATGCTATACTAACGGAATACGAAGACCTCTTAATTGACATTGAAGCCATCAATTCTTTTTATGAGAAAAGTGTGGCCGTATTTTTTGATGATCTGGAAACCGTTAAAGCCAGCATCAAAAAATCAAAAGACAATAAGGCCTCAAAAAAAATGAAGGATGTTTATTTTGATGAAGCAGCGGGATTATTGAAGGATAGTGTGGAAGGAATGATCACCGTTTTTGGAGATGGGAAGCGGACGGCATAAAGTGAGTTGCATTGACCTGTCTTTTAGGGCGGGGCAATTTAATTACACTACTCAACTTTTCTCTAGCAAAAACCTAGATCGGCTGTCGCAAAAAAACCGATAATTAATTCGTCATGAAAAACAAAGTAGTTTTAGTGTATAAGGATATTGATGGAAGGATTGCAGAAGAAACTATTTGGGTTAAACCTGTTGGGGATAATTTTATGGTAGATAACATACCTTTCTTCGCTCCCAATTTGGCACTAGAAGATATTATAAGTGTTGAGATTGACGAGGGAACTTTATATTTTGAAGAAATCGTTGAGTCTTCCGGTCATTCAACTATTCAAATTATTTTTTTTAATGGAAGTGATGCTGAACCAATTCTTAAGAATCTAGAAAAATTCGGTTGTAAGTGGGAAGGAATGGAAAATGCCCCATATTTTGCTATCGACATTCACCCAGATATTGCTTATAAAAAAGTTAAAGAGATTTTAAACGAGCAATTTGAAAAGAAGGTACTGGATTTTAAGGAAGCTTGTTTATCACACAAGCATAATTAAGAAGTAACGGCAGAGATGCGACGTTTTTTACCATTGCCGGCAGTCGCCCAATACCGCTGCCGTCCGCCTATCCTGATCTTTCTATAGCTCTAACAAGTGGCACAGCATAAAACAGATATCACCGGAAAACCCTTCGCTACAGCTCAGGATGGCATCCATCAATGAGTAGTAGTTCCCTCCCTGCGCTACCAATAACATAATTTCCTATTTTTATAAACTATGAGGAAATTTCATTACGTTCTCTTTTGCATATGTCTTTTGTGGCTGCCTTTTATTGCACAGGCCCAAAATTTTGGCGGCAACCCTGCTGGCA
>JBBSKH010000104.1:0-12380 GCA_038256495.1 Chitinophagales bacterium
GTAACCGAGTCACTCTTTTGTCTGTGGTTAACAATAATAAACCTTCGGAGTCTTTATCAAGGCGGCCAATGGCATGTGTACCTTCGGGGAAATTAAATTTAAGATCACCCAGTAACCCTACCTCATGCGTGCTCACAAACTGTGAGACCATATTGGTGGGTTTGTTGATGATAAAGTAGCGATGCATATTTGAAGTAATTGATGGTGCAAACCTATAAGGTTTTTAAAACCTTATAGGTTTAATTTTTGAAACCTTATAGGTTTAGCAAATAAAATATTATACTAGTAAAGCAAATTATTATATGCCAAACCAACACCTGCCCTTATTGCCCAATAATTATTTCCACCTCTACAACAGGGCAGTTGGAGACGAGCTCTTTTTTCGGAATGAAGAGAACTATCGCTATTTTCTTCGTAAAATGAAAGAATATATTTTACCGGTAGCACAACTTTAACCCTATTCTTTAATGCCGAATCATTTTCATTTACTTGTAAAAATAAGGGCGGATAGTGTAGTTGAAGCATATTACAAATTGAAAAAACGAAAAGATTACAATCCTGCAACTCAGTTGATATCGGATTTTATAATGGAACAATTCAGCAACTGTTTAAATGGATACGCAAAAGCATATAACATAATGTATAATAGAAAGGGGGCGCTGTTTATAGATTATTTAAAGAGGTCAACGGCTGTTGATGATAACGATATAACAAGCTTTATTTTTTACATTCATAAAAATGCTGTGCATCATTATCTCACCAAAAAAATAGGGGAATGGAAATACGATGGTTACCAGGCGCTGATTTCAAACAAGAGCACCCATTTAGCCCGAAAAGAAGTTATTGATTGGTTTGGCTCAATAGAACAATTTATTCAGTTTCACAAACAACCTGTTGATCTAAAAGATAAAACCGATTATTTCGAATGAGGTAGTTGATATCCAAACCTATAAGGTTTTAAAAACCTTATAGGTTTAGATTGCTTATTGATGATGAAGTAGCGGTGCAATTGAAAAATATGGGTGAGACTATAGTTTCGTAAATAAACTATTTCAAAATACTCAAATCTAATTCAAAATCAATCAATACATTTCCACCTGAAAGCTTTCTGTCAAATCCATCTACAATTTCTACACTTCCATCTGCTTTATAAATAATTGTTTGTTGAGCATCCGCATTGATGAGCCAGGCTAGTCGTGCACCATTTTCAATCCACTTCTGCATTTTTAGTTTTAAATCCTTTATGTTGTCAGATGTGCTTTTTAGTTCAATGATAAAATCGGGGCAAACAGCGGCAAATTTTAGTTGTTCAGTTTTGGGCAGGCTATTCCATTTTTCAATTGGCATCCAACTGGCATCCGGCGAAAAAACCGACCCATCCGGTAATGTAAAACCCGCAGAGGAATCAAAGCAGATTCCACTTGATTTTTTTTCATTCCACTTTCCTAATCTAAGTGCAATATTAAAATTCTGACTGCCCCCCAAAGAATTTACTGGTGCCATAATAAATATTTGTTTATTAGCATCTCTTTCTATCTGTAAATCTCTGTTTTGTTGACAAAAGTTAAAAAACTCCTCATCGCTCATCTCATCAGAAAAGCTGCCATTTAATTCAAGCGTAATATTTTCTACTAAAAATTTCATACTCAAATATACATAATCTATTTGCTCAAATGTATGCTCAGCTCTTTATACAATTGCCTGAAGTAAGGATTCCTGAGGTCTTTAATAAACCGAATAGCTTCTCCTTTAGTTTTCATTTCAGCGCCACTTTCTTTGTTCACCCCAGCCCAACATGGTTCGTGTTCACAGTCTGTGATACTATATTGGTGGGTTTATTGATGATGAAGTAGAGGTGCAATTGAAAAAATATTTCAACTTAGATTAAAGATTTTTATTGGGTGGAGTCTACAACTTTAATGCTTATGTCTCCCATTGAATTTTTTTTCCTGATTTATTCACTCCCTCTGCTGAAATAGTCAAAACAGCACCCGGGCCACATCGTTCAAGGAATGGCTTCAGCTTATCGCAAAACATATTCCCTGTGCAACTTTGAGTTGTTACATCAGTTCCAAATCCTGAACTTAAATAAAAGGTAAGTTGTGTTATCGTAAACCACGAAAAATTCGGCGTAATCATTTTCGCATTCAGCAATTGCTTTTTTGTGATTCTTAATGTTGAATCAGAACAACCATAACTATCAAGACAAAGTCGAAAGTCATCAGGCGTAATGGACTTCTGGCCTTTTGTAAAAAGAAAACACATTGACATCAACAACAAAAAGACAAATTTGATCATGTAATAAATTAAAATGAAACCTATAAGGTTTTAAAAACCTTATAGGTTTAGATGCAAAAGGTTTAGATGCAGGTTCCTATTTACTCAAATGCATACTTCGCTCTTTATACAACTGTCGGAAATAAGGATCACGCAGGTCTTTAATGAACCGAATGGCTTCGCCGGTGCTCTTCATCTCTGGCCCTAACTCTTTATTTACACCTGGAAATTTATTGAACGAAAAGACAGGCTCTTTAATAGCGAAACCAGTCATCGTTTTTTCAAAAGTAAAGTCGGTAAGTTTGGCGGCCCCCAACATTATTTTGGTAGCAATATTAAGATAAGGTATCTGGTATGCTTTGGCAATAAACGGCGTGGTGCGGCTGGCCCTTGGGTTGGCTTCTATTACATATACGTTACCATCTTTAATGGCAAACTGAATATTGATAAGGCCTTTAATGTTCAGGGCTCTCGCAATTTTTTCTGCATACTCTTCCATCGTGTGCACTATCAGCGGGCTCAGGTTGAACTGTGGTAATACAGCATTGCTGTCGCCGCTGTGGATACCGGCTGGCTCAATATGTTCCATCACACCCATGATGTGAAAAGTTTCACCATCAAAAATGGCATCTACTTCTGCTTCCTGGCAACGATCAAGGAAATGATCAATCAGGATTTTGTTGCCCGGCAAATGTTTCAGCAGGCTGAGTACGCCTTTCTCCAGTTCTTCATCATTTAATACAATGCGCAGGCGCTGACCGCCCAATACGTAGCTGGGGCGCACGAGCACCGGGTAGCCTACTTTTTTGGCTACTTCAATGGCATCATCGGTATTAAAGGCCGTACCATAATTAGGGTAAGGAATTTCCAGCTCCTTTAGCATGTCACTGAAGCGGCCGCGGTCTTCTGCAATGTCCATATTATCGAAAGAAGTGCCGATGATCTTGACACCACGTTCGTGTAAAATTTTAGCCAGTTTCAAAGCGGTTTGCCCGCCCAACTGCACAATAACGCCTTCAGGTTTTTCGTGCTCTATAATTTCCCAGATGTGCTCCAGGAAAACCGGCTCGAAGTATAATTTATCTGCAATATCAAAATCGGTGGAAACAGTTTCCGGGTTGCAGTTTACCATGATGGCTTCGTAACCGCATTCTTTAATGGCCAGTAAACCATGCACACAACAATAGTCAAACTCAATACCCTGGCCTATCCTGTTGGGACCGCTGCCCAACACGATAATCTTTTTCTTATCAGAAACGATGGATTCGTTATGCAGCAGTTCACTTCCCTTAGGTGCTTTAGAGGATGTTTCGAAGGTTGAATAGAAGTATGGTGTTTTTGCTTCAAACTCTGCACTGCAGGTATCTACCATTTTAAAAACCCGGGTAAGGCCAATGGCCTTGCGCCGCTGGTATATTTTATCAGCATCATCTTCGTTCATGATGCGAACGATTTGCTCATCGCTAAAGCCCAGCATTTTTGCTTCGGTAAGCAATGTATCCGGCAGGCTCTCAATATTGTAGTTAGCGATCTTCTTTTCGCAATCGCAAATCAGTTGTATCTGGTATATAAACCAGCGATCTATTTTGGTGCTTTCGCAAATACGCTTTACGCTGGCACCGGCCATCAGCGCATCTTTTATGCGAAACACCCTGTCCCACTTTGGTATCTTGATGTATTCTATCAGTTCATCAGCATGCATCAGGCTTTTGCCGTAATAGCCAAGACCTACAGCTTCGTTCTCTAAACTCTGACAAGCTTTTTGTATGGCTTCTGCAAAGCTGCGGCCAATGCCCATTACTTCTCCCACACTTTTCATTTGGAAACCAAGCGTATCATTGGCGCCTTTGAACTTATCAAAATTCCAGCGGGGAATTTTTACGATCACATAATCCAGCGCCGGCTCAAAATATGCTGAAGTAGATTGGGTGATCTGGTTCTTTAATTCATCCAGGTTATAACCGATGGCCAGTTTGGCGGCAATTTTTGCAATGGGATAACCAGTGGCTTTACTTGCCAGCGCCGATGAGCGGCTAACCCTTGGGTTTATTTCAACAACAATAATTTCTTCTGTTTGAGGATTCAATGCAAACTGCACATTGCAACCGCCGGCAAAATTGCCAAGGTCACGCATTATGCTAATGGCGGTGTTACGCATTAACTGAAAAGCAGTATCACTCAGCGTCATCGCAGGGGCAACCGTAATGCTATCACCGGTGTGCACGCCCATGGGATCAAAATTTTCTACCGTACAAATGATAACTACATTATCGGCATTGTCCCGCAACAATTCCAGTTCAAATTCTTTCCATCCAAGCACGGCTTTTTCAACCAGCACTTCATGTATGGGGCTGGCAGTAAGTGCATAGTTCAGGGCTTCATCCAGCTCTTCTTTTTTAAATACGATGCCGCCGCCAGAACCACCCAGGGTAAACGAAGGGCGCAGTACCAGCGGAAAACCTATTTCCTGTGCAAATTCTTTTCCTTCTAAAAAGGAGTTGGCAATTTTTGCCTGGCAAACCGGTATGCCCATTTCAATCATCCACAGCCGGAACTTCTCCCGATCTTCCGCCTTCTCTATCGCCTTAATATCTACCCCAATTAATGCTACATTAAATTTTTCCCAGATGCCAAGCTCATCCGCTTCTTTACAAAGGTTCAGCGCTGTTTGGCCACCCATGGTAGGCAACACTGCGTCAATTTGGTTTTCTTCCAATATCTGCTCAATACTTTCCACCGTGAGCGGCAACAGGTAAACCCGGTCTGCCATCATGGGGTCGGTCATAATGGTAGCAGGATTGCTGTTAATCAGAATTACTTTAATACCTTCTTCCCGTAAACTACGGGCGGCCTGGGTACCGCTGTAATCAAACTCGCAGGCCTGCCCTATCACGATTGGACCAGAGCCGATAATTAAAACTGACTTTATGGAATTGTTCTTAGGCATAACTGCTATCACCAATTTTATGCTGGCGTGCAAAAGTACTGGTAAAAAATAAGCGTTGCAAATTTTGCAACGCTTATCCATATAGATTGCGCAATATTTTGTGCTTCTTACATCAGATTAACAGTTACTTCGTAATCGCCAGGTTCGTAAAAAGTCATTTCAAAATAGTCGCCTGTTGTTAAATAAAATATAGCAGAAAATGGAAAGATGATCTGCTGTACACGCAGGATGGAGGAGTTGGTAAGCTTAGAATTATTTTTGTTGATAAACTGGCCTGCCAGTACCGAAATATTGTTTATTTCAGCAATATAGGTATTGCCTGCATTGCTTTGCTGAGAAGTAGTGAAATTGATAATACCATTATCTGCCCTGCGTGTAAGCCGGGCATCTATTTTAGTAATGCGGGTGGTTTTATTTTTTATCTCGTAGGGATTTTCATATTCACCCGCATATTTGTCTTTTTTCCAATAGCCGGCAATTACTGAATCTTCGCCATTGGCAGCTTCGTAATACATCTTTCCTGCACCTTCCATTTTGCCCTTCTTAAATGCGCCCATAAAATAATGGCCATCCTGCCATACATACATACCCTGGCCTTCGGGAAAACCTTTTACAAAAGTACCTTCGTAAGAATCTGTGCCAACGGCTTTACCCTTTCCTTCGGCTTTGCCGTCCTTACATTCACCGGTATACACACCCTTCAGTTCATTTACTGCCACTTTGCAGTTTTCCTGGGCATAGAGATTGTTAAAAAATAAGGTTATAATGATAATAGTTGTTAGCTGTTTCATGAGTGTGTTGTTTTGGATTAAATTTGAATGAATTGAGAGACACTAAAGTAGAAATAAAAATAATTTAAATAGTAAGGATGAGCATTTTTTGTAAAATAAGTTTAGTTGTTACCCTATTGTTGATTGGTGCACACGGTCAGGCCCAGTATTTTAAAAAGCCCCAATACCCAAAAAATTATTTTATATGGCCCGTGGATGCAAGAAAAGGTTTGGCGGCCAATTTTGGCGAACTGCGGCCCAACCACTACCACATGGGACTTGATTGCCGCACAGACCAGGTTGAAAATAAAAAGGTTTTTGCTTCGGCGGCAGGTTATATCGCCCGGGTGAAAATAGAGCCCTGGGGCTTTGGACAAGTTATATACATTAACCATCCAAACGGATTAACCACGTTATATGCACACTTAAATAAATTCAATACAGTGCTGGATGAATATGTTACCACACAGCAATATAAACAACAAAGCTGGGCTGTTGACCTTGATATTCCGCAAGGGATGTTCCCGGTTAGCCAGGGAGATATGATTGCCTACAGCGGCAACACCGGCGGCTCCATGGGACCGCACGTACACTTTGAAGTAAGGGATACCAAAACAGATAAAGTGCTGAACCCTTTGCTGATGAATTTTCCCATAACCGATAATGTGCCACCCCAAATTCTACGGTTGGCCGTATACGATCGTTGCCTGAGCACCTATGAGCAAACACCAAAAATATATGCACTTAAAAAAGTGAACGGCGTTTACACTACTGCGGCGGGAAAGTTAAATGTGAATACAGAACGGGTAAGTTTTGCTATTACCGCTTATGACCAATATACGGGCTCTACCAATCAAAATGGCATTTACGAAGCTGTGTTGTATGATGATAACAAGCCTGTATCTGGTTTCCGCTTAGACAGCATCAGTTACCTGGAAACCCGTTACCTGAATGCGCATATTGATTATAGCTACAGGGCCAAAGGTGGGCCTTACCTGCAGCATTTGTCGAGGTTGCCAGGCTATGAGCCCAGCATTTACAAAACTGATAAATCAAATGGTGTGATAAGCCTGTTGGATGGGCAAACGCATGCAATTAAAATAAATGTAGCTGACCCGGAGGGCAATACTAGTGAGCTTAAATTTGATATACAGATGAAGAGCCCTTCGGCTTGCAGGCCTTCGGATGCTGACGGCTTGAAAAAACAATTCCACCCAGGCTTTATCAATATTTTTGAGAACGAATCGGTGAGGTTCTTCCTGCCGGAAAATGCGCTGTATGATTCCTTTACTTTTAAATACAACGAAATTAAAAATGCAGCCGGCAAACCTATTTACCAGGTGCACAATGCCACTATTCCTTTGCAAACTTATTTCACCCTAAACATCAAAGGGAATTTTCCGTTGAAGGATACCGGCAAAGTGATCATGCACCGGTCTTATGGCTCAAAGGACGATTATGTAAAAGCAACCTTTAATAATGGCTGGTATAGTGCCCGGTTCCGTGAGTTTGGTAATTATCAATTATTGGTGGATGATACCCCACCTGTAGTTACAGCAAGGGGATTTCACAACGGCATCAACGCTTCTAAACTAAGCAGGATATTGTTTACCATTACCGATGATATGGAGGATTTAAAAAACTTTACTGCTTTACTTGATGGTAAATGGTTGCGTTTCAGCAACGACAAGGGGCGTAATTTTATTTATAATTTTGATGAAAAATGCCCTCCCGGCGAACATGAGCTCATCATAAGTGTTGAAGACCTGGCAGGTAACAAAACAACTAAGACCTACCAGTTCACCAGGTAAAAAATTAAAACAATGGCAATATTAGAAGAAGGCAAAAAAGCCCCCGCATTTAAAGGGAAAGACCAGGATGGCAATTCCGTTTCCTCCGCAGATTATAAAGGAAAAAAACTGGTATTATATTTCTACCCGAAAGATAACACACCCACCTGCACCACGCAGGCCTGCAACGTGCGGGACAATTTTTCATTACTAAAGAAGAAAGGTATTAATATCATCGGCATCAGCCCGGATGAAGTAGCCCAGCATAAAAAATTTGAGGAGAAATTTAATCTGCCTTTTACCCTAATAGCAGATTCAGACCGGAATATTATTGACAAATACGGCGTGTGGGGCGAAAAGCAGTTATATGGCAAGAAATACATGAGCCTTTTGCGGACCACTTTTCTTATAAATGAAAAAGGTGTAATAGACAAAGTAATCTTAAAGCCAAAAAGTAAACAGCATGTGCAGGAAATACTGGAGGCATGGGATATGCAATAAAATACAGCAGTGAAAAACATCAGTTACCGGGTAAAGGAAAAAAGTTTTATTGCAAGAATAGCCGCCATCAAACTCGGTGTTTCATCAGTAGCCATGGTAATTGGAAAAACCATTCACCTGCACAATTGCAGTAAGGACGATTTTTTAAAAGACAGTCGCTGGCTCAAACATGAGTTATGCCACATACGGCAATTCCAGGAACATGGCTTTTTGCCCTTTATCTTAAAATACGTTGCAGAAAGCATCCGGCATGGATATTACAATAATCGTTTTGAAGTAGAAGCAAGAAAAGCGGAACTGGAAACGGAATAATCACAACAGCCACTCCACTGTTCCAAAGTCAAACTGCCGCTCTATAACATCTTCGGTTAACAACTGGCCGTTGTTGTTCACCCCTTTTATAGTGGTATAAAAACCAGCCTGGTTGCTACGCAGTCTAACTTTGCTGTCTTTGCAATAAAGATGTTCATTATAAGCATCCATAATTGTCTTTCCGGAGTCTTCGTTTACTGCCTCCATCCTGTCCATAATGTATTCATGCAATTCCCGTGCAAGTGCTACCACATCATATTCCTGGCCGGTGATGCCGTGTAGAGAGACTGCCCTTTGAGTAGTTTCATCAAATTGCATTTTATTCACATTTATGCCTATACCAGCAACGGCCCATTTCCAATAGCCGCCAAGGAATATATTTTCAATCAAAATTCCTCCTGCCTTTCTGTCACCCCAATACAAATCGTTTGGCCATTTAATAAAAAAATTATGACCTGTTTTTGAAGATAAAAATTCACGGCAACAAACGGCTACCAAAGCACTTAGATAGAAAGCTTTCACCCTGAAAATGAGTGAAGGACTTAAAACAATACTCAAATGAATAGCTTTCCCGGGCTCGCTTTGCCAGGTGCGTCCCCGTTGGCCTTTACCCGCTGATTGGGTATGCGCAAACCATGCCGTTCCATTAGTGGCCAATCCTTCATGAACCTTTGCCATGGCATAGTTGTTGGTACTTGCAACCTCGTTAAGGATATGAAAAATCCTGCTTTGCTCCATTATACTATAGTTACCTAAAAAAAGAAGTAGTATTTTTGAATTAATTTGCAAGCTATGAGATTAGCTGCATGATTTTATATAATATAAATAAATCTTTCATTTGAATAACCTGGACGCACTAAAGAATAGGAAAAAGAGCAGCTTAAAAAGGCTTACAAGAAACAGTAAAATCTTCAAAACCATTATAAAAGCTATTCACGAAAAAAAGGGTGAAAATGTAATTAGCCTCGACTTGAAGAAAATTCCCGAAGCAGTAGCAGATTATTTTATTATTTGTGAAGCAACCAACTCTACCCAACTTAGAGCAATTGCCGATTACGTGGAGTTTGATGTAAAAGAAAAAGCGGGCGAATCTGCCTATAAGCATGAAGGACGGCAGGGCGAGCAATGGATACTGATAGATTATGTAGACGTAGTTGTGCATATCATGATGCCCGAACCCCGTAAATTTTACCAATTAGAAGAAATGTGGAGCGATGCTCCCGCAATGGAACACCCTGATAAATAAACCTAAAATACCCTATAATTACCAGTTAAAGTATGGCACAAGATATGAACCAACAAAAAAACAAGAGAAAAATTTCTCCGGATAATATACCTCCTATGGGTGATGACCCAGATAAAAGGAAAAATAAATTTAATATCTATTGGATTTATGGTATCATTTTCCTTTCCATAATAGCTTACAACCTTTATAGGGGTGTAAACAGCACCGGCATTGAAACCAACCAGCAGAAGTATTATGGCATGGTGAAGCAAGGTGATGTAGAGCAGATCAAGATCATCCGTAATAAAAAAATAGTGCGGGTGTGGATCAATAAAGACAGCCTGAAAAAAAAATCTGCATTTTATAGCAACATTCTCAATACAGAAGAAGATCCTAACAGGTACCAGAATGCTGAAAAAGTAAACCAGCCACAGGTATTCTTTTCTTTTAAAGACATACAAAGTTTTGCCAGCGAGCAAAGTGACTTCTATAAGCAGAATCCCAACATACAGCAGGTAGGCGAAACGTCTGATGAAGAGGGCGAATTTTTTGGCCAGCTTATCAGCACCCTGTTGCCTATATTATTGATCGCATTCCTTTTCATCATGATGATGCGTAAAGTAGGCGGACCAGGCGGTGGCGGTGGTCCCGGTGGCATTTTCAACATCGGCAAATCAAAAGCAACCTTGTTTGAAAAAGGTACTAAAGTAAATATCAACTTTAACGATGTTGCCGGTTTGGATGAAGCCAAAGTAGAAGTAATGGAGATCGTAGATTTTTTAAAGAATCCTAAAAAATATACAGCGCTTGGTGGTAAAATACCAAAAGGTGCATTGCTGGTAGGCCCTCCGGGTACCGGTAAAACCCTGCTTGCAAAAGCAGTTGCTGGTGAGGCACAAGTTCCTTTTTTCAGTTTGAGTGGAAGTGACTTCGTGGAAATGTTTGTGGGTGTAGGCGCCAGCCGTGTGCGTGACCTGTTTAAACAAGCCAGGGAAAAAGCACCGTGTATTATATTCATTGATGAGATTGATGCCATTGGCCGTGCAAGGGGAAAGAACATGATGATGAGCAACGACGAGCGGGAAAATACGCTAAACCAGTTGCTGGTAGAAATGGATGGTTTTGGTACCGACCTTGGTATCATCATCCTGGCAGCTACCAACAGGCCCGACGTTTTGGATACAGCCTTATTACGCCCGGGAAGGTTCGATCGCCAGATAACTATTGACAAGCCCGACATGGTGGGAAGAGAAGCAATTTTTAAAGTGCACCTGTTGCCTATTAAAATATCACAAACACTCGACATACATAAACTGGCTGAACAAACGCCTGGTTTTGCAGGCGCAGATATTGCCAACGTTTGTAACGAAGCAGCCCTGATTGCCGCACGTAAGAACAAAGAAGCCGTAGACATGAGCGACTTCCAGGATGCGATTGACAGGGTGATTGGTGGACTGGAGAAAAAGAACAAGATCATTTCTCCCGAAGAAAAAGAAATCATTGCATACCATGAAGCTGGTCACGCAATCTGTGGCTGGTTCCTGGAGCATGCTTATCCGTTGTTGAAAGTTACGATCGTACCAAGGGGTTCTGCCGCTTTGGGTTACGCACAGTACACACCAAAAGAACAGTACCTGTACAATACTGATCAGTTGATTGACCAGATATGTATGACCCTTGGTGGCCGTGCCAGTGAAGACATCTTCTTTAAGAAGATCAGCACCGGTGCCAGCAACGACCTGCAGCAAATAACCAAGATCGCTTACAGTATGGTTACTACCTATGGTATGAATGAAAAAGTAGGTAACATCAGCTTCTACGATCCGCAACAAGAAAATTATTTCACCAAACCTTATAGCGAGGAAACCGGTAAGATGATTGACGAGGAAGTAAGAAAGCTGATAGATTCCGCTTACATAAAAACAAAGAACCTGCTGATAGAAAAAAGAGAAGAGGTAGAAAAACTGGCCAAGGAATTATTGGTGAAAGAAGTATTATTTAAAAGCGATGTAGAGGCATTGATAGGTAAACGTCCTTATGAAGAAAGGAAAATCCTTGATGTTGAACCTGAAGATGCGGTACAGGAAGAGCCGCCTATGTCTTTGCCAGATGAACTGAAACATCCACCTTCCATGTAAAAAAGCATAATGGCAACCGTTTCAAAAGCAAAAGAAAATATATTAAAAAAAATAAGGAAGGCACTGAGTAACCCAGTGCCTTTACCTTTTCCTGCAAGTGAAGGCACTACTTCTGTGTATCGAAAACCGGCAGAAGACGATGCCATTATTTTTGCAGAAGAATTTACCAAACTGCAGGGCAATTTTGCCTTTTGCATTAATGAACAGGAACTTAAACAGCAGGTAGCATTGCTGGCAAAAGAGCGTGGCTGGACAAAGTTGTATTGTAGGGAAAAGAAATTTCAGCAATTGTTCCACCTGCCGCCTGGTGAAGACCTTGCCGGCTGCGATGTATCCATCACCGGTTGCGAATACCTGGTGGCCCGCACGGGTAGTATTGTAATGAGTGCAGCCGAGCAAAGCGGCCGCACCAGCAGCGTA
>JBBSKH010000105.1:0-12376 GCA_038256495.1 Chitinophagales bacterium
ATACATAACGGATATTGATACTTACAAAAATAAAATAGAAGAAACGATTAAATTCGGTGGCGACCAATTGCTGCTGCAAGGCGGTCACCACCCTGAATTGGGCCTTAGCTTTTATGTAAATCTCTTTAAAGAATTAAAAGCTTTATATCCCAACATAAAACTTCACACGCTTGGCCCCCCGGAGATAGCGCATATAACGAAACTCGGAAAGAGCACTCACCGGGAAGTTCTATCAGCACTTAAGGAAGCGGGCATGGACAGCCTTCCGGGTGCAGGTGCGGAGATTCTTACAGACAGGGTAAGGCGATTGATCAGCAAAGGCAAATGTGGTGCCCAGGAGTGGCTGGATATTATGCACGAAGCGCATAAACTTGATATTACTACATCGGCTACCATGATGTTTGGCCACGTAGAAACCATTACAGAAAGATTTGAGCACCTGGTAAAAATAAGAGAGGTGCAGAGCCGAAAGCCTGCAGAAGCCAAAGGTTTCCTGGCATTTATACCATGGACTTTTCAGGATGTAGACACTTTACTTACCCGCATACGTGGCGTACACAACCTTACCACGCCTGAAGAATATATTCGGATGATTGCCATGAGCCGTATTATGCTGCCTAATGTATTAAATATACAAGCCAGTTGGCTGACCGTAGGTAAGCAGGTGGCGCAGCTTTGCCTGCAGGGCGGCGCCAATGATTTTGGCAGCATTATGATTGAAGAAAATGTAGTAAGTGCTGCAGGTGCGCCACACCGTTTTACCAGCCAAACCATACAGGACGCTATTAGAGAAGCAGGCTTCGAACCACAATTGCGTAACCAGCAATATGGCTGGCGGGAAATGCCGGTGATGGAAGAACAGGTAATTGACTATTAACCTCAACCCCCTCTCCTAAAAGGAGAGGGGGAGCGGCTGGATTTAAAGAGAAACGTTGAGCCTGGCAAAAACAAACCTGCCGTTAAAACCAAATTGGGAAACGTTTCTGGAGTATTCAAACTGGTTATTGTTGCTAAGGTCTATTGTGCCGGCAGCACCGTAACCACCCGCCGCTAGCGGCCTTGCCGCTGTTTGCGTTTTAAAATTCTTATCCGGATAAATATCAAAAACATTGTTTGCTCCCACAGTAATCCTGAACATTTTATTGATCTCGTAACCTATAGAAACATCTGTAATTGTTCTGCCTCCGAACCTCGGATGCTCAACGGCAATAAACTGACCATTGATCTGTGCGCCTTGTACCAAACCGTTGCCATTAATATCTGTTGTGTTAGGATCATTTACAGAACCGAAGTAGGTATGTCTGATAAACACTTCGAATTTTTTAACTGTGAGTGTATTCATGAATGCCAGCTTAGATGTGGGCACGGCAGACTCAAGGTATATCCTGCTGGCTTCGTCAAAATAATTGTTCAGGTTGCCGGTGTTTTTAAGGATATCCGATGCCTTGATGTCGCCTACTTTCCGGGTTTTGGATACCGTACCGGCAAGATCGGTTCTCAATGAAAAGTCTCCAAAGGCAAACCTGTTGGAAACAATAAAGTCGATGCCTTTTGATTCTGTATTAATGGCATTGGTAAAGAAGGTAGCAGATGTAGCGCCTGCCTGGTCGAAAGCTTGTTGCAGGGCCAACAGGTCTCCGGTTGGTGTGCCGCCTGGTCTAGCAAACTGGCCGGTTAACACAATGCGGTTTTTAATTTTTACAAAATAGCCATCTACTGTTACCGTTAGTGCCGTACGGGGAATTTTGTAAGTAAGCCCTGCGCTGTAACTCTCAGAGTCTTCCTGCTTCAGGCTGGGTATTCCCAATAAATTCGCAGCTTTGGAATCATTGCGAAAAGTACCCACTTCAAAAGGCACACCACCTAAAAACTGCGTAGCGGTTGAGTTAAAATAACGTTGCTGCAAAGAAGGTGCACGGAAACCTGTTGCCACCGCACCCCGTAAATTTAACCCTTGTGCAACGGTAAGGCGTGTGGCAAATTTATAGCTGAAGGTATTTCCAAAGTCAGAATAATCTTCATATCGTACTGCCGCATTCAGCAACCATGCCTTGGTGGGATTCAGCTCCACATCTACATAGCCGGCCACACTATTGCGGCTTTCGTTAAGGGCATTGGCCGGCCGGAAACCAGGAAATACCTGTGCGCCCGCGGGGCGTCCACTTCCAAAAAAATCAGTAGGTAGCTGAGTCGCCGCAGTAGTGGGCGTGGCAGGCACCCCGTTTATATCATAACGCTCATAAGAATTAGGATCGCCTTCGGTGATTTTATAATTCTCATACCTGAACTCCCCACCAAATGCCAGGTTCAAACCCGCCAAAACATCGTAGGCACGAGACAGATCGAGGTTGGAGGTATTTTGAATAAAACCAAGCTTACCTGCATTGAAGGACCGCGGCGAATTTACCCCCATAGTAGCATTAGACGTATTATCAATAGTAAATTTAAATTGGTTGCCGCCGGCTGTATTACTAATATCATAATTCCAATCACTAAACACTTTCCCCCTAATCCCAACTGCCAGGGATGCATCTGTAATATCTGATGTTATTTCCGGCAGGAATCCGTTAGGATAAATTTCCGTTAAGGTACGGTTCTGGTTCGGCCTGCGGTAAAAACCGGCAGAGTTACCATGGCGTATACCAAACCCGCCAAAAGTGTAGAAGCTGCTGTTGCTGGTGATAGGCACGAGACTGTTCATAAATAACTGGCCGCTGCTAAGTTTACTCTGCCCAATGCGCATATTAAAATCCCTGCGTTCCAGTCCACGAAAAGCGAGTTCCTGGTCGGTTACATTTGCGTTTAAAATAGATTGCAGTGCTCCAATAGTACTGGCATTCTGAATGCCGGTTTGCTGTGCAGTTGTTAAATAGTTTACCGCCGGTGCATATTGTTTAATGGCGCTGATGATTTGGTTAGTATTGGGTGTGTTATTAATATTACTGAACAATGAAGAAAGGTTAACGCCACCTGTAAGCGCCCTGTTTTCAACAGCATTATAAGCATTAAAAATACTGCCGTTAAAATCAGTTGCCCGGCGGGTATCTTCCCGGGTTACGAGGCTGGCAGTAAAGTTGATAAACCCTTTGCTTTTGCCAATCCCAATCCCGTAGTTCATATCCACTTGTCCAACGATACCATCTATGCCACCCCTGTGGTCGTTGGCACCGGTGCTGGCATTGCCGCCACCAAATACTGCAGCGGTAAATTTCCCTACCTCCGTTTTCATAACCACATTTATAACACCGGCAATTGCATCTGAGCCGTACTGAGCCGCGGCGCCATCTCGTAATACTTCAATCCGCTGGATAGCAAATGCAGGAATAGCATTCAGGTCAGTACCTACAGATCCTCGCCCCGGCGTACCATTCACATTCACTAACGACGAACTGTGTCTTCTTTTCCCGTTTAGCAATACCAATACCTGGTCTGGCCCCAGGCCACGAAGCTGTGCAGGATCTATATGATCAGTTCCGTCGGCAACGGTTTGTGTATTGGACGTAAAGGAGGGAGCTACATAATTAAGAATCTGGGTAAGATTCGTTTGCGGAGCCGATTTGGTAAGTTCTCCTATGTTTAGCACATCAACCGGAACGGGCGTTTCTGTAGCCACCCGGCGTGGACTGCGGGAGCCGATGACCATAATACCTTCAAGGTTTCCCGCATCTTTGAGCTGAAATGATTCTTCTTTATTATCGCCATCACTAAGAATCAGCTTTCGTTGCTCTGGCGCTTTGCCAGTATAAGTAACATAAATTGTATAGTTACCGGGCGGCGTGCTCAATGAATAAATTCCATCTGCATTGGTACGGGTACCTGCTTTGCCCGGTTGCAATATAATGGTGGCTCCTGCTAACGCACCGCCCGATTCATCTGTTACAGTACCTCTTACCGTACCGGTTTGGGCAAATAAGGTTGCCGAACTAAACAGTAATACAATCCAAAGCATTTTTTTAGAAAATAATACAAGCCATTTCATAACATTAAGTTTTGGTTAAAAAAAAAGATTGGCGGATTTCTAAATTTACACATTTAAACAATTGCTTATAAATATTATTAATAACATATCAACATCTTCCGGATGTTCCTTTGCTGCAATCCCTCTTTGGCCTTATTTATGTTCTTTTAAGAACATTAACAAAACTCTTGACTTTTTAAAAGATATAATTTTTTGTTTTTGATAGTTTTGCTCACATCTAAATCAGCTTATATGAATATAAAGACCATCATGGCAACAACGCTTGCATCAGCCATTATATTTAGCTCATGCATTAGTAAGAAAGTAATGAAAGAAGAGAAGGTTCGGTATGAAACTCTGCAGGGCGAATACAATAATCTACAAAGCCAGTTGAAGGATTGTAATGACCTGAGTGCCGAAGGCCAGCGCAAACGTGCGGCATTGGAAACCGAAATTGCCAGCCTGAAAAAAGAGAATAATTTTTTAAAGGATAACAATAATCAGGCATTAAAGCAACTGGAGAATTTATCAGTAATTTCTGGCTCTCAGGCAGAAAGCATAAAGAAGTCGTTGGATAATATCGGTAAAAAAGACGACTATATCCAGGGACTGCAATCTGCACTTAACCGAAAAGATTCTCTAAACATGGCCCTGGTTATGAACCTGAAGGGTGCCATTGGCAACCTGGATGATAAGGACATCAACATTAAAGTAGATAAAGGTGTGGTGTACATTGATATTTCTGATAAATTATTGTTCAAGAGCGGAAGCTATGATATTACTACTCGTGCCAACGAAGTGTTAGGAAAAGTGGCCACCGTATTAAAGAATCAGCCTGATATTGAATTTATGGTAGAAGGCCATACTGATAATGTTCCTTACAAGGGCAGCAGCCAATTGCTTGACAACTGGGACCTGAGTGTAAAAAGAGCTACGGCTGTAGTAAGGGTATTGCAGGATCAGTACGCACTCAACCCCGCTAAGATGGCGGCTGCCGGAAGAAGTGAATACAACCCGGTGTCAGATAACAGTTCCGCCGACGGGCGTGCTGCCAACCGCAGAACCAGGATTGTGATATTGCCACAGCTTGACCAATTTTTCAAACTCCTGGAAACAAAATAATTTATATACAGTTTCGTTCAGATCCCGGCACCTACTAAGTGGCCGGGATTTTTTTGTCCCGCTTTCCCCGTATTTTAATTCGGCATGATTTTGTACATAGCCTGATAAAACAAATAACTATGCACAAGAAAATTTTTTATTCCCTGGCAGCTACGGCATTATCCATTTGCATGCTGGTCAGTTGCGACAACAAGAAAGAAGAAAACGAAGTAATGGTAAGTGATGTGCCGATGGAAACAGTGGCCAAATCTGCTGAAACTGAAGGTAAATCCATTGAGGTTAGTACTGAGACTGTTCCCGATTCTGTGCGCATGTCTTTTACCAAAAAGTATCCTACCGTTAAGAAGATGGTATGGGTAAAATACGAGCCGGTAGAAGCGGATGACCTGAAAATGGACGACAACTATTATTATGTTCGTTACAATAATGATGGTGCCGACTATGTTTCGTGGTACAATAATCGGGGAGAATGGGTAAAAACCTCCACAAGAATCACAGGTAACCCCAACCTGCCCGATGCCGTTAATAAAACTATCAATGCGCAATACCCAGGATATACCATTGTAGAAATTGATAAAGAAAACGACAAGAACATGGATATGTACGAGGTAGAACTAAAAAAAGGCGAGGCTAAGGCAAAACTAAAAATTCTGCCGGATGGTACTGTTTTTAAAAGAAAAGATTAACCAATCATAACCTCTAATTACAAGGAAAGAGCCGCTAACGTGGCTCTTTTTTCATTTTAATGGTTTTCGGTGCTGATCCACTTTATACAAACCGGTTTTTTCAACGGTATGCGTTCGCCGCTGTCGGTAAGCAAACCGCTTACTGTATCTCTTTTAAACACCACTATCTCATCGCTGTTTTGGTTGGCTACCAATAAGAACTTGCCAGACGGATCGATACTGAAGTTACGGGGTGTTTTGCCCAATACCGGCTGCTGTCCTTTTAAAGTCAACCTGCCATCCCGGTTTACGGAAAAAATGGCCAGGTTATTTATTTCTGCCCTGTTAGAAGAGTAGAGGAATTTACCATCAGCTGATAGATGAATGTCGGCACTACCTGCTGCACCTGTGTAGCCCGCGGGCAAGGCTGATATTGTTTGTGCCTGCTTTAGTGAGCCCTTACGGCTATTGAATTTATAAAAGTTTACCTTGCCGCTCAGTTCATTAATAAGGTAGGCGTATGGCTTTGCCGGATGAAATACAAAATGCCGCGGACCACTGCCGGGCGCTGTAGCCACGAATGGCGTTTTTGGCGGCTGCCAGTTGCCGCTTTGGTTTAATGCATATACAAATATTTTGTCGGCGCCAAGGTCGGGTACATACAAAAATTTGCCATTGGGAGAAAAAACGGTAGCATGCACATGGGGCGTTTGCTGGCGGGTGGAGTCTGGTCCGCTGCCGCTATGTTTCGCACTAAAAACCAATGGGCCAATGCCGCCATCTGCTGTAAGTTGATAAACAGCCATAGTGCCGGAAGAATAATTTCCAACAGACAGCCATTTTCCCTCAGCATCTGTAGCTACATAACAGGGATTGCTACCTAATGATGGCTGCTGGCCGGTATTTTCAAGGCTTCCATTTTCTTTATTAAAACGGTAAGATAAAACCTGGCCACCATTTCCTTTAGCACCTGCATTTTCGTTAACTGCATACAAGCTTTTACCATCGGGGGCAATGGCCAGGTAAGATGGGTTGTTGCTGCTGGCGCTTCCCAGCAGGTTGGCCTTGCCGGAAGCGGTATCGAATGCAAACGTGTAAATGCCTTCGCTTCCCGAAGAAGTATAGGTTCCCACGATCAGGTATACGGGCGGCTGCGCCCACCCACAAAAACTACTGCATATTAATAAAGCTGCTAACAGGTATTTCATATCATGAAAATAAAATTCTTTTATGTTTTTTGTCGATATAGTTTTTTCCTTTCAGTTGCGTGCACTAAAAAAGCTGCCCTAAAAAGGGCAGCTCCTATAAAAAACAAACAACTAATAAATTGTTGAACTTATTTTTTTGGCAGCACTACAGCATCAATTACATGTGTAACACCGTTGCTTGAAATTACATCAGCGGTGGTTACGGTTGCACCGTCGATCATTACTTTGCCATCCTTAACGCTAACAGTCAATTCTTTGCCATTCACTGTTTTTAACTTCTGGCCATCTGTGAGGTCAGCCGCTTTTAAAGCACCTGGTACTACGTGGTAGGTTAAAATACCGGTAAGATCGCCCTTGTTTTCTGGCTTCAACAGGTTGTCTACAGTACCTGCAGGCAATTTAGAAAAGGCTTCGTTTGTTGGTGCAAATACAGTAAACGGACCAGTACCGCTCAATGTTTCGCCCAGGCCTGCCGCTGTTACTGCCGCTACCAGGGTAGTGTGATCTGCAGAACCCGCTGCATTCTCTACAATATTTTTTGAAGGCACCATATTGGCACCGCCTACCATAACACCTGTTTCTTCAGGCATCATTTTGTCTGAAGCCATAGCGCTGCTGTCTTCCATTGTGGTGGTGGTTTCCGTTTTTTGTTCATTACATGCCATAAACATTACTGCTGAGGCAGCTGTAACCATGACCAGGGATAAAAAATTCTTTTTCATACAAAAATGATTTGTTGTTGTGAGTTAATTTAAAATGTTCCGTTAATTACGATATCTCTAACAACGTGGTTTTAAAAAAAGTTGCGGCATTGTATATTTATTTTTTATCAGGTTAATTCCCGGTTACAATATTTTTTACTCAACGACGTTAAAATAGAGTATAAATTAAATTCATATGAAAAAAGAAAGCCCAGTTATATTGCATCCTGTAATGTATGCCCTGCGAAATTTCATAAGTAAACTAACCCAGCAGCCCGGCATTTATGCCATAAAACATTATAAGAAAATCGGCAGAACTAATAAGCACCGAACATTAATCATCCAATAAACACCCATTTATTGCGGAAATTACTCATATCAAAAATTAGGCAATTTCACCCTTGTATACCTTTTTAACCCGTATTATCTTTATAGTCCTTTAAAAAATCCAATTATTATGAAAAAGAATGAAAACCAATTGACGCTTACCCAGTTTAGTAAATCGATTGCCTGCTTTTTCAGCAGCCTGTTCTTTACAGATTCGGGTAAAGATTTTCAGCGCCTGAAAAACTTCATCGCTTCCTGACCCACAAGTGAAAGAAAAACTTGTTCAAAACCCTTTGGCCTAACGGTTAAAGGGTTTTTTCATTCAGCTACAACCTATTATAAAAAAATTAATATTTAGCAACTGTCCGTAGCTGTTAGAAAATTGTTAATTTAGCATTAGCAACCGTCCCCGATTTAAACACCCCCAAATCAAAAATTTTACTGAAACACCTTGTTACATTTCAAATTGAAGTGTTTAAAACTTTCTCCCGTTTCACAAAAAAAAATTACATGATGAAAAAAAATTACACTTTTCCGGAAATTCAATCGAGTGCGGCTCTTACTATCACTGCTCAAAGGTTTGGAACGACTTCCTTGTTAGCCATTTTCCTATTAATGGCGTTAGGCATAAGTGCCCAAAACCTGGGTTTCGAGGCCACTCCTATTACGTCTCCGCCAAACAACTGGACTGCCGTTTCAGGTACCTGGACGGTAAATACTAACGCAACTTATGTGAGAACCGGTACCCAGTCGATGACAATAACAGATCCAGCTACGTCAGGTAGTACAATAGGCACAACAAACCCTTTTGTAACAACCGCCGGTGCAGGAAATTATTTAATCTCTATTGGTTGGGGTAAGTCAAACGTTGCCAACAATGCCTTGTTTTACCTTGGTTACCGATCGGGCACAACAAATACAATTAATCCCGCTTCTACATCAACCGGGCAACCTGCCAATCTTAATGATGTAACCTGGTCCCGTATCAGTTCTGCTTCGGCAGTTACGGTAGCCGCAGGCTCATATGGTACGTCGCTCAGGGCTTTCCGTTCGGCATCTACTACGGGTACCGAGGTTTACATTGATGATATCATTACTTATGCCAGCACTTCCAACATACCAGATTTGTCTGATCCAGACGATGTATCCGGCTTATCCAAAGTAGGCAACGTATTATCGTGGACAAATGGAGCAGATAACGGCGCACCAGCCTCGGGCATTGGCGGCGTAGTTATTATCAGGGCTGATGGTGCCGGTTTACCCCGGCCAGCCTTGAATGACCAGGCCATGTTTACTGTTGGCGCTTCGGGAGCTTCAGGCACAGGTTCATTTATTGCTGATGGCAACACATGGACTGTCGTTGCCAATATTACAGATGCTGTAACTACCAGCTTTGATGATGTTTCTGCTGGTGCAGGCCCATACTCGTACGTTGTATATATGAGGGATAATGCATTTAATTATTCTAACGGTGCAGTAAGTTATGCATGTGCCGCACCACCTACAGGCGGATCAGCTACTGCTTCAGCATCCGTTGTTTGCGCTACAGCAATGGTAAATTTAAATGTAACGGGCAATAGTTTCGGTATAGGACAAACTTACGTATGGCAAAGGTCTTTCAGCTTTGGAGGGCCCTATACTGACATTACCAGTTCATCATCTTCATCAGGGACTAGTATAACTCCCACAACTACGGCATATTACCGGGTAGCCATTACCTGCACCGGCATGACTACTCCTTCTGACCCTGTACTCGTAACTGTAAATCCTGCTCTACCTGGCGGTAACTATACCATCAATAGCGCTGCAGCAACTGGTGGCAGCAACTTTCAATCATTTACTGATGCCGTTGCAGCATTGAACTGCGGTATTGCAGGGCCGGTAGTATTTAACGTAGATGCAGCAAGCGGTCCTTATACCGAACAAGTAACTATTCCGGCCTTATTGGGATCATCATCTACCAATACAGTAACCTTTAACGGTAATGGCCGAATACTTCGATTTACGCCTGTTACAGGCGCCCGACATGTTTTACAGTTAAATGGAGCAGATTATGTAACCATAAACAACTTGAATATTGTTGGCCTGGATGCTACTTTTGGCTGGGGAGTTCACCTCACCAACAAGGCGGATAACAATACAATTTCTAATTGTACAATTGATGTAAGTGCTGTAACCAGTACAACAACATCCAATAGTGCAGGAATTACCGCTAGCGGATCAAGCACTTCTCCTATAGCTACCGGCGATAATGCCAGTTTTACTACCATAACCGGCAATACGATTATTGGTGGCGGATATGGTGTAGCAATGGTGGGCGTTGGCTTCGCAAAAGCATTGAGCAACAACATCTCTAATAATACTATTAAAGATTTTTACAGTTATGGTATATCCATGGACTACCAAAACGGCACCACGGTTGCCAATAACGATATCAACCGGCAAACAAGGGTTGCTGTAGGCAGTTTTTATGGTATAGACATGGGAATTGGTAATGAAAGCGTATTGGTAAATGCCAACCGTATTCATGATACACATACCAGTGCAACTACCCAAACAGGTCTAGCATATGGAATCCAACTGGTTTCCTGCGATGCTACTGCGGGTGCAGAAAATAGATTTACCAACAACCTCATCTATAACTTTAACAGCGGCAGTGGTACACAGTACGGCATATACAATAGTGGTTCAGACTATGCACTGTATTATCATAACACCATTCTATTAGATGGAGGCACTTCCACAGCTGGTATCACACGAGGTTTCTACCAGATAACCACCGCTACAGGAATTGAATTTAAGAACAACATTGTAAAAATTTCCAGGGCCGGTACCGGTATAAAATACCTTCTCTATTTTGGAGCTACTACAACAGCCAGCGATATTGCTTCAGATTATAATGATTTGCTGATGACCAGTCCGGCAGGCACCAACTATACCGGTTACCTCGCTGTACCAAGCCCTGCAACCAGTTATACGACACTTGCAGACTGGCAGGGTGGCAGCGGTGTAGATGCCAATTCTGTATCAATTGAACCCAATTTTATCAATCCTACTATTGGCAATCTTAAGCCATTTGCAGCCACCTTAGACAACCTGGGCACGCCGATTCCTTCTGTAACTACAGATTTCCTTGGCTTAGCCAGGGATCCCGGCACACCGGACATGGGCGCTTATGAATTTGATGTTTCAGGTTGTACTGCCCCGCCAACCCCGGGAACAACCACTTCTGATGCCGCCGGCACATTATGCCCGGGCAGTCTCGTAAATTTTGGATTAACCGGAAACAGCATTGGTACCGGCCAGACGTACGAGCTGCAAAGCTCTTCAACAATGGGCGGCACCTATACTACCATTAGTGGTGCACCACAGGCATCACCGGCGTTTACGCAAAACCCTACTGTAAGTACCTATTACAGAACGGCAGTTACATGTAGCGGAGCCACCGAATTTTCTACCCCGGTATTTGTTTCCATTGCGGTTCCTTTACCCGCAGGCGCATATACCATCAACAGCGCTGCAGCAACTGGTGGCAGCAATTTCCAGACCTTTGCTGATGCAGTTGCTGCTATAAATTGTGGCATTGCAGGAGCAGTTACCTTTAATGTGGATGCTGCCAGTGGCCCTTATAATGAGCAGGTAACCATCCCTGTAATTACTGGTGCCTCTGCTGTAAACACCGTTACTTTTAACGGCAATGGCAGAACGCTGCAGTTTACACCAGTTAGTGCCAACAGGCATATTATTAAACTGGACGGTGCAGATTATGTAACCATCAACAACCTCAACATTGTTGGCCTTGACGCTACCTATGGTTGGGGAGTTCATTTAATAAACGGCGCAGATAATAATACCATCAGCAATTGTACCATCAACCTTGATGCGGTAACCAGCACTAGCTCAAGCAACAGCGTGGGTATTGTTGCTACCAATTCAAGCACTTCTGCATCCTCAGGCGGCAATAATGCCAATAACAACATCTTCAGCGGCAATACCATCAGCGGTGCTTATGAAAGCATACGCCTGTATGGTGGAAGCGCAACGGTATTATCGGGTAATAATATTAGTAACAATACCCTGCAGGATTTCTATATCTATGGTGTGTACTTGTATTACACTGATGGCAGTAACGTAAATAGTAACAACATCATGCGTCCTAACAGGGCTACCATTACCACTTTTAATGGGGTGTATCTTAGCACTGGCAATACAAATACTACCATTAATGCCAATCGAATTCACGATACTAACCCCGCAGCAGCCTCTCAAACTGCCGCTGCATATGGTGTGTATATTAGTGGAAGCGATGCCACGACTGGTCAGGAAAACAAGGTGACCAATAACCTTATCTACAACTTTAACAGCGGCAGTGGCGCACAATATGGTCTTTATAAC